>DXXK01000004.1 GCA_019416425.1 Bacteroidales bacterium
GATTTAGAGAAATTCGCCATTTCCAACAATGAATCATTGTTGAATTCTTCTTTTAGCATCTCAGGCAAACTTTTAAATTTATTCATATTCAATTATATTTGAGTATATGTAATTATACTTAAAAGATGTATGTTTGTTAAAAATCTAATGTTAATAATTCTTAAATCTTATGTCATTCTCCCATGCGAGTCGCATTGCAAAGTCAACATATTCAGGCTTCATGATTATCTCTCCATAGAGATATCTGTAGCTCCGTGATTTTAAGAACTCTGCAAACCGCTCTCCATCGCTCATGTCTCGGGTATTGTATCGGTAAACAAACTCCTTGCAATACTTAGGTAGATGCTTTGCGGTAACAAGATGATAGATTCCGATTATGCCTCTTTTGAGTAATGACCAGAATCCCTCTATCGAGTTGGTGTGGTATCCGTTCTTGTTTACATATTCATCAAGATGGTGGGCTACGGTTTCATGCAGATAGTTTTTCTGCACATCATTGTAGCCTTTCCAGCAATCTGAAATGATGCGTGTTCCCGTCTTAACTAGTTCATCAATAATAGTCTGTAGGGTTCTTTTCTTGGCATTGGGTACAACACACGCATGAACCTTTCCTTTTGAAAGAAGACCGAACACCGGAGTTTTCTGCTTTAGGGAACGTCCTTGTCCTCCTTTGCTTTTCTTGGTCTTACCACCCACATAGGTTTCGTCAACTTGGGTATCTTCATCGAATGTAGCATCGTCTTTTAGGTTCTCTCTAATACGACAGAGCATGAACCATGCTGTCTTTTGAGTTACGGAAATATCCTTTGCCAACTGAACAGAACTGATGCCTTTCTTATGAGCAAGGAATATGTAGATAGCATAGAACCACTTTTTGAGCGGAATGTGAGAACCCTCAAACATTGTGCCTATCTTGACATTGAACCTCTTGCCACAATGAGGGCATTTATACATCCCACGAAACTTTCCGAATGAAGTCAGTTTCCACGGCTCTTTGGAACATGAACAATACGGACATTGCGGCTTGCCGTTCCAAATCAGTTCTTCAAGATACTCTCTGCACTCGTCTTCGGTGCTTAGAGTATCTATCATATCAAGAAGGGATTTAAACGAGTTCATTTTGCCTTGTATTTTTGAGTATATGGAATATTACCGACAAAATGATGTTTCGTTAAATTTATGGAGAACTATTTTTCATCAAAGATGAATTTTGTGTATGGATAAGGGATGCAACAGATAGTATCGGCATCTGTACAATTATCTATAAACCAAAACAATAATACAAGGATATGTCAGATAAAGTAACAGGTACTAATAAATTGCTTACTTATGCAGCAGTATCCGATATGATAGCAGCGAATAACACGGTTGTTGTTTATAAGGGAACTGTTAATAACGAGGTAATATCAATATCTAAAGTGTCGGGTACTTTTTTAAGCGACAAAACAATTAATGCATTACAAAGTTATGCAATTGCTCAATTTACTAACGAGCCCGGTACCAAAGATGTCGGAGGTGGTGTATTTACAGGAATACTTTATGCAATAAATAATGGTGCACCATTAGTTGGGTCAGTATTTGACATATATAACCTTGAACAAGGAATCCCCGCATATGTATACGCTAAACCAGCAAATAACTATACAATGTGGACATTAGTTTGGACTAATATATTGGGTTCTACGATAGCTGATGGATGTGAAGTTATATTCCAATTACATTTGAAATACAACTAAGAATTTGTGTATATTATGTTTAGAATCCCGTGTTCCAGAGATTGCAACATGGGATTCGCTGTTTTATAAATATCTCAAATAAAAAACCAAACAGTTATGTCAACACTTACTGAACTTATCAAGGAGTCTTTAGAAGGCAAACTCACCGACCAAATACGCGCATCGCTCAAAACGGAAGACAATGAGATGAATGAGGCTACAGTTAATCCACGAAAATATTATGATGGTTTACAAATAGTCACATTGGATACACTCAAACATGATAAGTCTAAACATATCGATGATAGTGCTCCGTTAAAGATTTACAAACCATACACAATGCGTGGATCAGAGATTTGTGAGATATATCGCAAAAACTTGGATCGTAATAACTTATACGGAATCTCACATTGGGCGAGCGAATATCCAATGAGAGGTTGGAAATTGATTCCCGATGAATTACTGAATACATCAATGATGTTTACAGTAATTCCATACACAATGAATTACGGTAAGGAATCAAGATTGTTGGTATTTAATGAATCTCGTAAAGAAATGCGAGTTCTTTTCACCAACGGATTCTTCCAAGACCATTTTTACAAAATCTTTATACCTTATAAGTTTGTTGCAACAAATTGGCTGTGCAATGTATTAGGAATTAATGGCTTGGTGAAATATGATGATGGTGGGGTCGTGTACGATATTGCCATGGAGATTGTAGGGTAAAACCGCAATCCTACGGAATCCTTGGTACACTAAAGTATATAGATGCGCTAAAAAATTAATAGTGAAATGAAAAAAATACTCGCATTACTTGTATTGCTAATAACTGTCGTAACCGCGAAATCAGACTCATACGTTGAGTCGTACAACGTTATCTCAGATCGATACATCAACCTCATTCAGGAAACTCCAATAATCAGACAGATTAATGGTGGCACCGTTATAATACCTGTTTTCGATGAATCGTGTCCTGAAGAAATGAAATCTCCATTCTCATACGCATGTAAGATTGTTGAAGAATATATGCCCCCATGTTTGCCATTAAAGGTCAAGGTTTCCTGTGATATCCTTAACGGGGCTTCAAGTAAGGCAATCTCTAAGGTGCTGGCGAGAAGCAAGGAGAATTTCGGCAAGAGTGTATATTACAACAACGCTCAGATGAGTGTGATTAAGGGCGTGATATTAGCGGAATTAAGTCACGAATCTACTGTGACATATTTGGATTATGTTCCAAATGTTGAATTTCTGACTCAAAATCCGGATATAGAAATCACATATAACAGTCAACGACTGGATGAAATATCATTCTCAATGGGAAATGACCCTGGGCAGAATTATGATTTTGTATCACTTGTTGTACGTGATTTATTGATAGGTCTTGGACTGTCAAGCAGTTACAGATATAATCCTGTTACAAAAGGATTGTTGGAACCATCCCATGAATTAACGCCATTTGAAAGTTCCATCAATGATAAATTAGGAGACGCGACTGACCCGGTTGAAAAGTTAACTAAAGCAACCGCAGGAGAACTCATACTATCAGATAATGGTCTTTACAGCATGAAACTATATGCTCCTACGCAATGGCAAAATGGAGTATCATTGAATTATTTCATCCCTCAAGACGGATGTGCTGTTTCTAATATACTGTCATATGATTTCTGTAAAGGAATGGTTACAAGAAGCCTTTCTGATAATTATGCAAATTTTATATTCAGAAACTTATTAGGATGGAAAGCTGATTATTTATCATCAGAGTCAACACCCTCTTACTCCTCTGGAGGAAGTACGTCCTTATTAATGCCGTATAATGGAACAATTTCCTTTAACAATGCTTCACATATAATTACCCATGCACAAGACACCATCGGTCATAATACGGGTATTCAATCTATAAATCGTAGCATCAATAATGACCTTAAACAGTATTTAAAATCTTTCCAACCATTTTTATATAATGGTGATAACGTTGCTGATGAAGGCATATCAATTTCAGTGTTGAAGAAAGATGGCACATGGGATATCTTACAGCACATCGATATGTATCTTCCTGATATTCATTTAAATTTTTCGAATTATACATTTCATTATGATGAAAGTCAGTATGCACGGACAATAGATGGGTATCTTCGAGCACGAATTACCACCCAGTGGAGAGATAATTTTGGAAGAATTAATTGTAGTTCCACCTTCTTTGTGATAGATTATCTTCCTCAGAAGGTTAATTTAAGCTATGCATTTGTGAATTCAACTTCTACGACATCCACTGCTGCTAACCAATCAACCAATCTTGTTAGAATTTACTTCTCAAATACAGAAGGTGTGGATCGAATTATTTTGGAAAAACTTAGAAAAGGAGCAAGAGTCCCGGGAAAAATAGAGATCACCGATGTAAAAAAGGGATATTATGAAACTACAGTAAACAACACAACAACGTTTACAGCTGTCGGGTACAATGAGAACGGTACATCTACAGGCCCATCGATAACAGTCAATCCTGTATCGAAACGTCTTGTATTGGATTTTAAATTATCAGATCATTATATTCATATTGAGAATCTTGAAACTGTTCTCTACGATTATAATTATACTATAGCATCTCTTGATTTCTCAGCAGATTCCAAAATATTACAAAGTGGTTCGACAACTGGAAATATAGATATTTCAGACTTGCCCGAAGGAATGTATGTTTTGACTGTTGTAGATCCTGTATCCGGAATGTCTGAAACATTCAAATTTCAAAAATAACACATATTCCGTAAATAAAGATTATTATGTAACACCATCAGGGACGCAAGAACTTGAAGTTCTCCACTTGCGTCTCTTGATGGCCTGTTATGTATGTTCTATTCTCTTCTTTTTTCATATATTATGACTCCTATGTGAAGTTTTAACGCAGATGCCTCCTTTTTCCCCGGATTTTTGCTAATTTTGTGGAATGAATCCAAAAGATTCCTGCAAAATGAACAGAAAGCCGGTTACAACCCGTCTTATATCGATATTCGGACTCATACTTGTTGTGTTGGTTGCGGCGTGCTCACGGCCAACACGACATGACGCGCGGCTTGTACAGGTTGCCGGAATTGTATCAGATGATCCCGAATCAGCCTTGCAGATTCTCGACAGCATCGATTCCGGTAAGCTGTCTGACTCGGACAGACATTATTACGATTTCCTGACCATCAAGGCCAGGGACAAGAACTACGTCCAGCATGAGTCCGACAGCCTTATCCTGGACGTGCTGGATTATTACTCAGCCAATCCCGAAGACCCTCTCTACATCGAAAGCCTCTACTACGCCGGACGGGTCTACATGGACCTCGGCGACTACCCCTCCGCGTTGCGGTATTTCCAATTGGCATTGGACAATCTCGGCCAGAAAAGTAATCCAGATGATTTAAAAGGACGCCTGACTTACCAGACAGGTATGCTGTATGAACAGCTACGCCTTTATGACGATGCTGTCACGTTCTATGATGATGTCCTGAATCAGAGTTTGGAGGAAAACGATTCCGTGGCAATCGTATATATACTCGAGCGATTGGGCGGAATTTATGCTGATTCAGCGCAACAGAATATAGCCGATTCTGTCAGTAATAAATATCTCAATAAGGCTGATTCCCTGTTATCCTTATCATTGGTTTACGCAGTTACACTACCATCGCCATTTACTGCCATGTCAAATGTTCTACTTGCCGATGTAAAACATAAAGAAGGGAAGTTAAAGACCGCGTTAAATCTTATACGTCACACTCCAAACCAGGTCGAACCCATTTCAAAAAATGTAGCACTCTCTTATGCTGCAGGTATCTACCTTGACGCTGGAATTACGGATACAGCTTTCATGTATGCACATGAGCTAATCTCCAACGATGACATGCTCAATAAAAAGTCCGGTTATCGATTCCTTCTATCTCCCGAGCTTAGGAATTATATGCATCCCGATTCCTTGAACCGGTATTATGACGAATATAGCGAGATTTTGGAAGAATACTTCGATGAGAACCGCACCACGCGGACAATGCTTCAAGATACTCAATATAACTACCAGCTGCATGAGCGCGAAAGTCAGGAAGCCCGCAAGTCCAATGAACGGTTGCAGTGGGCCATTGCCGGTTCCGTGTTCCTTGTACTTGTTCTCACTATAGTGGTTCTGTACCTTAAATACCGTAACAAGGCCAACATCCTGGAGTTGAGGGAAACACTCCGGACTTTGGAAAAATTGAAGCAAAATATCGCCATGTCGGAATCGTCCGGTAATAATGTTTCCAAGAATAGTGACTATTCAGGGAGCAATGATGGTTCTGAAGAGACCGATAAATCGCAAATTAACGACAAACTCGAACATAAAGACACCTCCGAAACCAATGACAGTATCGACGACTGCGGGGAGCTTCCTGACCATGCGGATCTCGATTCGGTCAAGAAGCTTCGCGACAGGTTGTTCAGGGAGGCTCGTGAACTGAGCAAGAGGGGCGAACAAATGGGTGTATCGCCTATTATTCTCGAATCGGAGGTCTATTCCCAACTCAGAGACCTTGTCGCATCACAAAAGGTCATCAGGGAAGAAATGTGGGGCGACATTGAGAAAACTGTCTTGTCTGCCTCGCCTCGTTTCAATACCAATCTACGCATCCTGACAAGGAACAAAATCTCGATCGATGACTTCCGCGTCGCCTGGCTCGTGAAGTGCGGGTTCAAGCCTATGGAGATGTGCTCCCTGCTCGCAATCACCCATGGTGCTATCAATTCCCGCCGAGCCAGAATTGGCTTCAAGATCAGGAACGAAAAACAGAGCGTCATCATTATCGACAACCTGATCCGCTCGTTGTGATTCGGCTCTCCAAAGTATCCCAGATGACTGAAAACTGACTGAAAATCGACTGAACCTGACTGCTTAATATCCTGATTTAATACAAGTTGAAAATTCAGTCATTTTTCAGTCAGTCAAAATTTGCAATATCTAAACTCCTTGTCTAATTTTGCAACCGAAATCAACAAAACAACAAGACATGAGAACATTAATCACCCTTTTAAGTTTCCTGCTTCTGCAGATGACATCAATACCAGTACATAATACCTGTATATGTGGAGACGGGCTCTAGAAAAACATTATTATGGTAAATAATTGTGTAAAAACTGGATTGCAGAGGCATACATTGAGAATTGACAACAATCCGGCAGGAGGCTACATTGGGTCTATATGAGCGCTCGTAGAGTTGTAGAGTTAATGTAATCAATTGCTGATATACAAATACAATTAACTAAAATGAAAAAATTATTAACATTTCTTGCAGTCTCGACTATGCTGATTGGTTGCGCACGCAACGACGCGGATCTTGTACAACAGGATCGCGCCCACAATGCCACTCGGTCGAACGGCATATCCATAGTGATGGATGAGGATTCCGTACTGCATTTCCAGAGTCAGGAGGATTTCCTGGCGGTAATGGAGAAACTTCAGGAGATGGATACCCATCAGAAAATTGAGTATGTGAAACAGCTGGTGCCTGGATTTGTCTCCATTCAGGAACAGTATGACACAGCGTTGCATGAAATCGACAGTCTTGTCAATACCGAAGCTGATTACGAGGAGTTCAAAAAGAAATACCCGCAGTTCTATTACGCCAATGAGGATGGCGACTGTGGTGTATATATTCCCATGGAATATGAAGAGTTAGGATACCTGACTCCAGCTTCCTGCAAGCTTGTTGTCGGCGAGCAATCTATTGAAAAGTTAGATATGAATGTTTATCCGAAACTGAAAGCGCAGGGATTGACCTATTCCTCTTCTGACATGGTGATCGATCTCGAAGCAGGCGAGACCATACCCTCCCATGCAGCTTCCGACATTAACGGAACTTTCGTGTTCTCAGGAACACATGTAGACCCCATCCCTGCACGTGAAAGATTTGAATCGCGATGGATTAAGGATGGACGCCGAATGCTCAAACTGAAGTCAAGACGTCACATGTATAGACGCTGGATTGCACCGGGCGTATACTTATGGGATGGCAGACTGCATGTAGAGATATGTTTTAGAAAGAAGACAGGACTGGTATGGATAAACTATCGGTCCAAGACCAAGTCCAATGTTCAGGCAAGCGAGGACAATGGAATGACCTGGCATAATTTCCCCACTTATACTGAATCCGGATATAGCTCGCATGATGTGGATTTCGGCATTCCCTGCCATGTGTTCAAGGATTCCACCGGGCATTATGTATATCTGTTCCCTAAATTGAAGTGTAAGGCTACGGTTGAATACCAGGGATTCTCAAAACCGGAGACATTTGACTGGTCGTTGCGTGGCGCAAGCTTTACATCTCCTTATGTGGGGGGAGTACCTATAGACGTGATTGGAGACTGGCATTAATATTCTGTTTTCCAAAGCGAGTGCGACCGCCACTTGCTATCGAATGAGCTGATATTTAGAATTTAATAACGACAATACAAAAATGAACAGAATTATAAAAATCATGCTGGTAACGTTCGCTGCCGCGACAACGAGTGTCATCAGCGCTTCGGCACAGGAAGCCGCCACGGATGTCAGCAACCAATGGAGCGTCAGGGCAGGTATAAATCTGTCCCATATATGCGCCGACGCAATGGCGTGGGACTATTCAGCCATGAAACCCTCGTATGAACCTGCATCATTTGGATGGGGCGTGGGAGCCATGGTCGGAGCCTCATATGACATCCGTTTCAACAGGTTCTGGAGCCTTGCGCCTGGGCTGGAGATCCAGTACATCAACAACGGCGGGAAGATACACAGCGGCTATTACAGTACCGCGAACGATTTCCATCACCAGCACGCCAACGTGCGTCACTCCTGGGACGTCTTGATCCCGGTCCTGATGAACATGAGGGCGCCGGTAAGCGAGAACGTGGGAATCCGTGTCGGAGCTGGTCCATATGTCTCCGAGTCCTTCGTGGTGAAGGCCTATAGCCCGTTTAATGACAAACTGGAGGATTACGGCGGTGATTTCGGCCATTATTTTGACTTCGGCCTAATGGGAGAACTGGCTGTGGAGACAGGCAGGCATTTCTCGTACTTCTACAGGCTGCAGTATCCGATGCTCAAGAACCATATCCATCATCGCACGCTGACCATGTCGCTCGGAGTATCGTACGCATTCTAAGAAAGATTCTATAATTTAAGGGCTGTGCAAGCATGCCACCCTCTTACGGTCCTCGTATAAAGTAGATGCTAAGTACCTATGGTGCCTGCAATTATTTGAATCAACAGACGTATAAACTAAGTGATTATTGAGACTGAGGTGCATGGATTCTCATGATTCATGCACTTCGGTTTATTATAATTTATTTCAGTTAATCTAAGCATTTCTGACCAATATATCACTTTTTCCCGGATTTTTGCTAATTTTGTGGAATGAATCCAAAAGATTCCTACAAAATGAACAGAAAGCCGGGGATCACCCATCTCATATCAATATTCGGACTCATACTTGTCGCGTTGTTTGCGGCGTGCTCACGGCCAACACAACATGACGCGCGGCTTGCACAGGTTGCCGGAATTGTCTCCGATGATCCCGTATCAGCCTTTCAGATTCTCGACAGCATCGATTCCGGTAAGCTGTCTGATCCTGACAGACATTATTACGATTTCCTGACCATCAAGGCCAGGGACAAGAACTACGTCCAGCACGAGTCCGACAGCCTAATCCTGGATGTTCTAAATTATTACTCCGGCAATCAAAAAGACCCTCTATATGTCGAAAGCCTCTACTATGCTGGACGGGTCTACTCGGATATGGGCGACTACCCCACTGCGTTGCGGCATTACCAGCAGGCATTGGACAATCTCGACCAGAAAAGTAATCCAGATGATTTAAAAGGACGCCTGACTTACCAGACAGGTATGCTGTATGAGCAGCTACGTCTTTATGACGATGCTACTTCGTTCTATAATGATGTCCTGAATCAGAGTTTGAAGGACAACGATTCCGTGGCAATCGTATATACACTCCAACGATTGGGCGGAATTTATCATGATTCAGCTTTACAAAACCAAGATGACTCAATTCGCGCACGGTATCTGCACAAAGCCGATTCAATTCTTTCTTTGGCTTTGGATTATTCCATATATCTTCCTGACACGTTCACAGCCATGTCAAGAACTTTGCTCGCTGGTGTCAAGCAGACACAGAATGACATAACAGCTGCACTCAAACTTGTAAGACATACACCCGATCAGGTTGAGCCTGTCGCAAGGAATGTTGCGCTGGCATTTGCAGCCGATATCTATCTTGAAGCAGGAATAAATGACACGGCACTGATGTACGCACGTGAATTGATTGCCAACGAGGACATGACCAACAAAAGGATTGGTTATAAAATCGTTCTGTCAAGAAATTTCAGGAATTTAATCAATCCCGACTCTCTGGATCAATATTATGACGACTATAATGACATCTTGGATGAATACTTTGATGAAAACCGCAACACGCGGACGTTGATTCAGGACACTAAATACAACTACCAGCTCCACGAGCGCGAAAGTCAGGAAACCCACAAGGAAAATGAGATACTCCTGTGGACCATTGTCGGTTGTGTGGTCCTTGTGCTTATTCTCACTATAGTGGTTCTGTACCTTAAGTACCGTAACAAAGTCAATATAATCAGCTTGAAGGAGGCTCTCGAGACCCTGGATATCCTGAAACGGAATATCGCACTGTCTGAGACTTCCGATAATTACAGTTCGGATGACAGCGGTAAGACTGATAACAACCCAAATGATGACGATACCGGTAACAACGAAACTACCGATGATTCAGCCATTCAGGCTGGCAGCGATGACATTGCCGAGTCTGTCAGGCCCAATTCCAAGAAGGACCTCCATAAGTTATTGCTCCAGGAAGTGATTGCTCTGAGCGAGAAAGGCGAAAGTCAGAGCGTATCGTCTGTCATTCTCGAATCGGAGGTTTATTCCCGGCTCCGGAAGCTTATCGCATCACATACTGGCATCAAGAATGAGATGTGGGGCGCCATTGAGGAAACTGTCTTGTCCGCCTCACCTCGATTCCGTACTAATCTCCGCATCCTGACATGGAACACGATTACGGAGGATGAGTTCCGCGCCGCATTGCTTGTGAAATGCGGTCTCAAGCCTGTGGAGATGTGTTCCCTGCTCTCAATCACTAACGGTGCGATCAATTCCCGCCGAGCCAGAATTGGATTCAAGATTAATAACGAAAAACTGAGCGTCACCATTATCGACAACATTATCCGCACGTTATGACCCGGCTGTCGCAGGCATCTCCAATGGAGGAAAACTGACTGCAAACAGACTGAACAGGACATCTTAATAAGCTGATTTGCTACTGATTGAAAATTCAGTCATTTTTCAGTCAGTCAAAATTTGCAATATCTAAACTCCTTGTCTAATTTTGCAACCGAAATCAACAAAACAACAAGACATGAGAACATTAATCACCCTTTTAAGTTTCCTGCTTCTGCTGATGGCACCCCTAAATATGGATGCTGGAAATACTGGAAACATTCCAAAGAAACGTACCGTCACCATCAAGAAATACCCAAGGAAAAATAAAGACCATGGGAAAGATGGCATACGGATTCCTTCCGCTGTAATAACCTGCACGGTTGACAAGGAGAACGGCATCCAGCCTCTGGACACTTCGGACATTGAGTCTTCTGAAGTCTGGGACAGCAGCGACACTGCCCCGATGGTGGTTTTCGAGGACGAGGCTCATTTCATCGATTACATCCTGGACATCCATCCCGAAGGCATCATCAAAATGTTCACTCCGGAGTATGTGTACATCGGATTCCTGGAATCTACTCTGACTCCCTGACATTTCACGGTTGGATAACGCGTGATTCAACCAAATATCTTCACTCCCTGCCTGATTGAGCTCGTCTGACAGAGAAGTATACAAACTAAATAACAAAATGAAAAAATTATTATTCATGACCGCGCTCATGCTTGGATTCATAGTGACATCCTGCAACAACGCGGACCTGGCCGATGGCCAGAACAAGCCGGCAACAAGAGCCGGACAAGTGGCGAACCTTGATCTCCGGGATTTCGGCAAGGTACACAATCTGATTATGGACTATGGTCAGTCTCAGCTTGCCCGGAATTCCGGCATAAGCCCTATGTCAACCGATAACGAAGTCCTCGTTGGCAATCTCAACAATGCCATCAAGGATAACATGGCCAACTTCCTGAGAAACACAACAATCAGCTCGTTGTGCGGAGATATGGTAGATTCAATGGATGACTATCTGGAGTATTACGGAACCTACATCGACGAACATTTCCTGGAGCCTATACCGGATTCAGAAACCAACGGCAAACATATTGACGGAACCAGCATTCTGGAGCAGGCGTACAACTGCGGCGTACTTGATGAGGCAGAATACGACATGCTGAAACGGTTGTCCGGAATTGCATTGGATGCTGATAACGGATGTTCATTATCCACAATGTCCAACCAACTGCAGGATGCATTAACAATCTGGGAAATTAACAACGGGAAAGTGGATAATGTATCTGTGAAAACAGACGGATTAGCAAGTGGCATATGCTTACAAATAGGAATATACTCCTGTGAATGGTGGAATGGCTCCTATGTTCTAATCTCTAACAATGGGCCTCAGCGAATTGCCCCTTGGCTGGCATATCTCGCCGGAAGAGATTTAAAAGGTGCTATCCGAGGAACTGTAAAATACATAGTAAAATCCTATATTAATGGTTCAGAGATGACCTGGGAAGGAGCCGGAACCTCAGCATTGGTTGGCGGTGTAAAATCAAGTATAGGCGGTCTGTTCAGATAAAATAAAATCAAGTATCTGTTGGTAAAGTTCAAACAATTTTCCTAACAGATACTTGTTAATTATTAAAAAACAGTATCTGAAATGCATAAACTAATGATGCTAATTATTTGTAGCGAAGCGACAGGTTCATTCACTATGATGCAGAACTTGGTTACCTTCATCGGAATAACATTTATGATTATTATTTCGACTAATTATCCATCCCGGAAATTCGAGATTGGCACCATCAAGCTGATCCAGAGAGTATGGACACTGAAGAAACGGGTAAAAGAATTGAAACAAAAATTAGGGGAATAATATGGACTCTTCATGGAAGAATGTATTTATTCTATTAGCGGTATGCGCAGTGATATTCACACTGCTTACAATAATCGAGATATATGTGGAGAAAAAGATACGAGCGTATTACCTAAAAAAAAGCAGACAACTCGAAGCTGAGGAGCATGAACTCCTGAATCGCCTTAATGCAAAGGAGACTCAAGGAAAATAGCGAACATTTTTCGCCATAGAGTGAACTATTTCTCTGCGCCTCTGCGCGTTATTAAACCGCCCAAAAGAAAAAATTCATGGGCCATGCAATATCATGCGGCAAAGTTCATCATTGATAATGTGGGGCGACGTGATGAAAAATCTTGTCACGTCATACCTGAATTTGCATCAAATCAATCAATGGCTTATGAATAGATTCTTTAGGAAAGGGTTAACCGGGACGCTCATTCTCATGACATGCGGCCTGCTTGCTGTGTCATGTCATAACGAAGAGTGGACCTCCTTCGAGGAAGTAGAACTGGACGTCAAGGGGATTGCCCTGCATCAAAGCGGAACGTGCGAATACGCCGCTACGATTCCAGCTTCTGGTGCGACATTCACCGCTACAGCCAACGGCAAGAATCGTGAATTCGGATACCTTGGGCAGTTTTTTGGAAAATATGTCGACCTTGATGGCAAAACGATCCATGTGGCATGGCTACGAAACCAACATACTACCCCATCGGAGAATGATTCCTTCTATCTCCCCGGCAACAAGCTTCCCCAAGGACCATGGGGCCGGGTGAGATATCTGAATGAACAAGTACCCTACTCAACCGAGATCTCAATTGCTCCTAACGATTCCAAAGAACCGAGAGAGTTTGAATTCCAGTTCGGTATGGCATATACCATCACCGTTATCCATGTGACGCAGCAAGGCTCGACAGAATAAAACCTACAAGCCGTTTGTACCGCATGAACATTTCCTGACTTCGTCACTTCTTCAGGTCGGGGAAATATAATGATTGAGTGTCAAAAGAATAGAAAAATCGAAGAATGGCTCAGGGTGACACGACGCTGCTTGCCGGCACGTTTGGTGGCGCGCAAAGCCGCAAAGGGCTCCGCATGGTTCTCAAATAAGCTGCGATGGATGTCGGGGCGGCACACAGTATGATGGACTCCGCTGCCTGCGCCAAGCTCGCCAAGGGTTATGGATAACCCTGACGCGGATTTCGCCAAGCCGTCCGGATGGCTTCGCGGCCTTGGCGTCGGGAATCCAGATTCCATCGCGGCCTTGGCGGGAGCGGCGACTCTCCGGAAGGCTACGGTCAACATAAAATATGGATAACATTAACCGAGTCAACTTTCTCCAGGTTTAAAGGCATCTGACAGTCAACCAAAATCAGGAAAAGGCACCCATTACATCATCCAATGACCCCCTTTGCGGCTTTGCGCGCCCCCACGAGTAAGCCGGATGTCTGTGATATCTTATGATCAATTTCAGAAGATTGCTGATTTGGAGGGTGATGTCGGGTGACGCAACGACGAAGTGTCAGGACTGTATGAACTTTTTTTCGCCACAGCATGGGACTTTTTCATTGCCTGTGTGTCTATATAGTAAACACAATAACCAATAAACACAATTTATGAGAACATCTTTTACCGTACGTCTGGCACTGCTGATGGCAGGCTGCGCTCTTTGCGGCAGCGGCATCGCCTCGGCAACCGCTCCCGACACCCGGGCCGCCAAGGCCGCAGGCGCCAAGGCCATGGCAACGCTGACACGCCTCACCGGCATGGACCGACAATCCGCCGCCAAAGCCGCCGACCAGTCGAAAATGCTGCCCGGCAAGATCTTAGAATATGACTGGGAAAACGAAGCCTGGAGCAACCCGAAAACCATCCTTCGCACCTATACCCCCGATGGACTTGTAAAAGAGGAGTCCGAAATCAATCCCGAGACGGGCGTCAAGACCGTTACCGCCTACACCTACAACCAGGATGGCCTGCCGGTACTGGAAGTGGTGACCGACGTCCACGGAGACCAGGAGGTACCGGTACCCGTAAAACGCACCACGTACGAGTACGATGCCGTGGTCAAGAACTTCTGCGTCAGCAAGATTACTGAACAATACTACAACGGCGCCTGGACTCCCGACGAGTCCGAGGTCTACCAGGTGACCCGCAATGCCGACGGCAACGTAACCGAAATCGTCTACTCCGAAAACGGGCATCCCGATACCTCCATGCGCATGGAGTACGGCACGGACGGCAAGGCCGTCAAGATCTCCGAATACGATTACTACGACGGCGAATGGGAACTCATATCCGTTATGAGCGAGATCGTGTGGTATGAGACCAACGGGCAGCTGCTGGAGGCTGTCGAGGACTTCGGCAACTTCATGACCGGCGCCAACCGCATCAAGAAGGCCACGCAGGATATTCTCTATGAAGAAGAAACCGGAGGCCCTACCAAAATGACTATTGAGGTGGAGTATGCCGAGAATGGTGCAGCCAACGCCTCCATCAACGGCACCATGGATGGGCTGAACATCAACGGAAGCACCATGACCTACACTCCGCTGGAGTACGGCGGCAGCGACCTCAGCATCGTCCTCAACGTAAGATACGGCTTCATGCCCATACAGACGAGAATCGTAAACAGGCTGGAGTTCGATGCCTGGCACAACAAACTGCTGGAGAAGTCGGGCATGAGCCTGATGGGAGATACGGAGTACGACGTCTACGAGAAGGGCGAGGTGACCTACTCGGCCCAAACGGGACTGCCCGAGACATACATCCTCAAGGAGTCCGAGGGCACCGCCGACAGCTACAGCCTCGAAGAGGAGCCTACGGACCTGGTGAACAAGGAGAAGCTTGAGTTCTCGGACTACATCACCTCCGGCATCGGCGCAATCGCGGCGGAAACCGACGGCACCGTCGAGTTCTTCGACCTGAACGGCCTCCGCGTGGACCGTCCGGCCAACGGTATCTACATCATGCGCCGCAACGGCCGCACCACCAAGATCCTCCTCTAACAGATTTAACGACTCACCATCTATTGCGTAGCCCATTGCACATTACGCATTGAATTACGCATCACTCATTGTTTCGGCCGCGCCTCCGCGCGGCCGAAACTTACCCTGTTGATAACTTTTTTGGCTCTTGTTGATATTTTTGCTGTTTTCGGTTGTAAATAGTTTACAAAAAATAACTAACTTTACGTCCCCAAATAGTGAATGGAAAATTCACGTGAATTTTCCTTAAAAAACATTATCGGGAAATGTAAGGGAAACTGTAAGATGGCAGAGGAGAACTATCACATACCGGCACTGCTGACGCCCACGCTCGACTTGTTGGAAATCAAGCCGGAAGGAGTGTATGTCGACGCCACATTCGGCGGCGGCGGCCATTCACGCGCCATCCTGGACCGCCTGGGGCCCGACGGCCGCCTCTTCGGATTCGACCGTGACATCGACGCCCTGCGGAACGCTCCCGACGACCCGCGATTTACATTTGTACATTCCGACTACAGATTCATCCCCAATTTCCTGCACTTCCACGGCGTGGACAAGGTAGACGGCCTGCTGGCCGACCTCGGCGTGTCGTTCCACCACTTCGACGACGCCAGTCGTGGATTCTCGTTCCGCGAGGACGCCCCGCTCGACATGCGCATGAACCGCAGCGGCGAACGTACCGCAGCCGACATCCTGCGCGACGCCACCCCCGAACAGCTGGAGCAGATGCTCCGCAGCTACACCGACCTGAAACGCTCCGGTGTCCTGGCCTCCGCCATCGTCAGGAACCGCGAGCACTCCCCCATCGACACCACCGCACGGCTGACCGAGGTGCTGACGCCGCTCCTGAACCCCAGGAACCTCAAGAAAGACCTGGCACAGGCTTTCCAGGCCCTCCGCATCCAGACCAACGACGAGATGCAGTCACTCCGCGTGCTCCTGGACAACTCCCTCCGCGTCCTGAAGCCGGGCGGACGGCTCGCCGTGATCACCTACCACAGCATCGAGGACCGTCTCGTCAAGAACTTCATGCGCGCGGGCAACACCGAGGGCCACGTGCGGCAGGACCTGTATGGCCGCGTGATGACTCCCTGGAAACCCGTGACAAAATCCCCTATAACCCCTGACGCCGAGGAGGTGGAACGCAACCCGCGCTCACGCTCGGCCAAACTGCGCGTAGCCGAACTTACCGATCACTGTTAAACCATACCCTGCAATGGCAAAAGCCAAGAAAAAGAAAGACATAACCGAAGCCAAGAAGAAACGTAAGTCGCCCGAGTGGGTCGACGAGCTTCGTTACGGCCAGTCCATATCGCTGGAGTTCTTCAAGACCAACGCCTGGCTCATCATGGTGATCGTCGTGGTGATCGTGGCCCTGATGGGCCTGCGCTACAAGACCAAGACGCGCATGGAGGAGATCAAGAGCCTCACCACCGAGCTGCAGCGCTCGCGCAGCGTCATGCTCAACGAGAAGTCAAGCTACATGTCCCTGATCCGCGAGACCGAGATGAAGAGGATGGTCCACGAGCGCGGACTTCCCCTGGAATTCCAGGAACAGCCCCCCTATAAACTGTCGGACACTTACAATCAATCACAAAGATAATGGCACAGAAGAAGAAACAGAACAACAAGAAGCAGATTCTGGGACGCTACGCGGCCATCGTGATGATGTGCATCCTGATGGGATTCGCCATCATGTTCATGATGTTCCGCACCACCGTGGTCGAGGCCAATGACTGGAACAAGCGCAGCAAGGCGATCTTCTCCAAGATCGACACCATCAAGCCCGAGCGCGGCAACATCCTGGCCGACAACGGCAACATCCTGGCGTGCAACCTGCGCGTCTACGACGTGCTGCTGGACCTGCGCCACAAGAAGGTAATGGACCTGGCCGTGATTCCGCAGGACACCATCTTCGCGCTGGCCGACTCGCTCGACAAGTACTACCCCCGCCGACGCAACCTGGGCGACAACCCCGACTCGCTGGCCAAGTACTCCTGGCGCACACGCCTGAAACGTGAGTTCGAGAAGGCTCCCGGCGACCGCACACGCTCGCTGAGGCTGGTCAGCAAGGGCACACAGGCCGACTACGACCGCTTACGAACGTTCCCCTTCATCCAGCAATGGTACAAGACCAAGCGCACGCCCCTGTACAAGACGGCGCGCAACCGCCGCATATACCCCTTCGGCAGCATGGCCTACCGCAGCATAGGCCGCGTCAACGAGGATTCCGTCACGAGCCAGATCCACGGATACTCCGGCCTGGAGAAGGACCTGGACACTCTCCTGTACGGCAAGGAGGGATACGCCAAGAAGGTACCCATGGCCCACGGAATCGGAAACTGGATCACCACACCCCCCCGGCGGGGATACGACATACACTCCACCATCAACATCGACCTGCAGGACATGCTGGAGCAGGAACTCCAGAACATCTGCCAGGAGGCCAACGCCGAATGGGGCACGGCCATCCTGATGGAGGTGAAGACCGGCGAGATCAAGGCCATATCCAACCTGGAACGGATGACGGACGGTACCTACGGCGAGGCAATCAACCGCGCGGTAATGGCCTTTGAGCCCGGTTCCGTCATGAAGCCCATCTCGCTTATGGTGGCGTTCGAGGACGGCCTGGTGCACAATGTCTCCGACACCGAGGACTGCTCGCCGTTCATGCGCACCACCGACCCGCACGGCTCCGGCCGCAAGACCATGAAGCAGATCATCGAGCAGTCGTCCAACACCGGAATATCGCGCGTCATCTTCCGTGGCTACGCCAACAATCCCGAGAAATGGTACGACCGTCTGGCCTCCATGGGCTTCTTCGAGCCGATGAGGTCCGGAATCGCCGGCGAGCGCATACCCCACTTCAACCGTCTGGTGGCCAAGGACGCCAAGGGCCGCAACATCACCATGACCTCACGTCACCTTGACCTGGCTCGCCAGGCCTACGGCTACAACTCCGAGCTCCCTCCCCTGTTTACCCTGTCGGTCTACAACGCCATCGCCAACGACGGCAAGTTCGTGCGTCCCCATCTGGTCCGCGGCCTGGTGGACGAGGACGGAAGGGACTCCATCCTGGACATTCCCTACATCCGTCCCTCCATCTGCTCGCCCCAGACCGCGCAGAAGGTCCGCGAATGCATCCGCGAGGTGGTGTGGGGAAGCCACGGCACCGCACGCCTGGTGCGTGACGACCGCGTGGAGATAGCCGGCAAGACCGGTACGGCCTACCCTGTCGAGAAGGGCCAGTACAACCAGTCCAAGCGCCGATACGCCTTCGTGGGATTCTTCCCCTACGACAAGCCGCAGTACTCCTGCATGGCCCTGGTGCTGGCAAACGCCGGTACGTCGGCCAACCGTACGTCCGGCCAGGTGGTCAAGAACATGGCCCTGCAGATGTACAGCCACGGCCTGCTGAACAATTCCTCGGAATTCGACAGCGAGCGCAACGGCAACTCCCCAGTCATCGCCGCCTCGTCGTCCAACAATACCGGCAACCTGATCAAGGCAACCGGCGCCCCCTCCATCCGGCGACTGCGCGCGCAGATCAACGAGGACACCCGCCTGATGCCCGACCTGAGAGGCTTCGACGCTCCGTCGGCAATCCGAATCATGGAGAAGCGGGGCATAAACGTACGCATCCGCGGAAACGGTCACGTCGTGGCCCAGTCTATCCCCGTCGACACTCCGCTGCGACGCGGACAGACCGTGACTCTGCAACTCAAAATATGACTAACTGTTTAGAAAACACCATAGAACCATGACAATGAAGCTGTCACGCCTGCTGCAGGACATCCAGCCGCTGCAGATCATCGGCGATACCGACCGTAATATAATAAGCCTCCAGAGCGACTCACGCCGCGCTGAGAAGGACGGAATGTTCGTCGCCGTCCGGGGCGTAACCACCGACGGACACAAGTACATCCCCATGGTGGGATCCGTGCATGTCGGCGCCATCGTGTGCGAGGAGCTCCCCGCCCAGCTGGTGAACGGCATCACCTACATCCGCGTGGCCGACACCGCCGAGACCCTGGGTCGTCTGGCGTCCGCCTGGTACGGCCACCCCAGCGAGTGCCTCAAGCTGGTGGGAGTGACCGGAACCAACGGCAAGACAACCACCGCTACCCTGCTCTACGAGATGGCCCGTCTGGAAGGCTACAAGGCCGGGCTGCTGTCCACCGTCTGCAACTATGTGGACGGCCGCGCGATCCCTACCACCCACACCACCCCTGACCCCCTGACGCTCAACGAGCTGCTCCATGAGATGGTGGAGGCCGGATGCGACTACGCATTCATGGAGGTCTCCAGCCATGCCGCCCACCAGCGCCGCATCGCCGGCCTGAAGTTCAAGGGAGCAATATTCTCAAACCTGACTCGCGACCACATGGACTACCATAAGACCGTCGAGAACTACCGCAACGCCAAGAAGATGTTCTTCGACATGCTCCCGGCCGACGCCTTCGCGCTGGTCAACATCGACGATAAGTCCGGCATGTACATGACGCAGAACACCCGCGCCAAGGTCTACACCTACTCGCTGCGCTCCGACGCCGATTTCCGCACGCGCATCATCGAGACACGCCTGGACGGCACCCTGCTGTCGCTCAACGGCCATGAGGTAGAGGTGCAGTTCACAGGACGCTTCAACGCCTACAACCTGACCGCAGTATACGGAGCCTCGATCCTGACGGGCTTCAACCCCGAGGAGGTACTGGTGAACATGAGCCGCCTGGTGCCTGTGGCCGGTCGCTTCCAGACGTTCCGCGGACCCAACGGAGTCACCGCCATCGTGGACTACGCCCACACTCCGGACGCGCTGGTCAACGTGCTTGACACCATCCGCGAGATTGTCGGCACCGACGGACACATCACCACGGTGGTGGGCGCCGGCGGCAACCGCGACCACGGCAAGCGCCCCATGATGGCCAGCGAGGCCGCTTGCCGCTCCG
>DXXK01000040.1 GCA_019416425.1 Bacteroidales bacterium
GTCTGGGGGGCGTGTGGTCGCTGGTTCGAATCCAGTCACCCCGACTGATGAAAAATCCTTGATATTCAATCGAATATCGAGGATTTTTCTTTTGTGGTATATAGTCCGAAAAATGGCGGTGGTACACAAGTGGTACATAAATGGTCGCTATTCGAAAAATTTCAATCTCAGTCGTTAAGTATTTGGCTGTTGGTTAGTTGCTGTGCTTGGGCCTATATAGTCGCTCCGAACAGGCGGATAATGAATTTTATCAGGTTTGTGGCTATATGAGCTGTAATTGCGTCGCAGTAGCTCCTATTAGTGTTTCATATAACGCTTGTCATCAACAAATAAACCGAAATGATTGGAGTTTTATCAGTAAAAACTTGGTATTATAGTAGTTTCATCCTCTAACTCTTTGTTGTTCGCATTAAATTTAATATTTTAGAGGAAAATTCTTTTGTATTATGGAAGCAAGCAAGGTTATTACTTATAGTCTTTTGGCTCAAATCCGGAATTCGGGCAATTTTGTGAATAGCTCTGTTGAGATATTTGTCCCGATAGTAAAATATGCGTTATATAAATTAATAACTCAATCTGGTGTTTATAAAGGCGCGTCTATAACTGAAATATCTACGTGGATTTGCCAATACTTTGGTTTGGATTTTCCTCCTGCTGTTTTAGAAAAGATTTTATTAAAAATCGGACAAGAAATCAATACTTCTGAAGAACTAAAACTACAAGTATATCGAGATGGTAGTTTTTGGATTAAGAATTATTCATTTGAAGAGTTTAATGATATCTATGAAACCAATCGTCAACAAGTCGAATTGGTGCAAACGATGTTTAAGCAGTTTTGCGATATTAATGATGTTAAAAAAGATTCATACAATACAATATTTGATTTTGTAAATCTGAATAAACTCAAAATATCGAATTATCTTGCAAATCGAGATTATAGTGTAAATGGGAGTAAATTTTCTATAGAGGCCCAATTTGTGGAATATTTCAGAAATATCCCCGGTTGCTACGAGGTAATTCGAAAAATTTATTTAGGCTCTATTTTATCTTGCTATCTTTCTGAATATGAACCCCAAGATAAAATGATGTCTGATGTAGAGCTTTTATTAGACACGAATTTTATAGTTAGTTTACTTGATCTTAATACTCCAGAGTCTACTACTACTTGCCGACAATTATTGAAAATAGCATCAAGTTTCGGGTATTCCTTGCGTGTTTTGAAAGAAACAATCAAAGAAACGACAGATTTATTATTGAAAAAAGCCGAATATTTTGATAAATCGTTTCTTCCTAAACTCATTAATCCAGAAGATATTTATAAAGCATGTGAACGCCGCAACCTTAATAGAAATGACTTAGAGCGAATTGCTGATAATCTGGAGAATATTTTAGTTGATGAATATAGTATTCTTCAAATTCCATACACTGTTAAATATCAGAATTTGGCTAAAAGTAGTACGGAATATGCAGAATTTAAGAAGATCAGAAATACTGATTTTGCAGCATTACACGATATTATGGCATTGTATTATGTGCGAGAGAAGCGTGGTAAAAAGAAAATAAAACATTTTGAGGATGTAAATTGTTGGTTTGTAAATAATGCTATAAATCATGATAACTCAGATTATGTAGGCTATAAGTTAAGAGGGTATCAGCCAGAAATAATTAGAGCTGACGAATTATTATGTGTGTTATGGTTTATTAAACCAGATATTGGAAATGGCGATTTGACAGATGGCGTTGTTGATACGAATTTGAATGCTTTGATATCATGTACTCTAAATTCATCTTTACCGCAAGCATCCATTATAAAAGAGTTGGATGATAATATTCAGAAATACAAAGATGCCTCAATATCAGACAAAGACATTCTGCGGATTGCGACACGTATTACAACTCATCAACTCAAAAATATTGAGGAATTAAATGAAATTGCAGAGTCAGATAGTAAACAGTTTGTTCAAAAATTGAAAGAAGAGGCTGACAAACAAAAACAAGAGGATGATAAGCGCATTGCTCGGTTTGAAGATGTTTTGAAAAAATTAGAACGACTGTCATCGAAACCGTCTGATATTGAAGTCGAGAAGCGTAAACGGTTTAAATTAATAAATGAGAATAGAGAACGGGATAGAAATGACTATATAAAGAAACAAATTTGTAAATGGCGTTTGAAAACATGGTATTGGGTTGGTGGAATAACTGTTATTTTATTGGTGTGTCTTGCTTGCTATTTAGTATTGCCATCTACCGAAGGAATAGATTGTTTTCTCCAAAAGAAGTCAATATCATTAATTGGGGCATTTATATTGGGAGTTTTTGATCTTTTTGTAATCAAAAATCTTTATGATAAATATTGTAATCATTCGAATATTAATGCTTTTAAGATGAATATTATTGTGCCGGAAGAATTGAAAAATTTAAATAGAATTGAGGATATGCCAAACTGAAAGTTTTTTGCAACTGAATAATAAGTTAGATATTTTGTTCTTTTTAGCTATAAATTACCTTATGGTGCAATGAAAAATGACCTGCCAATATGTTTTGGCAGGTCATGCAAATTTTACTCCGCCGATGTCCCGATCAGCAACAGAATCGAAATGTCGGTTTCAGCCAGTTTTGCATCCGTGCCGCAACCCCAGACGATATTTACCTGCGGGGCAAATTCGTGGATGACGGTTAAGAGGCTGCATAGGTCGTCGAAACTAATCTCCGATACAGGATGATAGCTTACTTTTACAATCACGTCGAGGTCGGCTTCGATGTGCCGGGCTTCCAATTCGGTGCGGAGTTGTTCCGCCAAGATGGGCATTGTACCCTCGACCGTAATTAGGGCGCAAGATGCCGCGCTATTCAAAATGCGGTCGAAATCGTTCCGGACGATTTGCACCATGTCGTCTTCCGATGCGCTGAATTGGGTGTCGAGGTAGAGCCTGATTTCTTCTTTGTTTTTCATGTGATTTTGTTTTTGGGGGTAATACATTCCGGCTGTGAATACGCAGGTCAATTCAGCCGCTATGTACTGGAGACCATCATTGCGGCTTGCTTATTTAAGCCCTATACATTGGCTCGAAACAGGCGGTTAATGAATTTTATCGAGAGTGCGACTACATGGGCCGAAATCGCGTCGCAGTATCTTCTGTCGGGATTTAACAAAGCGACCTGCCGGGTTGCGGCAGGTCGGGACAACTAAGAATGGTCGGGATAAAGATTCGGAAAGGATTTGGATAACAACTTATAACTATGTGCTTTATCCGAGACCGAAATTATATACGAAGGGAAAATTATGATGAATTATGCAAGATTATTTAATATTGTAATGTTCTTTGTATTTGGCTTGCAATACCTTAAATACTTCTTTATAGTCGGGGTCTTCTGAAACCAGTTTTATTCCATCTTTGTCTCGGAAACTTGCTGTTACCATCATATCAGAAGCTTTCAGCGTGAAGCTCCATGGATAACAGAAATCTTCGGCACTGTCTCCGAAGTCAAATATAATATTAAACGGGCTCGTGTTGTCCAAACCAATACATTCTAATACGACAGTGCTATTTGCTGAATATTCCTTTGCGATCTTCGTATTTCGGACAGTGAAAAGCATACCTGCTCCAGCAATGTTGGCTATTCCCATAATAGGATAATCTGCTTTTTGGGTGAAGAAGAACTGCATATCGAATCCCCTCCGAGAATTTTGATCGGTGATTGCTTTCGTACTTTCTTTGAAAGAATAAAACGCATTGTCAATTGCCAAAGCATATCCCTGCACATTCGTAGTTTTTGCCTTTTCTTGCGCTGCTACAGTGAGGCACAATGCCAGCCCCACAAGGATTAAAATAATTTTTTTCATGATTGTTTGTTTAAGGTTCGTTAATTTCTTTATGATAAAAATAATGCTCCTAAAGATATGATTCCGAGAATGGGTAGTAATAATGTGAGAATTAAGCCTACGATAAATAGAAAAATAGCCTCACCTGCACTGAATACCCTGCAAAGAGCTAAAATAATGAGCGCAATGAAATAGCCGATGAAATTAAAGAAGATAGAAGCCACTATTAGCACGATTAGTCCCAATAAAGACCATAAACAACCGCCTCGGTCTTCTTTCTTCTCCGGTTGGACATTGATAATGGTTTCATTGTGTGTTGATTCGGTCGGGCATATCGGATGTCCGCATTTAAGGCATGCCGGAGCATAGCGGGAAACTTCAGTGCCGCAAGCCGGGCAATGAATCAAAAGAGGTTCTGGTTCCGGTTCTTCGGCAGGGGTTTCTTCCGGGGCTTCTTTTGTTAAAGTCATTTTTGGATATTTCTGTCTTAAGTACAAAAATCCTATGATGAACAACAGAATCACGATAATTGACCCCATAATACCGTATTCACCGAAATATTCCTGTATAAAGGTTGGTGTGGTTTCTTCCATGGAAGGTTAATTTATTCGTCTTTCTCCAATTTTCGGGTGCGATAGATGATTAACAATCCTAAACAAAAAGCAGTTACGGCTATTCCAATGGCGAGTCCTGCCCCAATAGAGAGAAGTAGATGATTGATTGAGTCGATAAGGTCCGTTAAAGAGGGGTTTTCCTTGAAATCTTTTGAAAAATCATAAAGGTCTTTAATAGCATCTCCTATTAAGTACATAATAACAGCGGGTGCTATTAGGCATGCAAGCATAAAGAGTGATTTGAGATAGCTTATGCCTCCCAATTTTATCGTGATTGCAATTCTTTGTAGTTTCGAATGTTCTTCAGTCTCTTTATATAATCGGCGGCCTTCCCAATAAAATATGAGGCCTAATACTAAAGTTATAGATACAATTAGTCCCATAATAATGCAAGTTAGTAATTATGCAGTACGTTAAGTTTATTCTTTACAAGACGAAGAATACGCTGTGGAGTATAATTCGCGGCATTTTTGAACTATTCTTTGTTGGTTGTTATTGTATTTCTTTCGGATTAAGTCATCACATCCTAACACGCGGATTGCAGCTTCATATCCTTTCAGCATAAAATAGAATCCGAAATCCTTTTGATCGCCAGTTATTAAATCATAAAATTCTTGAGGATCATGTATTTGTTTAATTAGACCGAAAGTGTCCATTTCCGGAAGGTCGTTTTGGTAGTTCTCGGTTAAAATTTCTTGGGGTGTCATACCCGCCGTTTGTTTTGCATGCTTGAAAAATTGTTGTGCGGTACAATCTCCATCGTTTAATCCGACAATAAATCCCATTGCGTAGATCTGTTCAAAGGTCGCTTTGTATATTGAGTTGTCCAGTTGGGAGGATTGCCGTGCTGATGCTACAAATGCAGTTGTCATAGCTTCCCAATCCAACATGCTTGCATCGGTTGTAAGGTCTTCGAGAAAATATAATTCCGGGTAATCTTTTTTATATTCAGCCATATTGAACATTAAGACTGAATCTTGTCCTTGAACTTTGTAATACCAGTATACATCGAGAGTTTCGTCGGTGTAGGAATAGATAATAGAATCTTGTATGGCGGCAAAGCATGGAGAATCACAGCATTCCGAGATACAACGATCTACCTCCGAAACCAAAGCATTCATTTCTGAATAAGGCTTATTCGTTATTTTTGATAGGATACTTGCTCTTTGTGCAACATCTAATGTGTCACAATATAAAATGCTGTTAAGGGATCCGCTCATGCTCACCAATTCCTGAAAAACACGCCCTTTAAACGGCTGTTTGAATTGGGTTTTCAGTTGTTCTAACGGTGAAGGGGCTGACGGCTGCTGTGTGGAGTTTGTTTCCGTTCTCGTATTGATAAATGCGGTTTTTTTGTGAATTAAAAAATATCCGCATAGAACCGTTATTATACACAGCAGAGAGATGATTATTCGTTTCATGGTATTTGGTTAATAAAGGCTTGTCAATTTCCCGTCGGTGAAAACTAAAATAGAGTATTTGGGCGTTGATGCACCTACGCTGTCGGCAAATCCCATCAGTAAGGTTAAAGCCATTGCTTCTTCGCCGGAAAGTTGCGTCATCGCTGCGGCGACTTGCATGTCTTGTTTGTCCTTATTGAAAGTCCATGTTTCAACCCTGTGCCCGGATCGTATGCTTTTTCCTATATCGTATGATTTTATGTCAATTACCTCCTGACACATTTGTTGGGTCATGCCGAGTTCGAGTTTTCCTTGATAAATAAGCGAGCCGTATCGTTGACCATATTTTCGGATGAATGCTTGCTTTTTTTGTTCTTCAGTCTGATGTTTCTGCTTTTCATCTGCGAGTTTCAGAGAATCTTTTATTCGTTGTTGTGCCACAAACGCCTTAGTAATTGAGTCTCGTGCTCGTTCTTTGGCGCGCTGCTGAATCTGATATTCACGAGGGGATAATCCGTCTTTCCATTTCCCTGTTTCGGTATGTCCGGTGGCGGCAAAAACCATTGTTCCCTCGTCCGGTGCGCCGTTATAGAGCCGCCCGATAAACTTGTCCCCGGCCGCGTCGGTAATTTCCATGTTGACTGTTCCTGTAAATGGGACGATATTACCCTCAAAAACGCATCCAGCTGGAATTTCCCATTTGTGATTTGCTCTTGTTATTTCCGTGATGCTTCCGTAGCGATATTTGCCGCTTGACGGGGCGTCGGATATGAAATTTCCCTCGAACGTGTCGCCATTGGCATATTCGATTTTACCGTACCCGAAGTGTCCGTCGGATAGCCTTCCAGTAAAACTATCCCCATCTTTCGTTGTTAATGTGCAATCAAAAGTGCCTGTATAAGGTTTTTTATCTTTGATTGTTCCTGTAAAACTGCAATTAGCCGGGTAGTGCCATATCTTATATCCCAGCGTAATATCTCCCTCGGAGGCAAATATCATCGTTCCAAGGCCGGAAGAAAAAATCATCTTTCCATTTTGGATGGAACTCTCGCTAATTTCTCCTTCAAAAATATCTCCGTAGGCAAATTTGTAAGTTCCACGCTTACATTGATCATAACACCATTCTCCATTGAGTTGATCCCCGTTGGCAAAATACATGATACCCGTGCCATGCTTAAATTTCATTTTTCTAATAATGAATCCTTTGGGGCTGACTTTTCGGATTTCTCCGACATATTTGACGCCATTCTCGTATTTAATGGTGGCGCGTTTGGGTTTGGATGATTGGGCGAAACTGTTAGGGCTGGTGAACAGTAAGCCGATTAGGATTGTAAGTAAAAGTAGACGTTTCATAATTGCGAAGTTTTATGCCATATACGAGCCGGAGACTTTTTGCCATTCATATTGATAGATATGCGCTTGGGACCTTTCTCAATTTGTAACAAATCACTATTCCGACCAAGGAATTTTCCGATTTCGGAAGATATTGTCATATTCCGTGCTTCAATTGTGCTCTTACGTGCATATAGCCCCTGCATTTGAATATACTGGGTTGTAAAATGACGTTCGAAGTTCCTTGTGAAATCGTGCGAGTGGAAATCCGGTGCAGGGAGGTGCTTGTAGATATACTCGCGTAATGCGCGAATGCCAATTTCTTGCAAGATCGTGTGTACGGTAGTTTTAGGCATGGTAGTAAACATTGTTGCCACCCAGCCCCGACTTGGCATGATTACAAAAAGAAAGTGTGGAGCTGCCCGGTTTATTCGAATAGAGGTTCTGGAATACCTTTGCTGAAATAAACTGACACAAGACCCCACACCTGTATAGTATGGGGATTATGATCTCGCATACCAATACAAGTGATGAGTGTCGTCGTTTACCCTCAGCAAATTGAATTTTCCAGATTCCTATTCGAGGTTAAATCGAAACACTTTCACCAATATACGCCGCTTGCGCGACAAGACAAAGGTAAAAAAATATTTCGCAATTGACGACACCCATCGGGGCCTTGTTGTGCAAATTTCGCCAAACATGCTTTCGGGTATTATCTACGCAGGGATGCAGATATAATAAAAAAGCCGGAGCCTTCGAAGGCTCCGGCTTCACTCGCGGCACGATGGGGTTATTTGAAAGTTATATTATACCTTTGACAATGATAAAAGAAAGTGGCTATATCCACATCATCGTGATTTTTGATACACCAGTCAAACATTTCATTGCATTCAGTAGGATCGTAATCGGGATGCCATTTACTTACCAAGTGGAAAAGTCGTAACCCTTCTTCGGGCCCAAATTCACTGGCGAGAGCTTGTCCGATGGATTTCCAGACGGCACGTCCAACAGTGATATCAATCTGTTTTTTCTGAATTATTTTTATTAGTGAATATGCCCGTTGTTTTGTGATTACATCCATTTCGGCGTTTCGAGCCTTCTTCACCCTGCGCGGCGCACTGTATTTGTTCGGCTTGTAATACAAGTACGGAGGAGCATCAGGGTTGAAATAGGGATGAGGGTCATAGCTGGCCACACGCAGCCTTACGACATCGCTGCCACTTTCATCGACGATTAGTGGCGTCCGTTCTTGTATTTCGTCCACGAGAGCATAAAAGTGAGCTTTATGGCGTTCAGGATAAGCTATTCGAAAGATGCAGCATAATCCATCGCCTCCAACAGATAGCCCAGCATAGCATAAACTGCTGATTCTTTCTTTCAACATATTTTTGACCAAGTTCCATCGCCCTTTTACACGGGGATTCTGTTTCCCATCAATGTCGATGCAGATATAGCTGCTATGAAGATGATGAAGCCTCTTTTTGGCGCGGGTGTCGAATACCCCGGCAACGGTTACGCACGGTATCTCGAATTTCTTGATTTTGGCGCGTATGTCCGGATCTTTAGTGCCTCGATATTCGTCTACTATATTTTGGTAGGAGGCTGTTAATAAAAATGTCCATAAATCGACCGTTGCGACAGGGATTGTGCTAACTACGTTTGCAAAGAGCGAAACTTGAGGCCCAACTATGTCTTCAGGAATCCTAACAACGGTGTTTGTCCTTGAGAGTGTGAGTTTATTGTTTTGGTTCATTGCGTTTGAAATTATCATTTTATCCGATGGTTTTGGATATGATTTTGTTATTCAGTGTGTTGTGTATTGATTTGCTGCCTGTTTCTTGTATGTTTCCAGTCCGGTTATTGCTCTGAGAAATAAGACGGGATGTTTTAAGTCCCGTCATTATCCGCTTTCTCGTCACCATCTTTCCCGCCCCAATTACTCTCGACTTTCCTATCATATTTTTGCGAGTTCACATCCACCTGCTTCCGCCAACTGACGAAAGATTGCATAATACGTGTTGGTGTCTTTGTAGGCGGTTCCTTCTGATAGAATGCATAATCCATCAATACTCTGAATGCTCTTAAATGGAGCCGTTCCGGCATTAATTTAATAGATTCGTAAAATGAGATGAAACACACAAAGGATTCTCGGGTTTTTTGTCTCCGGCGCTTCTTGGGAGCTTCCTCCTGTAGTTCGATAAATTCATTCAGTTCGTCTTCAGAAATGTCGGCCAGTGCTTCCAAAGGGTTAAATTCTGTTTTCATAAATTTTTTAATTATTAAGTTTTTTTAATTGTTCTTTACAGTATTGCCCGACGGTGGGGATTGAATTCTCTTTCATCCAGTCTTCGATTTCCTGTCGGATGAACACCAAGCGCCGTCCCCCGTGGGCGGGTCTATGAAATGGGATGAGTCGTTGATGTGTGAACTTGTAGATCGTGGCCTTTGAATAGCCTGTAAGTTTAATCACATCATTGATGCCCATAATTTCTGGTGGAGGTGATTCCGGCTTATTAGGATAAGAGTTGGGGCGATTGCCGAAGCCGAGGCTCACGCAGAGTTCGATAAATTGCTTTACCGAGAGTCCCGCGATGGGGAAATCATCCCCGAATTTTGAGAAAGAATTAGTATGCATAATCTTAAAAAATTAAGTTATGCCCTCCTAATACGAATGGATATTTTGACAGTATTTTGATTTTATTATAAATATTCCTTATAAATATTGATTGTCAATATTTTGTGTATTTTTATTTTGAAGATTTTATATCGTTTTTTTATGGATTAGACAAAAAATATGACTGGTGTTCCCAGTCATATTGTATTGATTATAAGATGTAATGTAGGAAAAGATACTATTGGCTGAAGTTTTTTTGCTTTTTTTATGCGGTTTTTGTGTCGTTTATATAATTTATCCTGTTATATGAATTTTATATCCTGTTATATAAATCTATGCCGACGAAATATTTTTTCTAATTCTCTGAAAATACATTTGTCTTTTGGGCTATGGTTGGCAACAGTTTTAACTTTGTTTGCCATATGCCAGACTGTGTTATAGGAGTTGATTTTCAATTCGGTCATGAGCCATTTAACAGATACTTTTCGGGGGTAAAACGATATTGCATAGATGACATAGCTCCATTTAACTAAATCGATGCGTGTCTTGAAAAATATTGTCTCTTGCAGGATAGACCATTGTATACTGCAATGATGGCAAAGAATATTTTTTGAAGCGTATTTGCTTCTGCTGTGGGTGTTGAATCTTTCGCATTTAGGGCAATATGTTCTCTTCCAAATTTCATTGTAAATTAGGTCAAGGATGTCGTTTTCAGAACCTACTCTTTCTGAAAAGTCATCGTAATCTACTATGTCTTCGTACATTAGAATCCAAAATAATTTTGCAACTTGATTATGCCGTCCTCATGCTTTTGTGGATTTTTCCTTTTCAGCTTTCTAATATTGAGTAGCTTCCATTGAACCGACGGATAATGCTGGAAATCTTGGTATTCCGATGCGTCCCAATCCGGCGTCCCGTCCTCGAATCCGAGTAAAAATGCTTTGTCGGTCGGTGTCAGATGGTCGTTGATATACTCGACCAGTCGGCGGCGGGTCGCTTCGTACTGCTCGTAGGTGAACGGCGTTGAGGACATGCCCTCAAATTGGTTGGTCAGGGCGTCGCGCTGGTCGTTGAAATTAGGATTAAGGGACTCCAAGATCGGGCGGTCGCTTCCCAGCAGGCAGAAGATGAAACCGCGCTTGATCTGGTCAAAGTCTTTGATATAATCGAGCATCAGACTTACATCGAACAGGTCGCGCGGGTGCTGGCGGTCGAGTGCCGCCGTGATCTTGCCACCGTAGAGTTGTGACAGCGGAACGATGCGGGCTCTGCAGAATACGCCGAAATCTTCTTGGGCGAGGTCGCATAAGGGCAATTCGATGGGCGGTGCGATAATGCCGCGCTTCACGTCGTTTACCTCTACTTTGACGAAATGCCCGTTATGGGTGCAGATCAATTTGTTGGGAACTTCGCGTATTGCAATGCCCGGTATTGCAGCCTCGATCTTTGCCTTTATCGCTTTCAGCCGTTCTTTGATATGGGCGAGGCTTGCTTCCCGCGGCTCGACGGGAATATAGGTCAGGTCGATGTCTACCGAATATCGCGGCAGATTTTGCACGAACAGATTGATTGCCGTGCCGCCGTGAACGGCAAAACATTCTTCCGTCGAAATAATCGGGATGATGCGGAGCAACAGCCGCACGCGCTCTTTGTACTCTTGATTAATCATTTTTCAGTTCTGCCGGAATAGTGATTTGGTATTTCTTATCGTAAACGCCTCCTTTGGCGATTACCCGCTTGCCACTGCCGAGGTCTATTTTGTCGAGGTTGAGGGCCCCGAACCACGCATGATGGGCCTTTTCGGCCATAAAGAGGAACAGCCGCTTCACTTTGACGGAACGGCACTCCTCCAACAGTCGTTGCACATTCTTTGGCGGGAGTATCGACAGCATTTCCATCACATAATAGAGGTCGGTAATGTCGTAATATTGCGGAGCGAGGTGCAGACACTCCATAAATGCCCGTTCTGGGGTAGAGATCGGCAACTCGAAAACCCCTTGTCGGGTGGTGGTGATTCCGGTGTCGGAATTGAATATTTCGGTGGTAAACAGCCGGAGCGTAACTCCCCAGTCGTATTTTCTGAACCAAAGCGGTAAATACTCCTTTTGTGGCGCAGACAGCGAAACGGTTGGCCTGCCCATCGGGAGGTAGTGCGAATATCCGTGTATCTCCAATGCCGACATGGCTCCGATTGTCAGATGTTTGTCAGCCTGTGTATTGAGGCTGTACATGGCTCCGTATAATGTAGGCGTATCGCCCGTGCGGATCATTGCACCCGTGCCTATGGGGGTCAGCCAAGCGGATTCGACGTATCTGTGTTGGGTGGAATGCGGTATGTTATTTTGCTTCATCCACGAGGTCAGATACACGGCTCCAGCCGGAACCTCTTGCAGTAATTGGTTTATTTTCGACTCGTTTTTTACGCTCATAGCGCAAATATACAAAAAATATTAAACCATTGTTGGCCTATTACAAAACTTTTGCTGCCTCGTTGATTACCTTGTTGTCGAAGCTGTCGAGGTAGGTGTTGGTCGTCTCAAGGTCGGCATGACCGAGCATCTGCGAAATGATTTCGCGCGGGATTTTATTGTATTGCAAGGTCATTGCCATTGTATGACGGCTTACATAGCTGGTCAAATGATAATCGATGCCGAGTTCTTCGGCCAACGATTTCAAATATTTCTGATATTTGGCGTAACGGCTTCGGATGTGGTTGTATAGCTTCTCGCCCGTATAGCCGGAACAAGTGATGATCGGTAACAAATAATTTTCGACGGTTGGCGAGGCAGATTTCAGCCGTTCGATCAATCCCTGAATCTCCGGCGTAATGTGGATTCGGATGGCAGTTGCGTTCTTTTGGTGCTTGATTTTGTTGCGTTTGTAAACGATATAATTCCCGTCAGCCAGCCGTTGAATATGATCGGTCGTAAGGTAGGCCATATCGACGAACGACATTCCGTAGCAGTAGTAAGAAAAAAGAAAGAGTTGCCGGGCGTATTCGTTTTGGGGATTCTGTGCGGGCGTATCTTTGAGTTTTTGCAAGTCTTGAGGCGGGAGGTAGCGTTTCTCGGTCGCTTCTTCCAACTTGGCAATCTCGAAGCCGCCTTTGACGAAAGGATAGGCCGCTTCCGAACCGACACCTTCTCGTTTCGCTTGATTCAATATAGCCCGCAATGCCTTGAAATAATATTTGCGGGTATTGCCCTTGCAACCCCGCTTTTGCAGGAACGTATCGAAATTGCGCACGTAACGCAGGTCGATGTCGGAAAACAGCCGTTGACTCAGTTTGCCGTCGTAATATTTGAGCAGTCGAAGCGTTTCGAAATAGCATTTGGCGTTGCCCGTATGTCCGGTATCCCTTAATGTTTGGATGTGATTTTCGAGGTATGCGCAGAATTTTCCCTGCTTGGAGGGGTTCAAAAATGTTTCCTCAAATTGGTTCAGTGTCCAGTCGATGCCGTCTATCTCGAATTTCTCGATAATCTCGCGGGCGCGGGCTTTGACTTTGTCCAAAAAAGCATTGTCCTGAATTCGTTTCTTATTGGCCTCCCGCTGCTTTTCGCCTTTCAGATTCCGTTCGATGGTAAGTCGTTCGGCCGAATTGTCCCAATAGGCCGGATCGACGTATAATTTCAGACTGATGCGCTTGCGACTGCTGTTTTTAGTGACGCATAATTGGAGAATGTGATACCCCATTGAATTGGGTTTGTATTTCCGTAAAACGATGCGAACAGAGTAGGCCATTTTCCGATGTAAAATAGATGGTGGTACAAAAGTGGTACAAGAAAAATCGCAATAGATGACAATAAGGCAAAATCGCAATTCTCTGTACGTGATGTAAATATACTAAAATAAAGTTAATTACTCTTATCGGAAAAAATAAATTTCTCCTCTGGGGGGCG
>DXXK01000041.1 GCA_019416425.1 Bacteroidales bacterium
GTACATATCCAATGTGACACCCGCTATGTTTGCAAGGTGAAATTTTGCCAGTTTACCGAAGTTTTATTGGACTAAGTGTCGAGATTTACTTCTTGTTTTTTAGCCGATGATTGGGGTCATGGGCCTGGGTGGCAAGGCGCATCAGCGCGGGGCTGATGTGGCAGTAGCCACGGGGATTCTTCACTAAGTATTGCTGGTGATAATCCTCGGCAGGGTAGAAATTCTCCAGAGGCAAGATCTCCACTACTATCGGATGCGCGTACCGCTGTCTTTGCCGGTTTACAGCCGCGTCGATGACAGCCCGGTCGGCCGGGTCGGTGTAATATATTCCAGTGCGGTACTGCGTGTCGACATCATTGCCCTGGCGGTTCAGGACAGTCGGGTCAACGGTCTGGAAGTATAAATCGATAAGAAACGGAAGCGAGACGACCGTAGGGTCATATACCACCTTGACCGTCTCGGCGGCATTGGTGACACTGCTGCATACCTGTTGGTAGGAAGGGTCGGGAATCCTGCTGTTGGCATATCCGGCCTCAGTCTCCGTAACTCCCTGAACCAACGAGAAGAAGTGTTCCGTACCCCAGAAACATCCTCCGGCAAAATATATCTCTTTCATGTTATCTTGGAATTTTATTTGTGGCCTATCTGTCGTATTCCTGGATTGGTGATGGTTTTACTGATCCACCAGGGGAAGGTAGGCGCCGTAGCCCTCGGACTGCATCTCGGATTTGGGGATGAAGCGTAGCGAGGCGCTGTTGATGCAATATCTCAGACCTCCGGTGGCACGTGGACCGTCAGGGAACACATGTCCAAGATGGGCGTTGCCGACAGCGCTGCGCACCTCTACGCGCCTCATGCCGTGCGAGGTGTCGGCACGCTCGGTCAGGACGTCCGGAGCTATAGGTCGACTGAAAGCCGGCCAGCCACAGCCGGAATCGAACTTGTCGGACGACACGAACAGCGGCTGTCCGGTAGTGATGTCTACATATATGCCCGGCCTGAACTCACGGTCATACTTATTGGTATACGGCCGTTCGGTGGCACCCTGCTGGGTGACTGCATACTGCTCGGCCGTCAGCTTCTGACGCAGCTCCTGATCCGATGGCTTGTGGTATCCCTGATTCATATTTTTCTTGACTTCTGACATATTGCTGATTTCTGAAATGTGTCGATAATCAACCCCACGGTCCGAGATATTCCCGTAGCATCCGTAGGACAACGTACACAGCATCATTATAAACACTATACGCATCATCTGTTTCAACGCTTGACTTCTGTCAAGTGTTTTTAATCTGTCGGAGGATAGCATCGATTGCGATGGTTAAAGGATTATTTGGACCAAGGTGGTGTGAGCAGAGGTCAAAGGCCCTCTGCAAGTAGTCTGCTGCTCTGGTCCGGTCGCCAATGTTCAGATATCCCACGCCAAGGACATAGAGTGTTTCAATATATTCCGGATCGTTTTCCCCGCAGTGTTTCTTCTTGATGGCACTTATCTTTTCCAGATTGTACAGGGCGCTGGCCATGTCTCCGATGTCGTGGTAGATCTGCACGATATTGTCATAAATGGGGATTAATGGAGGATAATGTTCATCAAAGAGCCTGAGGTAAAAATCCTTGGCTTTAAAATAATACTCCAAGCCCTTCCATTTACGTCCCATATCGGCATAAATCGTACCGAGATTGACGTAGCATATGGGAATTTCCGGGTTGTCGGAATCGGATTCGAGGCCTATTTCAAGTGCACGAGTGTAATAGTCAACGGCTTTTTCTTGATTATCTCTGGATTCCATTATTTGGCCGATGCATCGCAGGGCAGGGACAAGATGCTTATGTTTAGGGCCTAAAATCGAGGATGTGATACGGATCGACTTCTCGCAATATGGCAGAGCCTCATCATAGCGTTTGAGATCAACAAGCACAGATCCGACGCTGCTGTAAATGGCGGCGGTGTCCTGATGGTTGTCGCCTACTTGGTTCCGATAGATTTCAAGAGCCCTCTGAAAGGAGGTTAGAGCCTTGTCAAACTGACCATGTTCTGCAAGATTTTTGCCGAGTTCACCGAGAGTCATCGCAACCGAGACGCTATCGTCCCCGTGGAGTTGACTGAATATCGGCAATGCTTTCTCTTGGTAGTGTGTCGCTTCGTCAGGTCGGTTCAGCCTGAGGCATGCGATTCCAAGAGTGTAGTATAGATTAGCAAGCAGATGGTGTTCCGTGCAGAGGTGTCCCTGCGCCCACGGCAGGTTCTCCATGAGCATGTCATATGCTTGATTGGCTTTGCCGGAATCAAGTAGGACAGTCGAGAGACTGATGGCTATCGTAAGGGACTCGTAGGAGTCGGGACTTACGATATCATTATACGTCCGCAGTGCCTGTTTCAGCAGTTCTGTGGACCGTGCCGGATCACCTGCATGTGCGTGGAAAGACGCGAGTAGGGTCATGGCTGATAGAGCCTGAGGTGTACGTTTCCCTACGGAGGAAATTGTATTGTCAAGAGCCCATTCTGCAAGCTGAATCGCTCGGCTAACATGTCCAAGGGCGAAGAGGACGCTTGAGTAGTTGACATATAGATTACAAAGAGTCGTGATATCCGCTCCTCTACATATTTTAACAGCCTCTTCAAGGTAGTATAAGGCCTTGTCATAACGACCGGTATTTTTGTATATCATCCCGGCATCATTAAGTATTTTGATACGTATCTGAATATCCGGGGGCGAGTTATGACCATCTATAATATCAAATCCCCTTGTCAGACTGTCGATTGCCTCGTCATAGTGGGCAGTGAGAAGATGACATTGACTAAGATTGCCGTAGGCCGCGGCTAAGCTTTGCCGTTTTTGACTCCTTGTTAATCTTGGATTGTTTCTGATATGGCGTTCAGACATCAGGAAGAACTCGGCGGCCTCACGGGGCTTCGAGAGGTAATATAGGATGAAAACTCCGAGTCCGTTGCTGTAGGCTGGGATGTCCCTGGTGGGGCGGCCGTGCTTCAGGTAATCAAGGACGGAGTAAGCACTGTCGGTGCTGAGGACGAAGCGCCAGCATTCGGCCAGACGCGTCGGATTGCTGGTGGTCAGGTAGTTGGTCAGTCTGAGGTCGAGCAACTCATAGTGGAGCGATGTATCGGCCTTAAGACAGAGGTATTGGTAGGTTATTTCGTTGAAATACCGGGGCAGTCCCTCGTAATAATCCGTAACCATATTGACAATCATCCGGCGTTTGTCGTCGATGGAGTAGGCGGGTGCCTTGTCGATATAGCGTGCTGTGACGGCCTGGCGGATAAATGAGTGTGAAAACGTCAGAAGTCCCCCGTGTGTGGCCAGATGTGCGTAAAATCCGCAGTAGAAAGCCGACCAGTCAAGTTTGTTGAAATCCAATAAAGCCGCGAGGTCCGACTCGCTGAGTCCGGCCTCGGAGAGGGCAATCAGCGTGAGCGTGTCGGCTACAAGATCATGGCCATAGAAATCCTCGGCATTCCGAAGCACGATGTCGAAGAACTCTTGATATGACCTGGCGGCAAGGTAAGTATCAATTGTAGCTTCAAGGGTCTCATGGTTGCCGTAGGTAATCAGGTCGTCGAGCAGGGTTCTCAATATCATGGGGTTACCGCTCTCGGCATCGTAGGCTATGCGGAATGCCTGGTGAATATCCAATTCTTTCCCGACGCGCTGCAGATATCCGTGGATCAGACTCATACGACGGTTAGTGTCCATCGGTAGAATACTAAATGTCTCGAACCGGCGCCCCGTGACCGCATCGGCTGTGGCGTCGCCGGGAACTGTGGAGACTATCAGTCTGACATTGGACGGGAATGCGGGAAGCCAATTAAGCAGCCGGGCGTTGCCGGATGCCGGCAACTGGTTGAGTCCGTCAATCACCACGATGGTCTGCCGCTGCGAACCGGCAACTTGCGACAGCACGGATTCCAGCTCTTTTTGCGGACTCTCGTAGTTTCTGAACAGAGACGGACGTATGCCGTAAAGGTCCCTGAATTCGGCGATGAGGTGATGCAGGATTGTGTCCGGCGAGTCACCCACCTGTTCCAGGAAGTGTGCGATGATGTGTTCAGTCCCTTGATGACAGCTGATCCAGTTGGCTACGGTCGCGCTTTTGCCCATACCGCTCGGGGCTATTATGGCAAGGTGTCTGCTGCCGGATGTGAGCCATCGGTCCAACCGATCCATATCCAGCGGATTCTTGACGAAGATGTTGCATTTGCTTCGGATTACGGCATGCTGCCGCAGACGCTCCGATTCAAGATACGTTAGTCTGCGCTTCGGGAAATAACGGTCCAGCATCTTCATGAACTCGGACTCGATGTCCTTCACAAGTTGGCGGAGGCTGGAATAATTATGCAGGGGAAACCGGCTTTGCCGCACGGACTCTATCAGCTTGCGGTGCAGTTCGTTTTCTGGTCGCACCCCGTTCTTGAGGAAAAACGCCCCTTCCACCTTGTCGGTTGTGTCAAGCGCACCGTAGCGCATTTCCATGTCGGTGATGCTTAGGCTTCTGACCACATAATCGCGGATTACGGGGAATCGTTCCAGCAGTTCGCCGTAGAGCGACAGCTCGTCGGCTGTAGGCTGCCAGCCGTAGCGGTCGCCTATGAGTCCGATCAGGAATGGACGGGAATTGTCGATTTCCTGCATGCATATCGACACGGCATGGCCGTTGCGGACGGCATCGTCAGTGATGCCCCAGCGGAGATCAATAAGGCTGAGCATCACGTTGCGGCGCGCGGCCACGATGCGGAGGTGATTGAAAAGTTTCACAATCTCGTCGCGTTCGGCCGTCATGTCGGCGAAAGTAGAGGATAGGAACACTCGTATGTGTCGGGATTCCCTGGGGTCTGATTTCATGCCTCGTAACTTTTTGCAAATATAGTGAAAAACTGCGAGATTTTGAGTAATTTTGCAGGCTGAATAAGAGTAAGGTAGAAAATGAATAAGGCGAAGGGACATCTGGCGATGTTGGGTGCCAACGTGATGTGGGGACTGATGTCGCCGGTGACTAAGATGGTGTTTGCCGCCGGTGTAGTGGCGCCGATGGTAATGGTGGATTTCAGGGTGGCGGGTGCGGCTGTTCTGTTCTGGCTTACCTCACTGTTCATGCCCAGTGAGCATGTTCCGCCCCGGGATATCCTCCGGCTATTCGGAGCGGGAATGCTGGGCGTGCTGTTCAACCAGGGTTGTTTCATACTGGGAGTGAGTCTCACATCTCCTGGCGAGGCGTCGCTGGTCACCACCACGATGCCGATGTGGGTCATGCTGCTTGCATGGCTGATACTCCGCGAGCCAATCACGCTGAAGAAGGCCGGAGGAATCGCGCTGGGCGCGGCCGGAGCCATTATCCTGATAGCCGGAAACGGCGCACAGGCAGGAGGCTCGAATCCGGCGTTGGGAGACTTTATAGTGCTCTGCGCGCAGCTGTCGTATGCACTTTATCTCACCTTGTATCGTAACTTTATCAAGAAGTACAGTCTGGTGACGCTGATGAAGTGGATGTTCCTGTCGGCCGCTGTTGTGGCGTTGCCGAGCAGCACGCATTGGCTTGCCACGACGGATTGGACGGCGATATCGGGCATGGAATGGAGCGGTATAACGTATGTGGTGGTTTGCGGCACGTTCCTGGCCTACATCTGCATCATGATCGGTCAGAAGAGCCTGAGGCCGACTCTGGTAGGTATGTACAACTATGTTCAGCCTATAGTGGCAACGATTACCGGAATCTGTCTCGGCCTGGACGTGTTCACTCCCGTCAAGGCCTTGGCAATCGTCCTGATCTTCAGCGGCGTCTGGCTCGTGACAATCAGCAAAGCCAAGCCATCAGATCACGAATCGAGATAAGATAGAATAAAAGTATTTATTATGACGATTAAGGCAGATTTACATACACATACCATAGTGTCGGGACATGCGTACAGCTCGCTGCAGGAAATGGTGACGAGCGCGGCCGAGAAAGGTCTGGAGGTGCTTGGAGTCACCGAGCACGGGCCGTCAGTGCCGGGAACGTGCAATCCTATATATTTCCGGAACATGCATGTCATCCCGCGCATGATGTACGGCGTGAAGCTGTTGTTAGGATGCGAGATCAATATCCTGGATTACAACGGTACCCTTGACTTGACCGACGAGGAGATGGCGCGTCTGGATATATGCATCGCCGGTATCCATGACATCTGCTGGCAACCCGGAACCGAGGGCCAGAACACGGCAGGTGTAATCAAGGTTATGGAGAATCCCCGGATCAACATGATCAGTCATCCCGGTGACGGAACTGCCCGGTTGAATTTCGAGCGTCTGGTACAGGCCTCGAAAGATACCGGCACCATACTCGAGATCAACAATCATTCGCTTTCGCCATTCAGAAGCAAGCGCCAGACTGCCCTTCCCAACAATCTGGAATTGCTGAGGTTGTGCAAGCGTTACGAGGTGCCTGTCCTGTTGGGAAGCGACGCCCATATCTCCTTCCAGATCGCCGACTATGCCAATCTGTACCCTCTGCTGGCAGAGACTGAATTTCCGGAAGGCCTGATACTTAACTGCGACGCATCCCGGCTGCTGACGATGCTGTGATTGAGTAAAACCGGGTCAATCTGCGAAATAATAAAAGAAGACTTGAAAACTTTTGTTACAGATTGATTATGGCAAGGATTATAGTATCGATATTGATTGCTGTTGCCTTCTGCCTCCAGACTATGGCGGGAGGCAGTTTCGGACAGCGTGTGACGTTCGATTACGCCACTGGCGACGAGGGTGAACGGGCGTATATCCGGTTGCCCAGAGGTACCGGCGATGTAAGGGCTTTGCTCTACTGTCATCAGAACATGACCGAGGAGGTACTGTTCCGCAGTCCGGAGTTCTGTGCGGCGATGGACAGCTTAGATGTGGCAATGGCCTTTGTACAGCGCGGCTCGCAGAACTGGGATACCTCCAAGGGGTGTCAGGAGCGTTTCGAGCGGATCATCAAGGATTTCGCCAAGGGGACGGAACATCCTGAGATCGCCACGGCGCCGATTATCCCCTTTGGACACTCGGCACAGGCCACGTTCCCCTGGAACTTCGCGGCATGGAATCCGGAACGCACGCTGTGCATCATATCCTTCCATGGAGATGCACCGCGTACCAATCTCTGCGGTTATGGCCGTGAGAATGTCGAGTGGGGACGGACACGTAATATCGACAAAATCCCGGGCCTGATGATTGAGGGCGAGTATGAATGGTGGGAGGCGCGTGTGCGTCCGGCGCTGGCGTTCCGCATGATGTATCCCGACAGCCGGATCTCGTTCCTGTGTGATGCCGGACGTGGCCATTTCGACCTGTCGCAGGAGACGCAGCGTTACATTGCCCGGTTCATCGCCAAGGCGTTGGAGAATCCCCGTCCGGAGGGTGGCGTCTATTATTCCCGATGGATTGAGGATGGCACCGAGAGTACGGACCCGCATGACTGCTTCTGGTATCAGGATCAGGAAATGGCCGACTGGACCAAGGCTATATACAAATCATCAAGAGGCAAGAAAATGCAGTATCTCGGAGCTAAGGTGAACGGTGATACAGTTGCATACGATGCATCGAAGCATGTCAAGATGAACACCAAGGTGTCCGGACGTGAGTTCACGGTCGAGCCCTTCTTCAGTCAGGAGGACCGTATCAGCCCGACTGCGGAGCATGCGACGAGCAAGCCGAAGGTCGTGCTGATATCCGGTCCCGCCATCCAGACGGGTGAGTATACTTTCCGTGTAGATGAGGATTATTTCGGCAAAGACCCCAAGAGACAGTGGACCGGCATCACCGTCTGCCTGGAGGCCGATGGCGATGCCGGTTATAAATCAGCTGTTCAGGAACTCAACGTTCAGGTCAGCGGGTCAGGACAAAGCCGCCGTTAGGCTGCATTGTCACTTTCAGGCGACGGGCTTTGCGGACAGTTATTGTCTCGGATTTCAGCGCGCCGTCCTTGGCGTCGCTCAGCAGGCTGTAAGTGCCGGGCTGGAGTTCCAGCTGCACGGTCTTGGCTTCCTTCTCGGCACTGATACCGGCCATATATGTGCCGCCGCCCTGCGCGTCACGCTCCAGTACGACATAGCGGCCGGGATAACCCTCGACAAAGCGGGTGTCGTCCCACATGGTGGGTACCTTCTTCATGAACTCGATGGCGGCAGCCGGAGCATCCTCCAGGTTGTTGGGCGCCAGCGCGAAGTTCTGCTGCGGGCTCTGGAACAGTATCGCCGTGGCCAGCTCGAACGCATCGGTGGTGCGACGGTAGTTGCCCTGCTGGTTGCTGCGGTGCATGCGGTGGTTCAGCGGAGTGCCGCCGTACTCCATGGAACCTACGGTGTTGCGGATAAAGGGATGCAGGGTATCGTACAGCGGAGCCATGTCGCAGAATTCCTGCTGGAAAATCAGGTTCTCCGAAGCCAGCACGGCCTCCGAGCCGATGTAGTTGGGGAACATGCGCTCCCAGCCGCGCGGCAGCGTGCAGCCGTGGAAGATGACCATGATGCCGTAATCGTTGGCATCGGTCAGGATGGCCTCGTACAGACGCATGGTCTCCTGCTTGTCGCCGCCGAAGAAGTCCACCTTGATGGCCTTCACGCCGTTGTCGTGCAGCCATTTCATCTCCTGCCGACGGATGCGCGGATTCTCCATGTGGTCGATGGGGCTCTGGGTGATGTCGTTCCAGTATCCGCTGGAGCTGTACCACAGGATGGGCTCCACGCCCTTGGCCTTGGCGTCCTTGATTAGCTTTTCCATACCCTCGTAGCCTATGTTCTTGTCCCAGCCGCAGTCAATCAGGGTGTATTCCCAGCCCAGGGCCTGGGCCAGGTCGACGAAGGTGCGGATGTCGCGGTCGTTGATGCTGTCGTCCTGCCACATGATCCAGCTCCAGGTCCCTCGGCCCGGCTCATACTTGGCCCCGGCGGGATAGGTCTCGGTCACTACATCCCAGGGGATGGTGGTCTCCACTATTGGCTTCAGGTCACGTCCCATGGTGATGGTGCGCCAGGGGGTGTGGCCCGGAACGGCGAAGGCCGGCTCGATTGTGCCGTTGCCGTTGTTCTCCTGGGGCATGGGGAATTCCAGCTTGTAATGGCCGTCCTTGTAGTCGGAGAGGCGGCTGCCGGCATAGTCGCGGTTGACTCCGGTCTCGCTGACCAGCACCCAGCCGTCATCGCCCACGCGGAACAGTCCGGGGAACGTGAAGCCGTGGCCGTACTGCGACTTGGTGTCGAGCGGAGCGTCCACGATGTAGCCCTCCTCGTAGCTGGGCTTGGTACGTTTCCAGCCGATCATGGCGTCGCTCTGCGGCGTCAGGAACGCCGTGGAGCCTGCGGGGAGGGCGAAGCCGGTAGCCTCGTCCATGACGCGGACGGAGCCGGTGTCCTTCTCGCGGCGCAGTCCGTAGCGGAAGGCGGCGTCGTTATCGGTCAGCACGAACTCCACGTCCATGTGGCGTCCGTCCTTGTTCTTGAAGGTGAACACGGCCTTATTGGCCGATTTCCTGACGTGGGACTTCTTGATGCGGTCCACGCTATAGTCGATGTCGATGGGAGCCTGTGTGACAGACTCGAGTGTGAGGCCGTTGGCGAAGTCGCCGAAGTCGGCGGTTAGGCCCAGAGGGGAGGGAGCCATCATCCGGACGCCGTCCAGGGTTAGGGAGTAGGAGGGTTTGCCGCCGGCGTCGTCGACGGTCAGCACCAGGTTGCCCGGCAGGTTCTTTACGTCGGTCTTCTCGGCCGACAGCGGCAATGCCGCGGCGCCCAGCGCCATCAATGCGAGTGTGAGTTGCTTCAGCATATTCAGTCAGGTTATATTCATGTTGTAGGTTTCATCTGCAAAGGTAGCAATAATTTTCGGTATTGACGTATAGATAGACAGTATTATTGGCATTTCAGTTCAGTAAGTGCATGGCCGAAGGGGCAATGTATGTGTGGTGGCGCGCAAAGCCGCAAAGTGCTCCGCATTTATTTACAAAATAGGGATTTACGTGAAGATAGGGTGATATGGATGGATAGAAAGTGCCGGGCATCGCTGCCATCGTCTGCCACCGCGAAGCTCGCGGAGGGTTATGGATAACCCTGGACGCGGATTCCGCTAAGCTGTCCGGATGGCTTGGCGTACTTGGCGTCGGGAATCCCGATTCCATCGCGGCCTTGGCGGAAGGCCGGCTCTCCGGATGGCGGATGTAACGGCACTTATCCATAGACTTTCTTTGTGGCTTTGCGCGCGCCCCACAAGTCAACCGGTTGTCGGATTAATTTTACGAAAGTGTTAAGCACCTTGGGTGGGGTTGTTGCACGTTAATGGAAAAAGCGTTATTTTTGCGGGGAAATAACGACGACAGAAAATAATAACAACTTACATCAGAACAGTACAGAATGGGACGGAACCTTAATATGGCGGTGGCGCTGGTGATGGGCGCATGCGCCTTGACGGCAAACGCGGAGACCTACATCAGCGACACAAAATACAACTGGAGCGGACTTGCCAACTCCATCACCTCGTCGACCAAGTCGGATTACGACAAGGCGCACGACATCTATACCTGGCTGACGCAAAACATCGCCTATGACACCTCGTATACCATCCATACGGCCGACGAGACCTATGAGCAGCAGCGCGGCGTGTGCCAGGGTTACTGCGAGATGTTCTACCGTCTGGGCGAGGCCGTGGGGCTACGCTCCGAGATAATCTTCGGCAAGTCCAAGGACCACGAGAGCAAGATCGGCGACATAGGCCATGCCTGGATCTTCGCCTACACCGACGGCAATGCCGGCATCCTGCTGGACCCCACCTGGGGAGCGGGCAGCGTCAACGACGGCGTCTTTACGCGCAGTCCCGGCGATGATTGGTTCAACGTCCGCCCCGAATGGCTGATCTACAGCCATTACCCCGACGAGCAGAGCTTCCAGCTGCTGGAGACGCCGGTCAGCTTCGACACGTTCGCGCGCATGCCCTTCCGCGACCCGACACTGGGCGCTTACGGCTACGACGGCAAGGAATTCCTGGCCGCCGAGCTTGCCGGGCGCAGCCCCGTCACCCCGGTGTTCTACTCCAGCCTGATCAACCAGAAGGCCAGGGGCATCAAGGTGCCGCTGCAGCAGGAGCTGCGCGTCGGCACTCCCTACGAATTCTACATCCTGCCCAGCGGCAACGACAACTTCATCCTGGCCAACGGCGATGACTATGAGCATGAGTGGCAGCGTAGCGGTCAGCAGACGGCCATCCGCTTCATCCCCGCCGAGGCCGGGCAGCTGGTGATCGGCGTCGAGAAGGCCAACGGCAGCTATTCGCACATGATCGAGTACACCGTGGCGCAGCCCACGGCACAAGACATCGAAAACCTGGAGCAGGCGAGCCCGCTCCGTTCGCCGCGCCTGAAGGCGCTGGAGAACTACCGCCGCGACTACATCGAATCCTGGCGCATGGATCCGCAGCGCATCCTGCAGGCGGTCAAGAACGAGAACATCAAGGCGTTGCCCGAGTTCTTCGTCAAGACAGGCTGCAAGCCTGTGGACATCCCGTTGAACGGACGGCTGCGTGTAGGCGACACCTATACCTTCCGATTCACGCCCGGATCGGGCACCGACTTCGCCGGCATCAACGAGAAGGAATGGTGCAAGGAATGGACGCAGAACCCCGACGGCACCGTCACCCTGACGGTGACGCCTACCGTCCCCGGCAAGCTGTCCCTCTCGGCCAAGCTTGCCGACCAGTCCTTCTGGACCTTCCTGGAGTACCAGGTCCAGTAAGCTACGTTGTGAGACCCCGGCAGGGGGCAGCCATCCGGAATCGATTCATAAGGCTTTTTATCCGGGTATGTGCGCGGCTCGGAGAGCCTGCACTACTATTTAAGGGCATGGAGTGGCGCGCTACTGGATAAAAAAAGAGGAGGTAGCTCCGGGTGGGGCTACCTCCTTACGATTGAAGTGATATTAACAACAATAATTGAAGTCGGCTAATGAACCATAAGGCTAAAGAACCATATCGGTCTGATCAGACGACTCCTCAGCAATCGTCATTAGTGGCGGGGATGCCCGGCAATCCTTATTTGGTGGCGGGCATGTTGGGCTCGTCAGGCCAGTATGGATTCTGGTACATCGGGGACTGTGATACCGTCTGACCGTCGGGAGCCGTCAGCATCATCTGATAGATGGGGATGGGACGCAGGTAGTGTGCCATCGACCAGCTCAGACCCTCGAACGCGTCGTTGAGTTTGGCCTCGAAGGGACGCATGTACTCGGAGCGGGACGCGGGCGAGATTGTCTCGGACAGCTGCTTCTGGTCGTACCACTGCTGCATGGGAGTGCCCCAGATGTGGAAGCCCTCGATGTGGAAGCGGTTGGTGATGAGCTGGTCGTACGAGCGCCACCGCTGCAGGTCCATGTGTCGGAAGTCCTCGGCGATGAGCTCGCAGCGACGCTCGCGGCGGATGTTGTAGCGGATGGGGTCCGTCAGCATGGCGCCGGCGGTGTAGGCTCCCCAGTCACCTTTGGCCTCCTTGGCGATGTCGGTGGCGTTGACTGTCTTCATGAAGTCGGTGTCCATGCCGGTGTGGCGTGCGCGGATGCGCTTCCAGTATGCGGTGGCGGTTCCGTCCAGCGAACCGTTCAGCTCGTAGGAAGCCTCGATGTAGTTCAGCAGTGCCTCGACGCTGCGGTAGACGGGGCATGCGGTGTAGTTGTCGCCGTTGCCGGCCATGGAGCTGCCGTAATAGTTGCCCTTGCGAAGGGCGTAGCCGGTGGAATATACGTTCTCGATGTCGGATACAAGAATCGCGGGATAGGGCTCGACAGGCACACCGTGTGTACCCACGCCGTCCTGAACCAGGATGTTCTTCTGTCCCGGCTCCTTGAGGAGCACGAACAGACGCGGGTCACGGTTCTCGCGGACCAGCCTCAGCTCGGTGTCGCCTTTATACAAGGGGCTTGCGTAGATGGGGAGACCGTCCTTGCAGGGGAACGCGTCGACCAGACCACGGGTGGCGCCGCAGCCGCGGTTGCCTTTCTGTGAGTAGACCACGATATTGTGGGTGATACCCAGGCCACGGTCGTACTGACGCCACAGCAGGACCTCGCCGTTGCCGGACAGGTTGAGCGTACCGAACATCGCCAGCCAGGGGTTCTCGGCCTCCAGGTCAGCGATCGAGGCACCCTCGGTCTGGGGAACGACGCCGGTGTTCTGGATCAGGACAGCCTTGTCGGCTACTTCCTTGGCGGACTTGCAGGCCTCGGTGAGGAACCACTTGATCTCGGCGTCGATGTCGCCGGCAGGGTATTTGAAGTCCTTATTGTACTCTTTGTTGGCTCCGGGCCATCCTTGTCCACCGGGAACGAAGGGAGTGCCCTTGAAGTTCTTCAGGAACGTACCCTCGTAGAGGGCGACGCGACTGCGGATCAGACGTGCCACATCGGCGTTGATACGGGTCGTGGCCATGTTGACGTCGGACATATAGGCGATGGCCTGGTCCATGTCCTCCATGATGAAGCGCGCCACCTCGTTGCAGGGATAGCGGCGTGAGTTCTCGCGCAGCACGTCCAGGTTGTCGCGCAGGCATTCCTTGATGATGGGGAGGTCGCCGAACTGCTGCAGGCGCTTGAAGTACTCCAGACCGCGCATGAAGTATACCTCGCCTATGTAGTGCTTGATGTTGGCGGGGTTGCCCTGGATCTCGCCGGCCTCGTACTTGGGCAGGACCGTCTGCAGGAAATAGTTGGCGGTGTTGATGTTGGTGAACTTCCAGTTGTCGCCGTCCGACATGGGAGTATGCCACTTGCCGGGGATGTAGATCTCGTCGTAGTTCAGCGAGACCATGTTGTCGGTGTTGATGTCGCCGCCGTAGGTGCCGTAGCTCCAGTTGCCGCTGCTGGGCAGGATGTCGGTGTACATGCCATTGGCGTATGCCTCAAGATGCGACTCCTGGTCGAAGTAGTGCTCGGGGGTCACCTTGGACAGCGGCTCCTTGTTCAGATAGTCGTCGCAGGAGGTCATCGCTCCGGCCGCCATCAACGCAAGGGTTATGGGAATTATCTTGTTTGTTTTCATATTGTGTCGGATATTAGAGGTTGAGGTTGATGCCGAAGGAGAATGTACGGGACAGAGGATATGCGCAGCCGCCCCATCCGGAACCGATGGTCTCGGGATCGAACAGCGAGGACAGCTTGGTGCCGGTCCAGAGGTTCTCGGCCGAGAAATAGAAGCGGATCTGGTCGAAGCCGATTTTCTTGACAACCTTCTTGGGGAGGGAGTAGCCCACCTGCAGGTTCTTCAGACGGATGTAGGAAGCATCCTGTAGATAGCGGGTCTGCACCTTCTTGTTCTTGTTGGTGTTGCCCCAGAACATGGGACGGGGATAGTAGGAGTCCGTGTTCACGTCGTTGATGCCCTCCTGAACGGACCAGGAGTTCTCGTCGCGGAAGTAATCGGCGTGCTGTCTCAGGCCCTGCGACCACCACTCGTTGTTCTCGATGCCCCAGAAGTAGGAGCTGCCCTGCCAGTAGTCACGCTTGGCGACACCCTGGAAGTAGAGGCGCAGGTCGAAGCCGTAGTAGGAAGCGTTCAGGTCCAGCGAGAAGTTGAAGCGCGGGGTGCTGTTACCGATCACCTTCAGGTCGCCGTGGTCGTCCAGAGTGTTGGCTCCGCTGCTGATCACACCGTCGCCGTTGATGTCGCGGTACATGATATCGCCGGCGCCCCAGTTGTAACCGAGCTGGCTCTGACCGTTGCGGAGCTCGCCGGGCATCTGCCCGTCATGCTTAGCTGCCCATGTCTGGTCCAGACCGTTCAGGTGAGCGTCCATCTCACCCTGGTTGTGTGCGATACCGATAGTCTCGTAACCCCAGATCTCGCCCATCACACGGCCGGCGATGTAACGCTTCGGGTCGTTGGGATTGGCTTCGGGCAAGGTGTTGGAGGGGTTGTTGGGGTAGCGTGTGATCTTGGTGATGGCGTCGCTCAGGACGAAGCGGGCGCTGTAGCTCAAGCCCCAGGAGGTGTTGTCGTACCAGCCGATCTCCAGGTCCCATCCGTTGGTGCGGAGGTCGCAGTTGTTGGTGACGGGAACGCCGGTGCCTAAGATGGCGGGGAGCTCGGGGGCAGGGCCGACCATGTCCTTGGTTGAGCGGATATAGTAGTCGAAGCTGCCGCGCAGGCGGCTGTTGAACAGAGCGAAGTCAAGACCGATGTTCCAGTTGTAGACTTTCTCCCATGTCAGCTCGGTGGAGACCAGACCGGGGAAACCGAGTGTGTTGGGCTTCAGGCCGCCCTGGAGCCATCCGCCGTTGCTGGCCTTGGGATCCAGCACGCGGTAGGTCTGGTACCAGTTGGTGGTGTTCTGGTTACCCAATACACCGTACGATACACGGAGCTTGAGCTGGTTGCAGACCTCGACGCAGTCCTCCCAGAATTTCTCGTTGGCGATGTTCCAGCCTGCGGAGAAGGAGGGGAGCCAGATCCAGCGGCGGTTGGAGCGGAAACGCGAGGTGCCGTCGTAACGGAGGTTGCCCTCGATCAGGTAGCGGGAATCGTAGCTGTAGTTGATACGGCCGAAGAAGCCGGCCGTGTCCCACTGGTTGCGGTAGCCGTTCACGCTCGGGGTGACGGGGTCGCCGCTGTAGGAGTTACCGCTGGTCAGGTCGACTACGGGAAGGTCGGGAACCAGGATTCCGTTACGCTGCAGCCCGTAGCCTAACTGCTTCATGTTCTCGGTCTGGAAACCGAGCATCACGTGGAAGTCGTTCTTGTCGGCGATTGTCCAGTTGTAGTTGGAGAAGATGTTTACGTTGAAGAAGTTCTCCTTGTAGTAATCCTCATGCACGTTGCTGTCGCGGGCGTAGATGACGGGATTGCCCTCCACGTCATGGTTGTAGCGCATCTGGGAGTCCCAGTGGCGTGTTGCGGAGAGGACGTTGTAGTTCAGCTCGGCGTGGATGTCCCAGCCGTCCAGAGGGAAGAACACGAGTTCCAGCTGGTGGGTGTTGCGGTCGGTCTGCTTGGTGTCCTTGCCGCCTTCGGCCAGTCCAAGGGCGGGCGTGGGAGCGTCAAAGTAGTAGCCGTTGTCGTCGCGCAGAGGCAGCACGGGCCAGCCCTGACGGCCGATGGTCTGGTAGAGGTTGTCGGTCAGCGTGGCGGGACGGCGGAAGTCCTGGCGGTTCCAGCGCGTGCTGTAGCCCAGGCGGAACCACTTGAAGACGTCGGCGGTGAAGCGGCCGGTCACGTTGTAGCTGTTCATGGAGTTCTTGCCTATGCGGAGCGAGCCGTCATGGTCGCTGTAATTGGCGGAGAAGTAGTAGCTGACCTTCTCTGTGCCTCCGGAAACGGAGAGGTTGTGCTCCTGCGAGAAGTTGCGGTCGCGGAATATCTCGCCGTACCAGTCCACGTTGGCGTTGGCGTTTGCATAACCCTCGGCCCAGTACTGGGGGTTGTTCGGGTCGGGGATGTTCACGGTCGTGATCTTGCCGTAGTAGTAGTCCTTGATGCGCTGCAGACGGTCGCCGGTGAAGAAGATCGAGCCGCCGTCGGTGTTGGCCCATCCGTCGTTGAAGTAGGCCACGAAGGGAAGCGACTCCATGGTGTGCGCCATGTTGATGGGGTTGGCCCAGCGGAAGGAGTTCTGGTAGGAGATGGAAGCCTTGCCCTGCGAGCCCTTCTTGGTGGTGATCATGATCACGCCGAAAGGAGCGCGCGAACCGTAGATCGAAGCGGCTGCGGCATCCTTCAGGACTGATACGCTTGCCACATCCTGCGGGTTGAGGGCGTTGATGTCGCCTTCCATACCGTCGATCAGTATCAGCGGGGCGCCGCTCGAACCGTTACCGACGGTTCCGACGCCACGGATGTTGATGGATGGGTTGTCATCGAGAGCACCGGAGGGCACGTTGATGTTCAGACCGGCCACGGCACCCTGCAGGGCCTTGGCCACGTTGTCAAGAGGACGGTCGTTCAGTATCTCTGTATTCACAGTGCTGACGGCACCGGTCAGGTTGGCACGTTTCTGGGTGCCGAAACCGACCACCACCACTTCGTTCAGGACCTCGTCCATGGATGACATGGTGACCTTCATGTCGGGAGCTGCCTTCATCTCCACCGGCTTGCAGCCTACGTATGTGAATACGAGCGTGGAGCCGGCGGGCACCTTGAGCTGGAACAGACCGTCGAGGTCGGTCGATGTAGCCAGCTTGACATTACCCTTCACGGTTACCGTCACGCCGATCAGCGGACCGTCGGCGTCCTCCACAATACCGCTTGCCGTTACCTGTTGCGCCTGCATCGACATCGATTCCGACGGTTCGGCATAGGCCGCGGCCGGTATGAATCCTGCAGAGGCACACAACAGACATGAAGCAACAAGTACTTTTTTGTTGTGCAGCATAAGATTTGAGTTTAAGGTTATTAATGTTGTTTTGAGTTAATGTTGTGTCAAAATATAAGGTCAACTTGCTCTATCGGTGTGTTTCAGCGCGTCTAAATCAGGTTAACATCTTTTGAGATACGGCTACAAAATTAAACAAAAATTTACAAATTACCCCCCCCGAAAAGTTAAATAATGTTAAAATATACGTTTTGACAATGTCAATAGGGTGAATATAGGATTTCCATGCATAAAGATGCACCCCAAGCCGAGGCTCAGGGTGCATGGTGATGTCGATGTGGATGGAGGTTCAGATCTGCTTACCGGTCAGCAGGGCCTGCAGGCCGTGGAGGGTCTCAAGTGCCTGGAGGGGCGTCAGGTTGTCGATGTCGAGGGTCAGCAGGCGGTTGCGGATCTGCGACAGCAAGGGGTCGTCGAGCTGGAAGAAGCTCAGCTGGTAGCCATCGCGAGCTTTGCCTAAGTTGGATACGTCGGCCTTCGGGGTGTCGGATGATTCCTTGCTTTCCAGTTTCTTGAGCACCTGGTCGGCCCGGCGTACGATGGATGGCGGCATGCCGGCCAGACGGGCCACGTGTATGCCGAAGCTGTGCTCCGAACCACCGCGTTCCAGCTTGCGCATGAAGACGACCTTGCCGTTGATCTCGCGCACGGAGACATTGTAGTTCACCACGCGCTGGAATGTGTTCTCCATCTCGTTCAGCTCATGGTAATGGGTGGCGAAGAGGGTCTTGGGACGGCATTTGCCGTTCTCGTGGATATGCTCCACGATGGCCCAGGCTATGGAGATCCCGTCGTAGGTTGAGGTGCCGCGTCCCAGCTCGTCGAAGAGGATGAGCGACCGCTGGGTCATGTTGTTCAGGATGGCGGACGCCTCGTTCATCTCGGTCATGAACGTGGACTCGCCCAGCGAGATGTTGTCGCTGGCGCCCACACGGGTGAAAACCTTGTCGACCAGACCGATCTTAGCGGCCGACGCAGGGACGAAGCTGCCCATCTGCGCCATCAGTGTGATCAGGGCCGTCTGGCGCAGCAACGCCGACTTACCGCTCATGTTGGGACCGGTGATCATCATGACCTGGGTTTTGTCGCAGTCCAGCAGGACGCTGTTGGCGATGTAAGGCTCGCCGGCGGGGAGACGGCGCTCTATGACCGGGTGGCGCCCGTCGGTGATGGAAAGCGACAGCGAGTCGTCCACCACGGGGCGGATGTACCTGTAGCGTTCGGCCGCGACAGCCAGTGACAGCAGGCAATCGGCGTATTCGGCGCCACGGGCCATGCGCTGCATCTCGGGGATGAAACGGATCAAGCCCTGGATCAGCCGGTTGAACAGATCAGCCTCCAGCTGCTCGATTGCCGTTCCGGCCTCCATGATCTTCTCCTCCAGCTCCTTGAGCTCGGGAGTGATGTACCGTTCGGCTGCGGTGAGGGTCTGCTTGCGGATCCATGACTCGGGTACCTTGTCCTTATGGGTGTTGCGCACCTCGATGTAGTAACCGAAGACGTTGTTGTAGCCTATCTTGAGCGAGGAGATTCCGGTGGCGGCCACCTCGCGGTCGCGTATGTCCTCCAGCATTCGGTGGGCGTTGTCGCGGACGTTGCGGTAATCGTCAAGACGACTGTCCACGCCGTCGGCTATGACTTTACCCGCGCCGCCTAACTTGGCCGGGGCGTCCGGATCGATGGTACGGGATATGGCGTCGACGGCAGGGGAGACATCGTCCATTCGGCAGGCGATTTCCTTAAGTATATCCGATTCCGCCTCCTGGAGCAAGCGCTGAAGGTCGGAGGCGCCCTCCAGTGAATTTCGCAGGGCGACAGTGTCGCGTGGACCGATGCGCTGCTGGCCCAGTTTGGAGACGAGACGCTCCAGGTCGCCGACACGTTTCAGTATGTCCGTGGCGCGGTCGCGCAGCAGGGTGTCGCGGAAGAAATACTCCACCACGTCGAGGCGGCGGTTTATTTCCTTGATATCGGTCACGGGGAAGAGCGTCCAGGTTCGTAGCTGACGCGCGCCCATGGGGGTCTGGGTATGGTCCAGAACCTGCAACAGCGACATTCCCTCGGGAGTCAGCGGGCTGACCAGCTCCAGGTTGCGGATGGTGAATCGGTCCAAGGTGACGAACCGATCGTTGCCGATTCGCCTCAGGGAGGTGATGTGTCCCAGGTTGGTATGTCCGGTGATGTCCAGATACTGCAGGATGCTGCCGGCGGCTATCACCGCATCGGGCATTCCGTCCACGCCGAATCCCTTGAGGGTGGCGGTACCGAAATGGCGTTGCAGCCGCTCGGTAGCGGCGTCGATGGTGTAGACCCAGTCATCGAGCTCGTAGACGCTGCAGCGGTGCGCGAAGCTCTGCTCGCAATCGGAGCGGGTGCCGCGCATGCGAAGCAGTTCCTTGGGCATCAGAGTGGAGAGTAGCTTGTCGACCTGGGTGCGTTCTCCCTGCTCGCAGACGAATTCGCCGGTGGTGATGTCCAGGAAGGCCACGCCGACCGAGGTCTTGTTGAAATGGACGGCGGCCAGGAAATTGTTCTCACGGTTGTCCAGCGCCCCCTCGGCCATGTTGACACCTGGGGTGACCAGCTCGATGATTCCGCGTTTCACCAGTTTCTTGGTGAGTTTGGGATCCTCGAGCTGCTCGCAGATGGCCACACGCTTGCCGGCACGCACCAGTTTGGGGAGATAAGTGTCCAGCGCGTGATGGGGGAATCCGGCCAGTTCCACATACGAGGCAGAGCCGTTGGCGCGGCGGGTCAGGGTGATGCCTAAGATTTCCGATGCCGTGATGGCATCCTCGGAGAATGTCTCGTAGAAGTCCCCGACGCGGAACAGGAGCACTGCGTCGGGATGCTTCTTCTTCATCTCGTAATACTGCTTCATCAGCGGTGTCTCCACCGGTTTTTTAACTCGTTCAGCCATATCGGTATCAATGAGGGAGTACAGTGAGTGTCCAGACGGCCATTCCCACGTAGATCAGCAGGCCGACCACATCGTTGGTGATCTGTATGAAAGGTCCTGTCGCCAGGGCCGGGTTTATCTTAAGTTTCTCGAGGGTCAGAGGCACCAGTGCGCCGAACACGGTTGAGAAGACCACGATGCAGAACAGAGACAGGGCCACGGCGCATGTCAGTGCCCAGTTGCCCGGCTCGGTGCAGAGGGTGTACAGGAACACGGCCAGGGAAATGACCACGGCGTTGAGCAGGGATATCTTCAGCTCCTTCCACAGCTGGTTCCAGAACTCCTTCAGGTCGAGGCTACCGTTGGCCAGACCCTGGACCACGATTGCCGAGGCCTGGACACCGACGTTACCTCCGGTACCGCCGATCAGAGGGATGAAGTAAGCCAAAGCGGTGACGGCGGCAAGCTGCGCCTCGAATCCGCTCAGAATCAGAGAGCTGAGCAGGCCGCCTGCGATTCCGATCAGGAGCCATGGGAGTCGCGCCTTGGTCTGCGCCAGAATGGTGTCGTCGGCGTCCACGTCGGACGATATACCCGAAGCCAGCTGGTAGTCACGTTCCTGCAGTTCGCGGACCTGGTCCATCACGTCGTCGACGGTGATCTGGCCCATCAGACGCCCCAGGCTGTCCACCACAGGCATGGCCACAAGGTCGTACTTCTCGAAGTCGATGGCCACCTCCTCGATGGGCATGTCAACCTTGACCGACACCGGATTCTCCTCCATGACATGCTTGATCTTGGACACGGAGGGATGGGTGATCATCTTCTTGAGCGGGAGGATACCCTTGAGGCGGTTGTCGTCGTCGACCACGTAGACGTAGTATATATCGTCCATGTCCTCGGCCTGGTGGCGCATCTCCTTGAGGCAGTCCGGCATGGATAGGTTCTCGTTGACGGAGATGAGCTCGGTGCCCATCAGACCGCCGGCGGTGTCCTCGTCGTACTGCAGCAGGTCCACGATGTCGCCGGCCTGCTCCATGTCGCCGATGTTCTGGATCACCTCGTCACGGTCCTCCTCGTCGAGTTCCTGGATCAGGTCGACGGCGTCGTCGGTGTCCAGCAGGTCGATGTAATGACCGATCTGCTCGGGATCCATGCCTTCCAGGAGTTTCTTACGGTCCTCCTCGTCCAGCTCCATGAGGACGTCGGCCTTCTGCTCGCGGTCGGGGATGAGCTCGAAGACCCATTCGGCATGGTGCAGGTCCAGATGCTGCAGCAGTTCGGCTATATCGGCGGTGTGCATGCCCTCCAGTTCGGCAAGCACCGCCTCGCGGTTCTGCTCATCGGCAAGCTGTTCGATTTTCTCTATGTCTTCCTGTTCGAATTCTTTCATCGGTAGGTGTCAGGAGAGGGGGTTGACAGTTGGTGGATCAATAATGGAAGGAGGAGCCTCCCAGGAACTCACGCAGCAGTGAGTTGCGTGGCACCTGGTCGTCGGGTATGGAGAGGAAATAGTTCAGGAAGTCGGCCAGGCGGCGCGCCTCGCGGAAGTGGAGGTCATTCTGAGGAATTCCTGTGAGCAGGGGCAGGAGGTAGTCCTTCATCACTCCCAGCTCGAATATGAGCGACGAGTTGAACACTGCGTCGGCATTCTCCTGGAAGGGGAAAATCCACTTTTCCTCGCCACGGCGGACGGAAGGCCAGCGATCCAGGGTCTGGGCGGGCGACGTGCCGCGGTACTTGGAGTCGCGCACCATGCGGCGCAGCAGACGGTTGTCGGCGGTGGATATCCAGTTGTGGTTGTCGAGGCGCATGGAGGTCAGGGCCGAGACGTAGACCTTGTAGATCTTTTCCTGCGGGATGCTCTTGGTGAGTTCGGGGTTGAGTCCGTGTATGCCCTCGATCAGCAGCACATCGTCCTTGTCGAGCTTCAGGGGACGGTCTTTGGGGATACGTCGGCCCAGCTCGAAGCTGTATGTGGGGAGGTTGATCTGCTCGCCTCGGAGCAGGGCGTTGATGTCGGCGTTGAACAGGTTCAGGTCCAGGGCGTAGAGGCTCTCGTAGTCGTAGTCGCCGGTCTCGTCGCGCGGGGTGCGGTCGCGGTCCACGAAGTAGTCGTCGAGCGATATCATCTTGGGGTGCATCATGTTGGTCATGAGCTGTACGGCCAGACGCTTGCAGCTGGTGGTCTTGCCCGACGAGGAAGGGCCGGCCAGGAGGATTACGGAGGTTCCCTCCTTGCGACGGCGGCGCATTATGTCGTCGGAGATGCGTCCCAGCAGCTTGGTGTGCATTGTCTCGGCCACGTTGATCATCATGGCGATGTCGCCCTTCTGCACCACGCGGTTCATCTCGGCGGCGTCGCTGATGCCGATCACCTCGTTGAACTCCAGGCTCTGCTGGAAGGCGCGGTACATCTTGGCCTGCCGGATGGGGAGGACCGGAACGGAGGGGTTATGCGCGTCGGGCCCCAGCAGGAGCATTCCCTCCTTATAGAGACGCAGGTCGAACACCCGGAGCTGGCCGGTACGTTCCACCAGCTTGCCGATGTAGGAGTCGTGTATGCCGTCCAGGGTATAGAAGCGTTCCTCCTCTCCAGGGGCGGTAGTGAGGAGGTCCACCTTGTCAGTCAGTCCCTGGCTCCGGAACATCTCGATGGCTTCGGCACGGCTGCATGCACCCTCCTGAAACGGGAGGTCCTGATCGACGAGCCTGCGCATGGTGGCCTTGATACGGCCCACCAGCGCGCGGTCCATCTGAATCACCTTGCCGTACCTGGTCGAAGCGTCCGGTTCCAGCAGACGGCAGTATTGGCCATGCGAGATGGAGTGCTCGATGCGGAGCACCAGGCCAGGCGCCTCGATCACCACCGCCCGGTACAGCAGCATGCACAGCGACCGTGTGTAGCTGTATTTCTCTATTTTCTGTTCCATAACTGCAAATTTACGAATTTTTTTTGCCTTTTTCCCATAAATTGCTATTTTTGCCAATAAAAATCACAAAATAGGAATTGCCATGTCAATAAACACAGCAGTTGAAGTGTTCGACCGGAGTGTGGCCGACTATCATAAGACCGACAATGTGGACGCGCCCTGCGTGAATCCGTATCCGGAAGGGAGTTTCGAGCATATACTTTACGCTAAGAACTGGGTTGACGCCGTCCAGTGGCATCTGGAGGATATAATCCGCGATCCGGAGATCGATCCGGTGGCGGCGTTGGCGCTGAAGCGCCGTATAGACCGCAGCAACCAGGTGCGCACGGATATGGTGGAGGACATCGACTCGTGGTACCGCGACCTGTACAAGGATGTCAAGGTGTCCCCGGACGCGACGATCAACACGGAGTCGCCGGCGTGGGCGCTGGACCGTCTGTCAATCCTGGCGCTGAAGATATGGCACATGCGCGAGCAGTCCGAGCGGACCGACGCGTCGGCCCAGCATGTGGCCAAGTGCAGCGCCAGGCTGGACGTGCTGCTGGAGCAGCAGCAGGACCTGAGCACGGCCATCCGGCAGCTGCTGGACGACATCGCCGCCGGACGCAAGTACATGAAGGTGTACCGTCAGATGAAGATGTACAACGACCCGGCAACGAATCCGGTGCTGTATGCCAAGAAGTCATAAGAATGTACTGATAGCCCGCTTCAGCGCGCTGGGCGACATCGCGATGACCATTCCGGTGGTCTACAACGCGTGTGCCGCCAACCCTGACATGCATTTCTATTTCCTGACGCGTCGACATCCGGCGGCGCTGTTCATCAATCCACCGGCCAACCTGACGCCCGTGGCCATCGATACCGACGACTACAAGGGTGTGGCGGGTATGTTCCGTCTGGCGGGGGAGCTGCGGCGCAAGTATCACATTGACCTGTTCCTGGACCTGCACGACGTGTTGCGGACGCGGATCTTAGGGCTGCCGTTGTGGCTGCGCGGGGTTAAGGTGCGGCGCATCCGCAAAGGGCGCGGTGAGAAACGCGCGTTGACGCGGCATAAGAACAAGGTGCTGGTGCAGCTGACGCCAACGATCCAGCGCTACCGCAACGTGTTCGACCGGGCGATGATACCGAACACGGAGGATTTCCGGTCGCTGTTCCAGGACGGCAAGGGACCTGTCGAGGCGTTCGCCGCAGTGTCCGGTCCTAAAGAAGCCGGGGAGAAGTGGCTGGCGGTCGCGCCCTTCGCGCGTCATGCCGGCAAGATCTATCCGCCGGGGCAGATGCGCAAGGTGGTGGACCATTACGCCGCCCGTCCGGAATGGAAGGTGTTCATCCTGGGTTTCGGTCCGGAGGAGACGGCGGAGATCGACCGGCTGGCCGACGGGCGTCCGAATGTGGTGAACATGGCTCGTGCCCGGCTGGGCATCGGCGCGGAGCTGTCGCTGCTGAGCCATTGCGACGTGATGCTCTCCATGGACTCGGCCAACATGCACATGGCGTCGCTGGTGGGGCTGCGTGCGGTGACCGTATGGGGCGCCACACATCCCTACACCGGCTTCATGGGCTGGAACCAGCGGCTGCAGGATGTGGCGCAGATTGAGCTGGGGTGCCGTCCCTGCTCCGTATTCGGCAACAAACCGTGCATGCGCGGCGACTACCAGTGTCTGCACGGGCTGCCGCCGTCGCTTATTATCTCTAAAATCGGAGAGTAGTATTTGCCCCTGCAACAGGGAGCGTTTGATTATGAAGGACCAGACAGTATTATTTCATTCAACGATATTCGGACCAATCCACAGCCGTCGGCTGGGCACGTCATTGGGCGTGAACCTGACGCCTGCGGACGGCAAGGTGTGTACGTTCGACTGCCTCTACTGCGAGGCGGGTTTCAATTCGCAGGGAACCGGCAAGGCGGGAATGCCGCCGCGTGCCGAGGTGGCGCGTATGCTGGAGTATAAGTTGCGTGACATGCGCGACAAGGGTGAGACGCTGGACGTGATCACCTTCTCGGGCAACGGCGAGCCGACGCTGCATCCGGAGTTTCCGGGGGTGATCCGTGACACGATGCGTCTGCGTGACGAGTATTTCCCGAATGCCAAGGTGTCGGTGCTGACCAATTCCACACGGATTTTCGACCCGAAGGTGGCGGAGGCACTGAAACTTGTGGACAACAATATCCTGAAACTCGATTCGGCTGTAGAGGATACCATGCGTACCGTTGACCGTCCGGTGAGCGGGCAGTTCACCGTTGACCGTGTCGTCGAGGGATTGAAGCAGTTCGCGGGCACGGGCATCATCCAGACGATGCTGCTGCGCGGCGAGTACGACGGCAAGCAGATAGACAACACGACTCAGGAGGAACTGGAGGCTCTGGCGCGTGCCTATAAGGAAATCCAGCCGAGGGAGGTGATGCTGTACAGTATCGACCGGGAGACTCCGGCCGAGCATCTGGTGGCAGTTCCGCACGAGGAGCAGCGGCGCATAGCGGACTGGTTCCGCGCCCAGGGTATTCCTGTAATGAGTTTCTGATGAGCGAGATATTGATTCCTGCACCGTTACATCCCGGCTCGAGGATAGCGATAATCTCGCCGGCCTCGATAGTGAGGGGGGAGTATATAGACGGTGCCGTTGAGTTCCTGCGCGACTGCGGGTACGAGGCTGTGGTGATGCCGCATGCAAAGGGACCTATGGACGGCTGTTATGCGGCGAGCGCCGGGGACAGACTGGCCGATTTCCGTGCGGCGTGGGGCGACCCGGAGATCGATGCAGTGCTGTGTGCCCGTGGTGGTTACGGCACGGCGCATCTGCTGCCGGAGCTGCCGGTGGATTTCCTGCGTGACAATGCGAAGTGGCTGGTGGGGTTCTCGGATATCTCGGCTCTGCATGCGGCGTTGCTGCATGCCGGAGTGGCGTCGATACATGGGCCGATGGCGAAGCATCTGTGCGAAAATCCTGACAATGAGTCGACGGCGTCGTTGATGGGTTTGCTTAGCGGGGGGTGCAAGGATTATGAGGTGCCGACGCATCCGTTGAGTCGGCCAGGTGTGGCCCGGGGTCGGCTGATGGGAGGAAACTTAGCCGTTCTGAACGGTCTGGCGGCTACGCCGTACGATGTGTTCGCCAGGGTTGCGCACGAGGATGTGATTCTGTTCCTGGAGGACGTGTCGGAGGCGATTTACGCTGTGGAGCGGATGCTTTGGAGGCTGTATATGGCGGGTACGCTGCATCGGCTTAAGGGATTGATTTTCGGCCAGTTCACCGAATACCGTCCCAGCGCCAAATTCGCGACGATGGAGGAGATGCTTGACTCGCTGCTGCATCGTATCAGTCTCAGCGGAATTCCCGTCGCCGTCGGTTTCCCGGTTGGTCATGTCGACGACAACCTCCCCCTGGTGGAAGGCGCCGAGGCAATCCTGACCGTCGCCGCCACCACGACCCTGGTTTCAGATAATCTGTAGTAGTCGGAGTTCGTCGGCGATTTCGGTGCCGGTGAGGCTGCGGCGGACGGCGAGGGTGCGTACCAGCTCGTCGATGGCGGGATGCAGGCGGTGGTTGTTGAAGATGCGGCGCATGTAGGTGCGCGCGCGGTTGTAGATCTGATTGATCTCGTCATCTTCTAGACTGCATTGGTCGCGGCCTTCCTCCAGGATGATGTCGTGGATGGTATCCATGACATCGTCGGGAACTTCGTTGCCGAGTCGTACCAGCGAGCGGGCCATGATGTTGCTCAGCACCATGGCTGAGGTAAGGTTGAAGCTGTTGAGCATGTTGCCCCATACCGCCTTGGGCGACAGCGAGGGGGAACCGCAGAAATAATATTCGTGGGTAAACGTGACCATGGGCCCGTCGCTGTCGAGCGAGACGGATACCACGCGGTCCAGGGCATCGAGGGCCGCCAGGGATATGGTCATACCGGCCAGGCCATACGCCCGGTCATCGTCATTGATATATTTCAAAGTAAGTGCACTACTCATATTCCTTCGTAAACGTAACGTTATCTTTAGAACGTCACACCTCTCCGTTATGTTTTATTTACACACTCCAAATTTCCTACCGTACTCTGTGGTATATTCCCAATGTTGTTAGAGTTGTCTGATGTGTTTTCTGGAAATGTTCACTATTTTATCAAGCAGTACTTCCAGGGGTTCTCCTTTTTCAAATACTTTAGCACTTATGTTACTTCTGTATTCTGAAATCTTAATTTGCACATCATCTGAAAGTTTGTCTGCTTCAAGGATTGTTTTAACCATTGGATTGAGAATATCGCCAATATCCAATTTTACTTTGGTACATTCTATTATGATTTCCGGATTCAAATGTTCAAGGTCTTTATTCTTATGATTACGAAGATCTACGCAACATAGGGCATATTCATTGGGATGATCAGCAGCCATTTTAATTTGGCGGGTACTCATGTGTGCTGGTTCGTTAAAATCCCATTTGCTTTTCACTTCAACATAATACACATCTAACCATTTGTCACCCTTCTTTATTCTGACTATTATATCTTGTCCATTCTGAACATCGTCGGCTTTAGTATTGTCGTCCGTGTATGGACTTGTTGCTACTTGAACTAAATCTGAGCCTATCTTATCGCGTAACACATTCTCAATATGCTTACCGATTGCATGCAAATGATTGAATCGTGCCTTATTCTCATGTTCAAGCTCCTGTTGCCGTTCCATCGTATTCAACATATCTTCAATATTACCGCCTTCGCTTAACTTTGCTAATCTGTCTAGACTTTCATCCTCAATATCCATAAGAGAGAATAGGCTCTTCTGAGCGTTCCCGCTTTTCATACTGAAAGTATAGAGAGCTTTTTTATCATTTATTTGACCAAACCAATCCTCCCATTCTTTAGATTCAGCAATTTTAAGGACAATTGTTCGCACCACTTTCTCAAATTTTCTATTCTTGGCTTCTTGTTTCATATCTGTAACAAGACAACTTTCAATGCTAGTGGCGATATCCTTTGGCTCATCTAAGGGTAATGAAATGATGTTCTCAAATTCTGTATCAATCCATTTCTCGAGAAGGTCTTTCCCGAAAATTGCTTGATAAATAGTTGCCATCTCTAACGGGACACCTATATTTGTATGAAGATCACTCATCAAGCGTAGCTCTCCTCTTTGATTTGGAAGAATTCCGTAATCATTCAATCGTTTTTTGTGATCATCGTTCGTGGACGGACTATATTCAGTAAGAAATAATTTGAGCCAATTTTTATTCTGACTAACCCATATAGAATTCTTATTGCAAAGGGTGAAAAGAGTATAGTCCAGTAGAAAGTTGAAGGCGGCGTTGTAAAAATCCTCCTCGTTATCAGTCTTGAACCTAATGGTCTTTACTACATGGAACTCTTTTCCGTGGAATTCAGCAATCAGAGGCATTATTCGGCCTCTAGCATTGTTGAACTCAGACAAACAAGAAGCAGAACAAAAATTTATTAACGCACTCAACTGCTCATCAGGAAGAGTATTTTTTTCCTTATTGTTCAGAGTCATAGAGCGCCATAAACCCATAGTGGAGGCAATAGCTTTTTGTAACTCGGTTTGCGAATATTCGTTAACCTCGCATACGTCGAGGAAAGCAGAATCGAAAATCTTCTTAGCGTCATCACCCATCACAATCTTTACTAAGTCATATACGGAGGCATCTATGAAGGATGCATTGTATAATTCGTTTTTCTTCCTCAAGTCACCATCTCTATTAGGCAAAAGGGGATACTCCTTCATTACGTTTGTATTACCGCTATCTTTCATCAACATGAGGAAAGAATGTAAATCAGTTCTCTTTGATTTAATGGCATTGCATACATCTGCAATGGAAATGAAGAACTCGCTATCTCTATTACAGTCCCATTTATCTACTGTTTCAGACCATGCGATTATTTCAGAACTTGGCATTAAGAAGGAATTCCCATCCGATTTCTTTGGAAGACGAGCATATTCAGCCAATGTGGTTTCATATAGAGTTTTTTGTTCGGATGTAAGCCGGGAATAGAAATCTGGATGAAGCAGTTTGACATTTGGGTCCGATACCGCATAATGGCTACCATTGATGGGAAGCACCTTCCAATCCGGGATTCTTGTATTCCATAGCGATTGCATTTGCTCGTAGAATTTTCTGGTTTCTTCATCCTCATTCAGCTGAGAAAATGAAACTTCACACATTACGCGGGACAATGTCTTGGCATTCTCATCATTGGAATAATAATCAAACAATACATCTGCCATTTCCCTCAATACTTCTCTATTAACGGATCCTTTCTCTTGTTTCATTATTGTTGATCCAGGAAGCATGATATTGTTGCGTTTCTCCACGGGATAGTAACGCTTAGAGTGGAATATGAAGTTCACGCCAAATGCTTCTGTACCCAATAATGGGAACCATAAAAAGAGACTTGGAATATTGTAAACATCACCACATATTTTAGGGAATGGAGGAATAAGCACGACATCTCCCTTGTCCGATTTCAAACTCTTACATAAATAAATTGTCGAATCTGCGTTGCTTGTGTCATTTATGAGTGAAATCTTTTCGGTTACAACTTTCCATCCTTCTTTATTAGAAGCTTCGCAACTGCATTCTCCGCTTTTCTTAAAAATAAGATGTTCCTTAGTATTGTGATTTTGAATATCGATTTCTCTGATTCGAGAATTTATAACTAATACAAATGGTATTAAACGGATTGCATTTGATATTTGTGCTGAAACTTCATTGACCTGCTTTGATGTCAAATAATAACGGAAAGATGTGGTGTCATCTGCGATTTCACTCAGGAGATTACCTTTCCAGAACTGCTTAACCTCATCAAGTTGATTTTTCATTATAACCGGACCTTTTGGGGTATCCACAAAAGTACGGTCTAACTCAAAGTTTTTTATTTGCACATAGCCTTTAATTTCATCTTTCCCGGATTTAACAACAAAAGGTCCACTTACATACACCATACGGTTAAATGCATGAGTGGTCATAAACCCTGTTCCATATTGGCCAACTTGATCCGCTCCATTTCGATCCTTTGAACTATCTTGCTTTACAAGCGCACGAAATGAAGTATAGTCAAATGGTTTTCCATGATGAGAGAAAATGATGCAATTCTCTGTCAATTCTATTTTGATGCGTGCTTTTTCACTCGTATCACGTGCATTCTGAACGAGTTCCCAAATGGCGCGTTCTCCACTATTCTCATCTAAATCTTCAAGGCCTTTCCGGATTTTATTACAGTAGCCTTCATATTCTAGACGCTCATCTTCTGCTTGCTGCCAACGTTCAACATCTGATAGATTCTCCATAATGAAAAACAATCTTTGATTTCTATAATCTTTTAATACTGTAGAAAGTTAAGAGTTATTGAGAGGGAATCCTATGCTTCCAACTCGACTACAAATATACATCTTGTTTCGAAAATCAGCAAACGTTTTTGTAGGAAGGCTGCTATTCTTAAATAGCGGCTGCAAGTTTTCCATCGATGTGGAAAATTAAGGAACGGAGTCTTGAAATCAATTAAATTTTGTATTTTTGCAGATTGAAAGTAACAATATGGCGGTTTCCGAAGATAGAAAGTATACCAAGGCTTTCATATTCAACCTGCTGGAGGGGGTGAAAGGCAAGACTTTAGGAGAAGTTGACTCTTCTTCCCAATTTTCACGCACTGAAAAAAGCAGTAAAATCACAGGCATAGCCGGAGATGTCATCGAACAGTCAGTTTTTCGTTACGCACGTGACAGCAGACAGGAGTGCGATATCGAAATAGACGGACAGCTTGTAGAACTCAAAACCACCGGGGTAAGGGTTCCTAAATCAGATTATCATTTAGCCAAGGGCAAGACCGGAGACGCGTACAATGTTTATCTTGGCGCAAAAGAGGGAATAAGTATCACCGGTGTGACATTTGAACCTACCATAGAGACCGACTTCCCGACATCTCATTTCTGGCAGAAAGCGGAACATCTGCTTATTGTGTTTTATGAATATAAATCATATGAGGTAGTTCCGGCATCGGAATATGCATCATTCTCGATTGTAGACTATTGCTACAATACCTTTTCCCACAATGAGAAGAATCAGTTGCAAAATGATTGGGAAATCGTAAGGGACTATCTGCAACCAATATATGAGGAATACAAGAGCCAGGTTGAGAGGAATGAGAGACTTCAAGGTTTCACTCATATTCTCAGACCCGACCTGATGCTCATTGAGCTCGTGCCCGGCTTTAAGAAACGCAAAAATGGAAGTTATCAAAAGCCCAGGTACAGGTTAAAACAAACTTTTGTAGATTACATAGTAAGGGGACATTTCAATAAAAGCCGTCAATCCAATGAGATTCAGCTCAAAGAGTCTTTTTCAAGCTTTGCTGAACTTGACGCCCGATGTCATTCACTGACGGAACGATACGGAGGCAAAACGTTTGCTCAGCTTAAGGAGGAGCTTAAAATCGATACCGACGTCTCGGCCAAGGATTTCGGAGCGCTATGTATCCTCCGAATGTTTGACGTCGATGGAACTCGGCTTAATCAGATCACGGATTTTCAAAAAGCCGGAATAATAGCGAAGACCATAACCTTGACTCCCCATGGAGGCAGAACTGAAGACATGAAACTTCAGCATATCGATTTCGAGGAATGGGCAGACAGGGATGTGGATTTTGAAGAATCAGAAATATATACTTATTTCTGCGAACATTCCTTCCTCTGCCCGATATTCCGTGAACAGGGAGAAACGCAACGAGTCAGATTCGACAACGAGGATATGCAAGCTGCCGAAGATCAACGAGTCATTCAGGAACTTGGAAAAACTACGTTTGAAGGATTCAAGCGATTTGCGTTTGATGATGAATTTATCAACGGACAAGTCAAACGCACATGGCATGACTCGCGTTCATTGATTCACAGGAACGAGCTGGAGTGGGAGTACGTATTGGACAAAGACGGTAACAGACAGAAAAACGCCAGCGGCTCATACAAGGGGGCTCCAAATTTTCCTAAAAGTCGCGATTATACGGTATTCTTTAGGGGTGGTGCCAACGATTCAAGCCAAAAGGCCAGAACCGAATGTGTGAACGGCATCTATATGCTGCCTCAATATTTCTGGCTTAAAGGTTCATATATCGTGGACAAACTCCGGACAATACAATTCTTATAAGAAATAATGACAAACAAAGATCACCATATTAAAGTTGTAGAACTATTTGCTGGTGTTGGTGGATTCCGTATCGGACTTGAAGGTGCCTCGGACGCATACGATACGATCTGGAATAACCAGTGGGAACCCTCGACCGTACGTCAAGACGCGTCACTCGTTTACCGGGCGCGTTTTGGTGAGAAAGGGCACAGCAATGTTGATATCAATGCAGTAAAGACAGAGGATATTCCTGACCATGACCTACTGGTAGGAGGATTCCCCTGCCAGGATTATTCCGTTGCCTCAACCTTAAGTAAATCGGGAGGAATCGAAGGGAAGAAAGGTGTTCTGTGGTGGCAGATCTACAGAATCCTTAATGAAAAGGGGGAGAACAGACCTAAATATATATTCTTAGAAAACGTTGACCGTCTGTTGGGTTCTCCGGCTAAGCAACGAGGCAGGGATTTCGCAATTATCCTTGCATCCTTGGCTGAGTTAGGCTATATCGTTGAATGGAGAGTGATAAATGCCGCTGAATACGGTATGCCACAGCGCCGGCGCCGCACCTATATCGTGGGTTTTCTGGAAGGGTCCAATATCCATCGAAAAGTCGAGAAACTGGATAATTGGGTACTGTATGATGGCGTAATGGCTAAAGCATTCCCATTCCAGAAGAAATCCGGCACAATATCGGAATTCAAGATAGAAGGCTCCATTCAAGAGGTTTCAGATGGATTTAACAAGGGTAAAAAAGACAGTCCATTCGGAGAAGCAGGAATAATGCGTAACCGTGAAGTATATTCCGTGGATGGCACAGCTGTATACGATGGTCCAACCATGACTCTTGGCGGCAATCTGGTGGATGAGAACCTGGTGCCGGAGGAGTACTTCATTCCGGATGATGAATTGCCCAAATGGGAGTATGAGAAAGGTGCCAAGAAAATTGAACGGATTTCTAAGGAGGGGTACAGCTATATTTTCTCAGAAGGAGGAATGGCGTTCCCTGATTCCATCGATAAACCTTCCAGGACCATCATTACAAGTGAAGGAGGAACTGCGCCCTCTCGGTTTAAACATGTGATAAAGACTCCTTCAGGCAGATACCGTAGACTTATTCCGCTGGAACTTGAAAGGCTTAACATGTTCCCGGATAACCATACGCTGCATGGAGAGGTCTCGGACGGCAAAAGAGCGTTCCTTATGGGAAACGCATTGGTATGTGGTGTCGTGAGGGAAGTCGGCAAGTCCCTCTTCAGGTTTATGTACGATGAAGAACCTGTTTCCACCCATCCCATTGAAATGGAGCGCCATGCCCTACCTACCCTTGAACTCGACCTGTTCAATCAGTCAGCAGGTCCGTTGGTGTCGAATCCAAGAAAAAAAGTCTATTCGTTAGACTCTTCCAAACACGTTCTGGTTGGTTTTGTAAAACCTGACAATCAGGATTATTTCCTGAATGAAGGAGTTTCCAAAATCTATTATACAGGAAAAACAAAATCATTCCCTTCTACGGTAGCCTTGAATAAGCTCTATTACTTCATGCCGTATATAAAGGGTAAAGGTGTTCGCGATCTGTACCTGATAAAGATAGCGCGTATAGGGAATAAAGCTGAAATTCATCCAGACTCTCATGACAAGGAGCCACGTCTTGTATTCGAACTTGAATATCTGGAAAGCCTTTCTGAGTACAAACCGATAACTCTCTCATTATTCAGGACATATGCCGACACCACATTAGGCAGGATAATGGATGTTTAGTTGTCGTAGTATTAACTGATTAGTGACACTAACCAGTTTATTGTTCTCGTTGCGGAGAGTGGTTTTGCGGGACTACCGTTAAATGCGGTTTTTAGGATGGTCGTTATGTCCGGTATTGGTGGAGACGGAAATTTTTTGTAATTTTGCGGATATGGACATGCTGAAAATCGGGACGGCGGTGGCAGTATCCGCCTTCTTATATATGATGCCGGTCGGTGCGGTGCAGGCGGCCGACGGCCAGGGGCGGTCGCTCGGGATAGGGCGTCGCGTGGAGTCCGTGCGTCCGGTCAACGTGTGGCCGGTGGCCGGTGCGGGACAGCTGATGGACGCCTGTCGACCGGGGGGTACATTCCGCTTCTCGGAGGGAGAGCCGGATTCGGAATGGCGAACCTTGCTGGATGCCTATAAACTCGACGCGCCCGGCACCGCCGACATGCTGCGCCGCTACGCCGAGCGCAACCAGGCCGGCATGCACGCCAACGAAGCCCGTCTGCTGCTGGCCGACATCGACTTCTTCCACCGGAACTGGCCCGAGGCCCTGGCTCTATACAAGAAAGCCGACATCAAGGGCCTGTCCCGGCCCGACCGCTCGCTCTACTCCTACCGCAAGGCGCTGTGTATGATCAAGACCGGATTCTACGGCGAGGCTGCTACGGAACTCAAAAACGTCAAGGGTGGTATGTTCGATGACGTACGGAACTTCTACACCGCCTACTGCGACTATATCCAGGGCAATCTGGACAAGGCATACGACGGCTTCGCGTGTGTGAAACCCGGCATCCGCGGCCTGGAGGCAGGATACTATATGGTGCAGATTCAGTACACCCGCGGAGAATACGAGGAGGTGGTGGAAAAGTCCCAGAGCCTGATGTTCAAGAATCCCGTGCCGGAACTATGCGCCGAACTGCATCGCGTCACGGGTCTTAGCTACTTCAAGCTCGACGAATACGATGTGGCTCGCCAGTCGCTGCTGAATTATCTGGACCAGAACAAGGGGGAGGTGAACGCCGAGGCCCTGTATGCCCTGGGTGTCATCGAATACGAGGACGGAGAATATGAATCGGCGGCGAAATACCTGACGCAGGTCACCGAGGACGGAGAGCGCGGTCCGGTGACACAAAGCGCGTGGCTGTTCCTGGGCCAGAGTCGTCTGCAGATGGACGACGTGCAGGGAGCGACACTGGCGTTCGAGAAGGCATCGGCCTACGAGGCCGACCCCGCCGTGGCGCAGACGGCGCTCTACGACTACATAACCGCGCAGACACGCGGAGGAAACGTCCCGTTCGCCCGCTCGGCCAAGCTGCTCGAGACATACCTGAAGCGCTGGCCCAACTCCGAGCATGCTCCCGAAGTGGAGGAATACCTGGCCACAGCCTACTTCAACGACCATAACTACCTGAAGGCCATTTCTACAGTGGACGCAGTCAAGAATCCCTCCGAGGCACTGGCGGGAGTAAGGCTGAAGGCTCTCTACGCCCAGGGCATCAGCACCGCCGCCAACGGCGACGTGGCTGCCAGCGGTACATACTTTGAACGCGCGTCGCGGATGAAGAACATCGACCCGCTGATAGCGGGACAGTCGCTGCTGTGGCTTGGCGACGCCAACTACGACGCCGGCAAATTCAAGACCGCCGCATCGAACTATAAGTCCTTCCTGGCGGTCGCCAAGCCGTCGGCCAACCGAACCCTTTGCCTGTACGACCTGGCATACGCCCAGTACCGCCTTGGCAGCTACGCCGAAGCCGCCAGGAACTTCCAAAATGCATTGGAGGCACGTCCGGCCCTGACCAAGGCCCTTGCCGACGACGCCAGAATACGCCGTGCCGACTGCCTGTACTATACCGGCCAATATGCAGGGTCACAGGCCCTCTACGACGAGGCAATCAACTCAGGGGCGCAGGATTCCGACTATGCCGCCTACCGCAGCGCCATGCTTGCCGGCAAGAACGCCGGACAGCGCCGCAAGATCGAACTTTTAGAGGAGTTCATCTCCGGCTATCCCAACTCCAAATGGCTGTCAGCCGCGTTGCTGGAGAAGGCCCTGACGCATGAGGAGCTCGGCGAGGCCGATAGGGCTGCGGAAGCCTACCGCCGCCGCATGGGAATCACAAAGGATATAGACATCGATGAGCTGCTTCGTGCAGCCAAGGCCAACGACATGTCGGGCGATGCCCCCGAGGAGCAGCTGAAACTGATAGACCGCATACGTCATCAAGGCAACCTCGGCGCCGATGACATGGCCGAGCTTGAGTTGTATGAGGCCAATGCCCTGGCCGCCACAGGCGCGGACAGGCAGGCCGACGAGATCCTGAGCCGCCTGGCCGCCAATCCCGAGAGCCTGGTGGGGGCTACTGCCGCCGTGACGCTGGCCCAACGCCTGAATGCCGCGCAGAAATACCAGGAGGCCTATGACCTGATGGTAGACTTCACCGATAACGGTACGCCGCATTCCTACTGGCTTGCCAAGGGCTTCATAGCGCTGGCCGACGCCTGCAACGGCATAGGGCGCCGCGACCTGGCGCGCGAATACCTAACCTCCCTCCGCGACAATTACCCCGGCAACGAGGCCGACATCAAGTCGGACATCAACTCGCGCCTTAAGAAACTTAAGTAAGTGATCAAATTAAAACGATATAATATGAATTTTGGAATCTCAGATATCATCTACTTGAAATTTTTGGCGTTTTCCGCCAAGTCTCGTCAGTCGCAATGCCCGCATTGCTCCTTCCTCGACTTGCAGAAACCCCTCAAAAATTTCTGCGTATCTGATATGTGTTTAATTTGATCACTTACTTATGAATCTGAAGAAATACATGGCCGCCGGGCTGCTGCTGTGCGCCCCTGCGGTCTATGGACAATACAACCCCACCATCGATGTGGAGGGCACCTACAAACCGGAGGTGATTCTGCAGGAGCGTATCAACTCCTTCCCGGAACGCGTGCGGCTCGGCGCGCTGGAATCGCGGCTGGAATTCGACCTGGACGGAGTGGTCACCAACTTCGCCCCAACGGGTGTTCCGATGCCGGCGACAGGCTGGAACGCGGTACGCGGCGACTATCCATACCGGGGATATGTCGGCGCGGCAATCGGCTCGTGGCTTGATTTCCGGTTCAACGCCGGCTACCGGTTCGTGACCAGCGACAACACACTGGCAGGCGTGTACCTGCGCCATAACTCCACCTCGCTGTGGAAGCCGGATTTCGGCAAGCACATCAAGGAATTCCGCCGCAAGCTGGCCGATCAGGAACTGGGATTCTACATCCGTCATATAGTCCCTGAAACCGGCATGCTCGACGCGGACCTGAAGTACCGTCTGGCATATTTCAATTACTATGGCTACCATTACGAAGGGATCCGCGAGCGGACTGAGGCACCGACACAGACGCTGAACAATCTTCAGCTCCATGCGCTGTGGCAGTCGCGTAGCGAGCGCAGTTTCCAGTACCATGCAGGCGTGGACGTGAAGTACAACGGCTTCAGGAGCTACTATACAGAACTGGCGGCCGACAATCTGAAAGGAAACCGCGAGACAATTGTGACTCCGCGCCTTGGTGCGCTCTATGGTTTCGGCGGCAATTCGGCTGTAGGCCTGGACCTGTCGGCCGATATCGTGGCATATGCCGGCGGCAAGAACGACGTGCGCGCCCCCGGACCGGACAATTACACCAGGCTGAGCCTGAATCCTTACTATAAGAAGGAGGGAGAGAGCGTCTATCTGTACGCAGGTCCGCGTATCGACATGCTGTTCAATAACGGACCTTTCTTCCGCATCGCTCCGGACTTCCGTCTGGGCTGGCATGTGCGCGGCATAGCCATGGAACTGACGGCAGGAGGCGGCACGGAGCTCAACACGCAGGTTTCCAATGTGTCGGAGTCTATATATTGCGTTCCAGTCATCTACGACGCAGAGCCGGTGTATGTGCCGCTTGAGGCAGGACTGAAGTTCACCTTCGGCCCGTTCGCCGGCTTCAAGGCCGAGATTTCGGGCAAGTTCCGCCGGTCGATGGGCCAGCACATAGACGGAGGCTGGTACAGTCCCTTCCTGAGCGGATACGGTCCGCTGTCGGAGCCGGGCTCGCCCTGGCGTGCGGTCTATGAAGGCTCGGTACTGAACATGTACGGAGTGCAGATGGGCCTGAAGATATCGTATGAGTATGGACGGTACTTCGGCATCGAGGCCGGCGCCACCTATCAGCCGCAGGACGGCAAGAAGGGTTACTTCAACGGCTGGGACCTGCCTGAGGCGACAGGGCATATCGCGGTGCGCTCCAATCCCTGGTCGAGCCTGAAGCTGGGCGTGAACTGGAACATGCGTGCCTGCCGCAAACCGCTGATGGCGTTTGTGATGACGAACGCCAACGGCGAGAGGGAGAGCAAGGTGGAGAACCTGCACCTTAAGAACTGGTCGAGCGTGGACTTCAACGCCAGCTACGACATCCTGAAGAACCTGACGGTGGAGTTCGAGGTACAGAACCTGACGAACCGGCTGCACCAGGAATGGCTTCCGGGGCTGCCCACGCCGGGCATCACGGTGCACGGAGGGCTGATATTCCAGTTCTAACCTCGGCTACCGCCGAGGCACAAGAGAGAGGGCGGGAATCAGATCAGGATTTTGTTGCGCCTGTAGATTTCCCGGAATTCCTTGGGCGTAAGGCCCTTGTTCTTCTTGAAGATTCGGTTGAAGTTGGACACGTTGTTGAAGCCGGAGTTGAAGCAGATGTCGGAGATCGATGTAGCGGTCGACATGAGCTCTCGGCTGGCTTCGGCCAGGCGTATCGAGATGATGTAGTCCGAGATGCTGCGCCCGGTGCGGAGCTTGAAGAAGCGGCTGAATGAACTGGGCGACATACCGACCATGTCGGCCAGGAAGTTGAGCCGAATGTCATTCCTGTAATTCCTGACAATGAAATCCTGAACAAGCATGAGTCGGCGAGAATCGCCGCTGATTTGGGAATTGCCGCTCGAGGAGCGGCTCAGCTGCCGTGCATCGGGATCCTCGGCAAGGGTATGCAGGATCTGGATGAGCCGGATCATCTGGTCGAAGCCTGACTTGAGTTTCAGTATTTCCTCCAATTGGCTGAATATCCCCATGATGCTTGGTACGGGAAACGCGATACCGTTGGCCGAATTGTCCAGCAGCCGCTTGATGCTCCGCATCTGGTTGCGGCGCAGCATCTCGTTGCCGAAGATGTCGACGGGGAACTGGATGGTGATTTCACGTATATTGTTGCTTTTGCAGGCGGACTGTTCCCATCCATGTCTGATTCCGTGTCCGACGAAGCAGAGGTCCAGGTCGCCGATTTGCTCGATGCTGTCGCCTACTATGCGCCGCGCTCCCGAACAGTTGGACACACAGTTCAGCTCGAACTCCGTATGCGTGTGCACAGGAAAGTTCAAGGCATCCTTGGTGCGGTCCACCATGTAGAAGAAATCAAAGTCCGAAAGAGGCGTCACTTCCGTCAGTATGTCCGTCTGGCCCGATTGTGTGTTTGTGTTGTCGTGTGGCATTGTTGCTTGAATTGTTGCTTGAATAGAGATGCAAATGTACATTATATTTCACTCAATTGCAACAAAACATGCTGCAGAACATGTAAATAGGTTCAAAAAGGGTCCTTTAGAGATAAAAACAACGCACTGTCGCGAGGGCAGTGCGTTGCTGTATCGATGGTTGACAGGCGGAACTGCCGTGTCAATGAGATTCAGTCCTTAGAGCTGAGGACCGGCAGCTACCAGAGCCTTGCCGGCCTCGTTTGTCTCGAACTTCTTGAAGTTGTTGATGAACATCTGAGCGAGTTCCTTGGCCTTCTTGTCCCACTCGGCGGGATCGGCATAAGTGTCGCGGGGATCCAGAATCTTGGGGTCGACACCGGGGAGTTCGGTGGGGATCACGAAGTTGAAGTAGGGGAGAACCTTAGTGGGCGCCTTGTCGATGTCGCCGTTCAGGATGTCGTCGATGATGCCACGGGTATCGCGGATGGAGATACGCTTGCCTGTGCCGTTCCAGCCGGTGTTGACCAGATAAGCGTGGGCGTTGTTGGCGCTCATCTTCTTCTCCAGTTCCTCGGCGTACTTGGTGGGGTGCAGCTCCAGGAATGCCTGGCCGAAGCAAGCGGAGAATGTCGGGGTGGGCTCGGTGATGCCGCGCTCGGTACCGGCCAGCTTGGCGGTGAAGCCGCTCAGGAAGTAGTACTTGGCCTGCTCGTTGTTCAGGATTGCAACCGGAGGCAGCACTCCGAATGCGTCGGCGCTCAGGAAGATGACCTGCTTGGCGGCCGGACCCTTGGAAACGGGCTTAACGATGTTCTTGATGTGATAGATGGGGTATGAAACGCGGGTGTTCTCCGTAACGCTCTTGTCGGCGAAGTCGCAGGTTCCGTCGGGACGGACGGTAACGTTCTCGAGCAGCGCGTCGCGAGTGATAGCGTTGTAGATGTCGGGCTCGCTTTCGGGATCCAGGTTGATCACCTTGGCGTAGCAGCCGCCTTCGTAGTTGAAGACGCCCTCGTCGTCCCAGCCGTGCTCGTCGTCGCCGATCAGCTTACGCTTCGGGTCGGTGGACAGAGTGGTCTTGCCTGTACCGGACAGACCGAAGAAGATAGCGGTCTCGGTCTCGTCCATGTTGGTGTTGGCCGAGCAGTGCATCGAGGCGATGCCGCGGAGGGGGTTGAAGTAGTTCATCATCGAGAACATACCCTTCTTCATCTCACCGCCGTACCATGTGTTCAGAATCACCTGCTCGCGCTGCTTGATGTTGAATGCAACGACAGTCTCGGAGTGGAGACCCAGTTCCTTGTATTCCTCGCACTTGGCCTTGGAGGCGTTGAATACGACGAAGTCGGGCTTGAAGTCCTTAAGCTCCTCTTCGGTGGGACGGATGAACATGTTGGTGACGAAGTGTGCCTGCCAAGCCACCTCCATGATGAAGCGAACGCACATGCGTGTGTTCTTGTTGGCGCCGCAGAAGCAGTCAACGACGTACAGGGTCTTGTCGCTGAGCTCCTTGACAGCCTTGGCGCGGAGCTTGTCCCAGACCTCGGTGCTGATGGGCTTGTTGTCGTTCTTGTAACCGTCGGTTGTCCACCATACGGTGTCCTCCGATACCTCGTCCTTGACCAGGTACTTGTCCTTGGGCGAACGGCCGGTGTACACACCGGTGAATACGTCAACGGCACCCAGATCGGTCACGATGCCTTTCTCGTAACCTTCCAGGTTGGGATTAGTCTCGTCCTTGAAGAGCTCGTCGTAGCTCGGATTGTGGATGATCTTCTTTACATCCTTGATACCATACTGAGCCAGGTTCAATGTGTCCATAACAGTATAAAATGTATTTTGGGTTTAGTATATGCTTTCTATCATAAGGATTTACGTCCTCAGGATAAGTGTCGGACTCCAGCCGCGCGGACGCATCCGGGGCCCATGCTTTATTATATAACCTTTTTCAATCTGCAAAGTTAATGAAAAAAAGTTAATCGGCGAATCGTTTTTTGTCAAAATAAAGAAAAATTTCAATAATTTGGTAATTAGTGAAAAATATGTTAACTTTGCAGTCGCATAGCCCGGGTGGATACCAGAGTGGCCAAATGGGGCAGACTGTAAATCTGCTGGCTTACGCCTACGGTGGTTCGAATCCATCTCCACCCACTCAGATTGAATTAAAACAACGATATTGCAACTTGGGCGTTCGTGAGGACGCCCATTTTTTGTTATAATACCGCCGGGGCGTCCGGAACGACAAAAGGCGCCGGTTGTCCCGGCATAAACTATAAACGAAAACACTATGAAAAAGTTCTGTTTGATGCTGACATTGCTGGTGGCCGTGCTGATGGCTGGCTGCCGCAGAGACCGCGGCGCGGATGTCGAGGAGCTGTTCCGCTGTGTCCCCAATACCTCCAGCTGGGTGGTGGTTGCCGACCTGCGTTCCATCATCGAGAAATCCGGTTCGAAAATCGACGGCGACAAGGTAGAGGCCGGTGCTGAGTTGCAGAAAGCCCTGAGTCAGGCCAGCGATAGGAAAGCCGCCGAGGCGTTCAAGTCGATGCTGAATGGCGACAGCGGCATCGAGCCCTCGGTAGCCGTGGCCTTTGCCGACGGATTCAACAATTATGTCGTCGGCAACCTGAGCAGTACTTCCAGATTCCAGGAATTCGTTACAAAAAATGACGGAGGAGAATGGAAGGAACAGGACGGCGTCCGATACAATGGCGCGTATGCCGTTACGGAGAATCGTTTCTGGATGCGTGCCGGGGGGCTGCAGGTGAATCCCGACAAGATCAAGGAGTATCTGGCGCTGAGCGAGCGTCAGTCGTTCGCCGGCAGCGACTTCGCTCCGATGCTGAAGGATACGGACTGCGACATGGCGGGATGGTGCGACATCAACGGCGCCATGAACACCGCGGGAGTGAACTTCCAGCAGCGGGCCATGATCAAGATGGTGAGCGAGGCGATGTTCAAGGATGCCGGTTTCGCGGTGTTCGACATGCAGTTCGACAAGGGAGCGGTCAATATCGAGGGGCGCCTGCTGGACAGTAAGGGCAAGGACGCCAAATATCTGCTTCCTTCCCGGAAGATTGACGAGAAGGTATTGGAGCGCATCGGCGGCAAGGCCGACGGCCTCCTGGCCATGGCCGTGCCTCAGAAACTTATAAAGCAGGTCAAGGATATGGTATCCGGCAAGGTCTCCATGATCGGAATGGCTGTCAATGCCATGGGCTGCGTTGACGGCACAGCGGCCTTTGCATTCACCAACCATGGGCAGGCCGTGACAGGAGTGGTCCAGACCACCGGCGAGGGTACGGCCGACCTGATGTCCCTGCTGCAGAGCATGGGTATGACTGTATCCAAGGAGAATAAGGATCTGCTGGTATCCCAAGGCAATATGGATGGAAGCGAGGATGTCGCGGCCATGGGAGCGATGCTCAAGGGCTGCTCAATGGGCGTTGTGGTGAATACCGATACCTTCAATCCGACCTTCGCGCCTGATGCGGCCGCTGTGAAGGATATGGTGATCAAAATGGTTCCCAAGTCCGGCAGTATGGTCCTGGAGGTCCAGATACGGGCCAAGAACCCCGACTCCAATTTCATAGTGTCCATGCTGGGGGCATAAACCCGTAAACCAAAGATTCCGAAGATTAAGGGAAAAGATAAAATGGAATTCAGTCCGTTGGAGGCGATAACGCTCCGGGATATGCTTCCGCAGGTGTTTGCTGGCGAGCGTATCCCGGAGTCCGAGGTGTGGCGCAGTGACCTGACGTTCCGCCGTGGTGAGACCGTTCTGGTGGAGGCGGCGTCGGGCGCGGGCAAGTCATCGATGTGTTCCTATATATTCGGAGCGCGCACGGATTACGAGGGGATACTGCAGTTCAACGGCCATGATGTGGCCGGTATGCGGCCGGACGACTGGCAGCGGGTGCGCCGTGTCAACATCGCCTATCTGCCGCAGGAGCTCTCGCTGTTCCCGGAACTGACGGCGTGGGAGAACATCATGCTGAAGGACTCCCTCACGGGCCATGCCTCGGCAAGCCGGATCGAAAGATGGATGGACCGGCTCGGCATACTGTTCCGTCGTGATTACCCGGCTGGGAAGATGTCAATCGGCCAGCAGCAGCGTCTGGCCATAGTCCGCGCACTGTGCCAGCCGTTCGACTTCATTCTGCTGGACGAGCCGGTGTCGCACCTGGATGAGGCAAACAATGCGACAGCCGCCGAGATCATCGCCGAGGAGGCGCGTCGACAGGGAGCCGGCATAATATCGACCAGCGTCGGCAACCATCTGCTGTTGGACTATGATAAACGGATACATCTATGAAGCTTGTTGACAGACTGCTGCGCAGAAATACATCGCCGGCCCGCGTGGCCGGGTTCATCATATCCAATTTCATTGGCCTGGCCATCGTACTGGGAGGCCTGCAGTTCTACCTGGACGCCCGCAGCATCTGGGAGGCCGACGACTCATTCGTCAGCACCGACTATCTGGTGGTCAACAAGCGCGTCACGTCCGAGCAGACGCTTGGCGCGGCGGGGTCGGGCTTCAGCGACGATGAGATCCGTGACCTTGAGTCGCAGCCCTGGGTGCGTAAGGTGGGCCGATTCACCTCCAACGACTTCAAGGCCTATATGTCGGTCGGCGCAGGCGACCGCGGCTTGTCCACGTATATGTTCTTCGAATCCATCCCGGACGGATTCGTGGATGTCCCCTCGTCGCAATGGGCGTGGCGTCCGGGCAGCAACGACGTGCCGATAATCATCAGCAAGGACTACCTGACGCTCTACAATTTCGGGTTCGCATCGTCGGCGGGACTGCCGCAGATGTCGGAAGGCATCATGAGCGGCATTCCGGTGCGTCTGAGTCTCCGCAGCGAGGACGGCACCCGTACGGAGACGGTAATGGCGCATGTGGCCGGATATTCCAACCGGTTGAACACCATACTGGTGCCACAGGGATTCCTTGAGCAGGCCAATGCCACGCTGGGCAGCGGGTCGGTCAGGCAACCGTCGCGTCTGATAGTGGACGTGAGCAGTCCCGGCGACACGGCGATAGCGCCTTATCTGGAGGAGCACGGCCTGGAGGTGGCCGGCGACAAGTCCGCCAGCCAGGCCAGCTTCATGCTGAAGGTGGTGACGGGCATTGTGCTGGGCATCGGCGTCGTGATCACGCTGCTGAGTTTCTTCATCCTTCTGCTTTCCGTCTCGCTGATCATGGAGAAGAACCGCGACAAACTTCACTCGCTGCTTATGTTAGGATATGGTCTGAATTCGGTGGGGCGTCCGTATGTGGCGCTGGTGTCTGTTGCGTCGGTGACGGCGTATGCGCTGGCGTTGTGCGCCATGTTCGTTCTACGGGGCTATTATCTGACACCGCTGAGCGGTCTTGGCGCTGCTGGGGGCAGCGTAATGCCGACGGTGGGAACCGGTGTCGGCCTGACCGCGCTCATAGTGGCGTTCAATGTGATGGCTGTGCGTAGGAAGGTCCGGGGGGCATGGAGAGTGTAGCGGATACACTCAATTAGCATTTGTTAATTAACAATGTTAAAAAGAATATATTTTAACCTTTATTTATACAAATTCAGTATTTTTGCGTCCGCATATCTGTCAAGGACACAAGAGAGTGTCCGGTCAACAGCCATGATTTCACGTCTAATGCTATCGAATAGTTAAAGGATTATTGAAATCAACAACCTTTACAGAATCAAACAATTTTAACACAGATGTGTAGATATTTCAGGGGCCAGGAGTTTGTGGCAACTGAAACACGCTTTAATTTATGAATATTAAATAACCCAATGTACAACTAAATCTCATTCCTGCATGAAGAACTTATGTTTTCATCTGAACCAGAAGCTGTGGGTGACAATGGCGATGCTGTTGGCGCTTGCGCTTCCCTCTGTTGCTCAGAAGATTACAGTCACTGGACATGTATCCGACGAGCAAGGAGAGGATTTGATAGGGGCGACCATCATCGAGAAGGGCACCTCTAACGGTACGGCAGCGGATATCGACGGAAACTTCACACTTTCCGTACCCGCCAACGCCGTGCTGACTGTAAGTTACGTAGGCTACGACCCGATGGACGTGCCGGTCAACGGTCAGACACATCTGAACATCGTGATGAAGGAGAACGCCACGATGCTTGCGGAAACGGTTGTCATCGGCTACGGTAGCGTGAAGAAATCGGATGCTACCGGTTCCGTTGCTCTCGTTACACCGGATGCGGTCGAGGCCGGAATCTCGACATCGGCGCAGGACCTGCTGGTAGGAGCCAGTCCGGGTGTGGTTGTAACCCCGGACGGCGGTAAGCCTGAAGGCGGCGCCAACATCCGAATCCGTGGCGGCGCGTCGCTGTCGGCATCCAACGATCCTCTGATCGTGCTGGACGGTGTGCCTTTGAGCAGCGACGGTGTCCAGGGTATGGCCAATCCACTGGCCATGATCGCTCCCGACAACATCGAGTCCATGACCATCCTGAAGGATGCCTCGGCCACAGCCATCTACGGTAGCCGCGCGTCGAACGGTGTCATCATCATCACCACCAAGAAGGGCAAAGGCGGCAAGCCGCAGCTGAACTTCTCGGCAAACTTCGCTGTCAACACTCCGCGCAAGACGTGGAACGTCCTGAGCGCCGACCGCTTCGCATCGCTGATCCGCGAGCATTGGGGAGCTGATTCCGATGCCGCCGCACAGCTCGGCACCTCCAGCACCAACTGGCAGGACAAGGTGCTCCGCACCTCGTTCAACCAGGAGTACAGCCTCAGCGTCGGCGGCAAGGCCGGTTTCCTTCCCTACCGCGTCAGCGCTTCCTATACCATGAACAACGGTATCCTCAAGGACTCGCAGATGCAGCGTGTCACGGCAGGCTTCAACCTGACTCCCGAGTTCTTCGGCGGATTGCTGAAGATATATGCCAACGTCAAGGGATACTACATGCGCAACCAGTTCTCGAACGAGGGTGCCATGGGCGCCGCCATCGCGTTCGACCCCACGCAGCCCGTGCATACATACGACGCCACCGGCAATCCCGACTTCCCATACTTCTACAACGGCTATACCTCGATAACAACGGACCGCTATCATTCGTGGAACATCAACGGTACAGTCAACCCGCTGGCCATCATTCAGGACCGTCACGACGTGTCGAACGTGTTCCGCAGCAACGGTAACTTCCAGGTGGACTACGCACTGCATTTCCTTCCCGAACTGCACCTGAACCTGAACCTCGGTTACGACGTAAGCCGCTCGTTCGAGAACATCAACATAGGCCAGAACTCCCCGACATCCTGGAACCAGGATGCCAAGAACGGAGCCTCCTCCAACCGTCATATATATGAGATGCGCCGCAACACCCTGCTGGACTTCTATCTGAACTACAAGAAGGACTTCGAGGCCATCTACTCCAATCTTGACGTGATGCTGGGTTACTCCTGGCAGCGTTTCGACGCATTCGGCAGCAACAACGGTACCGTCTATACCTCCAATGGCTTCTACGGACCCTCCACCACCAACGGAGTCCTGACCATCGATCCCAACACGACCAAGCCCGGCGACCGTCTGAATCCGGAATACCGCTGGAACAGCGGCAACCTGATGCTGGTGTCGTTCTTCGGACGTCTGAACTACACGTTCAAGGACACCTATCTGCTGACCTTCACGCTGCGTGACGACGGAACATCGCGTTTCTCCAAGAAGAACCGCTGGGGTCTGTTCCCCTCCGTGGCGCTTGGCTGGAAGATCACCGAGATGCCGTTCTTCGAGACGGCCCGCGAGACCATGAACGAGTTCAAGCTTCGCCTTGGCTGGGGTGTCACCGGACAGCAGTCCGTGGGCGGTTATTTCCCATACATGCCTGTCTACGTTCAGAGCACCAACACCGGATCGTTCTATCCCAACCTCTATACGGGTAAATACGAGGGCAACATCAGCACCCTGTATCCCGGAATCTACAATCCCAACCTGAAGTGGGAGGAGACCACGACCTGGAACGTCGGCCTGGACATGGGCTGGCTCAACAACCGCATCACCCTTGCCCTTGACTGGTACCTGCGTGAGTCCAAGGACCTGCTGAGCTACGTTACCGTGGCCCCCGGCGGCGCCACCTCCAACATGATGGACCAGAACATCGGTACGCTGCGCAACATGGGTATCGAGGGTACCATCACCGCCAAGCCCGTAGTTACCGACAACTTCACATGGACAACAAGCCTGAACGTTGCCTGGAACAAGAACGAGATCACCAAGCTGAACGCCACGGACGACAAGAACTCGTACATCACCACCGGCGGGATCTCCGGCGGTACGGGCAACACCGTTCAGGTACACAAGGTGGGCTATCCGGCCTACACCTATAGCCTCTACGAGCAGGTCTACGACAAGAACGGCGACCCGATCGAGGGCTGCTACGTTGACCAGAACGGTGACGGCACCATCGACGACAACGACCGCGTGCTGCGCCACTCCAAGGATCCGAAGGTGACGATGGCATGGAACAACTCCTTCTCCTGGAAGGGCTGGGACCTGAGCTTCCAGCTCCGCGCCTCGCTGGGCAACTACGTGTACAACGATGTCCTGTCCACACACACCACGCTGGCCGACACATACAACACTTCGGGTATCCACAACCTGATCGACAACGACTTCATCTTCAAGGGCGGCGAGACCACCAACCGTTACCTGTCCAACTACTGGCTGCGTAACGCAAGCTTCCTGCGCTGCGACAACATCACCCTGGGTTACACCTGGACCGACATCAAGGGCCAGATTCCTTCGGTACGTGTATATGGAGCCGTTCAGAATCCGTTCGTGATCACAGGCTACAACGGTCTGGATCCAGAGGTGTTCTCGGGTATCGACAACAACGTGTATCCGCGCCCTGTCACCGTTACGCTCGGTGTGATGGCCACATTCTAAATTTTCTCATTATTCAAAGGAAATCAATATGAAATCATATATCAGTAAATTCCTGATGGGACTGGCGGTGGTGTCGATGGCCGGACTGACAAGCTGCGTCAACGACCTGGACCAGGACCCGAAGGATCCCAACTCCATCACGCAGGGAGATTTCGACAAGGACCCGATGAGCTATATGGGTCAGGTGATGGGCAAGTGCTACAGCTCGCTGGCTGTATCGGGCCAGAGTGGTCCCGACGGAAGCTCGGACATCTCGGGTCTTGACGGCGGTACATCCAACTGGACTCGTGTCATCTTCATGCTGAACGAGTTAACCACCGACGAGGTGAGCTGGATCTGGCCTGACGTCGGAGTGTTCGACCTGTGCACCAGCACCTGGGGCAGCAGCAACGGCAACCTGTACGGCGCCTACGGTCGTCTGTACACGCACATCGCGGTCTGCAACGACTTCATCCGCAAGGCCAACGAGGGTGCCTTCAACGTAGGTGACGCCAACGCTCCTGTACGCGACCAGTTCGTGCTGGAGGCACGCGCGCTGCGCGACCTGTCCTACTACTATATCATCGACTTCTTCGGCAACGGCGTCCGTGCATGGGACGACATGGCCTACGGCGACGTTCCCCCGCAGGTTACGCGCAAGGAACTGTTCGACCTCGTGACGGCTGACCTGGAGGATGTCTTGGCAAACTTCAAGGAGTCCGGCATCTACGGCCGCGTCGGCAAGGACGGTGTCGAGGCTCTGCTGTGCCGCTATTACCTGAACGCTCAGGCATGGATCGGCGAGAACCATTACGACAAGTGCTGGCAGCATGCCCAGAACATCATCAGCCGTCATCAGGGCGGTGGTTTCCAGGGCAGCGGTCTTGCCAACGACTATCTGGCGCTGTTCTGCGGCAGCAACGATATGTTCATGCCGGGCGGCTCGCTCAAGGCGCAGAACGAGATCCTGTGGGGCGTTCCCTTCGAATTCCCCTACACCGAGAGCTACGGTGGCACCAACTTCATCATCGCCGCCTCCCTTTCAGCAGCCTCGATGCCTAAGGTCCTGTACGGATCGAACTCCGACTGGAGCTGTATGCATGCACGCGAGCAGTTCGCCGACAAGTTCAACTTCCTGGGCGGCCATTCGGCCGACGGCCGTACCTACCTGTGGTGTACCGAGCGCCAGGGCTTCACAAAGGCCAATGACGAGTTCTCGACGTTCACCAGCGGATACGCCCCCATCAAGTTCACCAACTGCAAGGCCAACGCCGACGGTACGATGCCCCGTCACACCTACGACGATCCCGGCACGGGCTACACCTTCAACTGGGCAGGCGTCGCCGAGGTCAACGGTCTGCCGAACATGAGCAACAACTATCCCGACACGGACTTCCCGATCATCCGACTGGCCGATGTCTACCTGATGGCTGCCGAGTGCTCGCTGCGTGGCGCAGGCGACCAGGCCACGGGTCTGAAGTACGCGAATCTGGTGCGTGGACGTGCCGGTGTCCCCGCGTGGGAGGCAGGCGAGTTCAACCTCAACAATCTGCTGGACGAGCGCTCGCGCGAGCTGTACTGGGAGAACACCCGCCGTACGGACCTGATCCGTTTCGACAAGTTCACCGGCAACTCCTACACATGGGCATGGAAGAACAACGTACGTAACGGTGGCTCCATCGGCGACCACATGAAGCTGTTCCCGCTGCCCAGCGACGTCGTAGCCACCTATGGCAAGAGCATGACACAGAACCCCGGATACTAAAGTGCGAATCCTGAAAAATCGAATCAAATGAAAAAGACTATATTTTTTATGGCTTTGGCACTTGTGGCCGGCACATCGCTGACAAGCTGCAAGGATGACACCGAGCCGCGTCTGGAGAAGCCGACGGAGTTCGTGCTGAACACCCCGTCGATGGCCAACCAGACCTATGTACTGACCGCCGACAACGGCATCGACCTGGCCGTGTCGCAGCCCAACTACGGGCTGGGCGTGGTACCCAACTATCAGACCCAGATTTCGTTCACCGAGGACTTCGCCAAATACGCCGACATCGAGAGCCTGTCGCAGCAGGCGCAGATCCGTCTGAACGGCGAGGAGCTGGCCCAGGCCATGTGCAAGCTGATGGGTTACGTCAGCAACGACACCGAGGACCTGTATTCCGGCGAGGCCCGGAAGGTGTACTTCCGTGTGCACGCCTTCGTCAGCAACTGCGACTACAGCGACATCACCTCCAATGTGATCGCGCTGACCGTGGTTCCGTTCAAGGCCGCCAAGCTTCCGGCACGCATCTATGTGATCGGTGACGTCAGCGGCTGGGACATCAACAACGGCGCCGTCTACATCGAGGAGGATGCCGTGGGATCCAACGTATTCGTGGGCACGGTCGAGTTCACTCACGACCAGGCTGCCGCAGGCTTCCGTTTCTACCAGACGCTCGGCTCGTGGGGCGACAACGGCATGCTGCCGTCAATCGGATCCAACGCCGATGACGGCACCGACGCCAACGTGTCGCTGGACGGCGGCGTCTACACCGGCGCCTGCGTGGCAGGAAAGGGTAACTGGAACATCACCAACTTCGATGGCGGCAAGCTGAAGCTGACCGTCAACATGAACACGATGAAGGTGACATTCGAGGATGCTAACTGACGATAGTACAAATTTCAACTCAACGCGGGGTTCCGATTCCCGGAACCCCGCGGAATAAAAGACCACAGACAAATGAAAAAATCACTTATATTAGGTGCAGCTCTTCTGGCGTTGGGATTTGTATCCTGTAGCGAGGACAACACGCTGGGTATCCCTCAGGTCAACCCGCAGGGTCCCGTACTGGAGTCCAACGGCGTGAGCGTAGACTTCGGAGCCGCTCTGGGCGGCGCCGACCTGAACCTGAACAATTACATCAACGGTCAGATTCCCGTCATCAAGACCGTATCGGCCGACGAGCTCTACAACGGCGGCATCAGCTACGTGATGGAGCTGGCCTCGAAGGAGGACTTCTCGGACGCTGTCGACCTGACGGCCAACGACGGAAGTGTTTCCGCCGACGAGTGGGACGCCTACTTCCGTTCGGTCCTGGGCCGCAGCCCCAAGGCAAAGCCGATGTTCGTGCGCTTCAAGGTGTACGGTCACTGTGACGGCCAGCTGATCCGCATCGGCGGCACATCGACCTACTTCGCCGAGAAGAAGCTGAACGTGACCCCCATCCCCATGGACTTCGTCATCGAGCAGAACTATTACCTGATCGGTACGCTTAACGACTGGGCACTGAACAACCAGCATCCCTTCAAGCACAGCAGCAAGGATGTATACGACGATCCAGTCTTCTCGATTACGGTTGACGTCACCGAGGAGCAGGCCGAAGGCGGCTGGTGGTGGAAGGTGGCCCCGCAGACCGCAGTCGAGACCAGCAACTGGGACGGCGTTGTCGGTCCCGCTGTCGACGGCGACACAAACCTGGAAGGCAAGATGATCCTGGGCAAGGATGCCAAGGCCGGTTGCATCAAGGAGGCCGGAACGTTCCTGATGACCATCAACATGGAGGACATGACCTACAAGTTCACCAAGCTGTCGTTCCTGTACACTCCCGGCGCTTCCAACGGCTGGAGCCATACTGCGTCGCAGCGTCTGCAGTTCAACGTGGACAAGGGTGTCTACATGGGCTTCGCCCACCTGAACGGTGAGTTCAAGATCACCAGCGAGCCCAACTGGGACGGCACCAACTACGGAGACGGCGGTGACGGACAGCTGAGCACTGACGGCGGCGCCGGTAACCTGAAGGTTGCCGAGGACGGCCTGTACTGGCTGACCGTAGACCTGACGACCCTGAGCTACACCGTCACTAAGATCACATCGCTGGGAGCGATCGGCGGCATGAACGGCTGGGGCGGCCAGGAGGCTCTGACTCCCTCGGCCGACTTCCTGACCTGGACCGGTGACGTTACCTTCAACGCCGGCGACGAGTGGAAGTTCCGTATGAACGATGACTGGGGCATCAACTTAGGCGGCGACGAGACCAACCTGGTATACGACGGCGGCAACATGGTCGCCCCGGGCGCCGGTGCCTATACCATCACCCTGAACCTGAACGAGATTCCTTACTCCTGCACCACCGCAAAGAAGTAAGGACCACGAACCGAGATAATAAAAGGCCGGAAGCCAATGCTTCCGGCCTTTTATTATCTCGGTATATCGTCACAGTTCGTCCATCTGTAGCCTGGGGAAGGCGTCGATGAAGGAACCCGGCGTGGCGTTGATGATGCTGACCCCCCGCGTCTCGGCGTAGGCCTGCACGTCGAAGTACGACCTGAAGGCGATGGCGAACGACTGGTAGAGCTGATGGATGTGGATGTCCTTGTACAGTTCCTCCACACGCTTCAGCTCGGCGTCGTCATCCTGGTAGAAGTGCGGCTGCACGGTCACCACACGGTTGCGGTCCGTGACCCACAGCGACCGGCTCCAGTTGTGGTCGGCTCCAGTCAGGACAATCCGGCTGAAACCCTCGCGCATCAGGCACATGATGGAGGGCACCAGGACATTGCGCGGCCTCGGCATGGCCAGACCTTGCCTGAACAGCCGGTGTGTGACACTTTCCCAACCCTCGGCCGGGGTCAGGTTGAACCGCTTGACCGTGACGTTGGCCGGAAGCTGCCTCAAGGCGGGGTATTTCCTGTACTTGGCCGGGACAAACAGCGTCATCGGCCAGTCGACCCTGCCGAATGTCTCCCAGAGCCTGTCCACCTTGCCCGAGGGGTCAGGGGAGAAGAACACGCCGTCGGCCAGAAGATAATACTCAGGCTTCAGGTCGAGGAAGTCGGGTGTGACGGCTGCCCAGTTGACGGCTGACTTCGGGAAGCGCTCCAGCACATCGCGGTGCTGTGTCATGGCCTCCTTCAGGCTCGGGCCGTTGCCCATGACGATTACAGTGCCCTTGTCGTTGTGGACCGCGGGAGAGGGACGGCGCGACATCAGTGGCACCTTGACAAGCGAGGCCACAGTCTTTGTGGCCCCGCTCAGGAATTTCTGCAATGTGTCTAACTTGCTCATCAGATGGAGAGACGGCGCAGGGTGGAGAGGAGATCCTGGTTGATGGGTTTGTCGTTCTTGATGGCCTTGGTGAAGGGGATGTATACGATTTCGTCGTTCTTGATGCCGATCATGACGTTGCGCTGGTCGTCCAGGAGTGCGTCGACAGCGGCGGCACCCATACGAGATGCTAAGATACGGTCGTTGGCCGTGGGCGAGCCGCCACGCTGCAGGTGACCCAGGATTGTGACGCGGACGTCGTAGCCGGGGTATTCCTCCTTGACGCGCTGGGCCAGACCCATCGCTCCGCCGGTGATGGGACTCTCGGCCACCAGCACGATGGATGAGTTCTTGGACTTGCGGAATCCGTTCTTGATAAGTTCGGACAGTTGGTCGACCTGGGTGGATATTTCGGGGATGATGGCGGCTTCCGCTCCGCTGGCTATGGCCCCGTTCAGCGCGAGGAATCCTGCGTCGCGGCCCATGACCTCGATGAAGAAGAGTCGCTCGTGGCTGGTTGCGGTGTCGCGGATCTTGTCCACGCAGTCCATGATGGTGTTCAGGGCGGTATCGTAGCCGATCGTGGTGTCGGTGCCGTACAGGTCATTGTCGATGGTTCCGGGCAGACCCACGATGGGGAACTGGAATTCGTTGCCGAAGATGCGGGCTCCGGTCAGCGAGCCGTCGCCGCCGATGACGCACAGCGAGTCGATGCCGCGGCGCCTCAGCACGTCGTAGGCGCACTGGCGCCCCTCGGGAGTCTGGAATTCCTTGCAGCGGGCGGTCTTCAGGATGGTGCCGCCGCGCTGGATGATGTTGGATACGTTCTGGGTGGAGAATTCCTCGATCTCGTCGTAGATAAGTCCGCGGTAGCCGCGGTAGATGCCGTAAACCTTGAATCCGGCGTAGATCGCGGCGCGTGTCACCGCACGGATGGCGGCGTTCATTCCGGGTGCATCACCTCCCGATGTGAGGATGCCTACTGACTTGATGTGGTTCATATCTTTTGGCCTTATGTTGGGTTATGAGTTCCAATGAAGTTGTTTAAACTAATTTACGTTTCATAAAGATTCTGAAGAAGTTTAAACTTTATGGCAACCTTTAGCTCGGCGACCATGGAGCCAATCTTTATTAATCTTTTGGGTGTATTTCTCCGCTCTCATCGGGATCAACCGAATGGTTGCTCCCTCTTCAATCGAAGAAATCCCCTCCAAAATCTTAATAAATCTTACCATAAAAATTAGTTTAAACAACTTCTTTATATGTTCCGTCAGTCACGGCATTCCATGTCAAAAACTTAAATGGGCGGTGGGGTGTTATCTAACAAAAGGACGCTTCTTACACATTTAACATAAATGTGGAGTCCATGCATACGTTCCACGACAATGTTCTATATACTATGGAAAGCAGAGACAAAGGAAAGGAATATGATGTAATCGTAATCGGAGGAGGGGCTACGGGAGCCGGGACTGCGCGGGACTGCGCCATGCGCGGACTGAAGACGATACTGATAGAGCGGCTGGACTTCACTGCCGGAGCCACGGGACGTAACCACGGGCTGCTGCATAGTGGCGCGCGCTATGCCCACACCGATCCAGAGTCGGCCGCCGAATGCATCAAAGAGAATATTATATTGAAACGGATAGCCCGTCATTGTATCGACGACACGGGTGGACTGTTCGTGACATTGCCCGAGGATTCGCTGGACTATCAGGACGCCTTTGTCCTGGACTGCGGCAAAGCCGGAATCGATGTGGAGGTTCTGGATCCGAAGGAAGCCAGGCTGATGGAGCCGTCGGTCAATCCAGACATCATCAGTGCAGTCAAGGTACCGGATGCTTCGGTGGACCCGTTCCGGCTGACTACCGCCAACATACTGTCGGCCCGTCAGAATGGAGCAGATATATTGACCTATCACGAGGTCATAGGTTTCGAAAAGGAAGGCAACCGCATCATCGGTGTGGAACTACTGGACCGCAAGACCTGCCTGAAATCGAAAGTCTATGGTAAGGTAACCATCAACGCCTGCGGAATATGGGGACATCTTGTAGCCAAGCTGGCCGGGATAAACATCAATATGTATCCTGCCAAGGGATCGCTGCTGATATTCGGTCATCGTATCAACAATATGGTGCTGAACCGTTGCCGTAAACCGGGCGACGCCGATATCCTTGTGCCGGGCGACACCATCTGCGTGATCGGTACGACATCCACGCGTATCGGATTCGACCAGATCGACAACATGGAAGTCACTCCAGGGGAGGTCGATCTGCTGTTGCGCGAGGGTATGAAACTGTCACCGGCACTGGCATACACGCGTATACTTCGCGCATATTGCGGCGTACGGCCTCTGGTTGCCGATGACAGTGATCCGACAGGCCGCAGCATCAGTCGTGGCATCGTCTGTCTGGACCATGCCAAACGAGACGGAGTCGAGGGATTCATCACAATCACAGGCGGCAAGCTGATGACATACCGACTGATGGCTCAGGAAGCTACCGACATGGCGTGTCGTAAGCTCGGGGTAGAGAAACCCTGCGAGACGGCTCAGATACCGTTGCCGGGCTCCGAACCGACATCGGAAGATAAGGAACGTCGTCAGCATATCATAGAACTCAGTACGGAGCAGAAAGCCGCGGAGGGGCGGCATGGCTCGATGACGGACTATATCAAGAGCAACGATGTGGACAGCGACGCTCTGGTCTGCGAGTGCGAGCAGGTATCGGTAGGCGAGGTGAACTACGCCATCGACGAGCTGCATGTCAACAATCTGATCAACCTGCGCCGCCGTACCCGTATGGGTATGGGCACATGCCAGGGCGAGCTCTGCGCCTGCCGTGCCGCCGGACTGCTGGAGCGGCATTATAAATGCACGCAGAAGAATCTGGACGACCTGGCGTCGTTCATGAACGAGCGCTGGCACGGAATGTACCCCGTATGCTGGGGCGAGACGCTCGTGGAGGTGCAGTTCACATCATGGCTGTACCGCGGTGTGTTGGGTATTGACCATGAGCCGGAGAGACATGAGGAGAATTTGTATAACAACGTCGCGACTCTGGAGTCGTGCAAAAACGATAAGCCATGAGATTCGATACAATAGTGATAGGAGGAGGCCTGAGCGGACTGGTGGCCGGTATCAAGAGCGCGGAGAGCGGCCGTAAGACCGCGATTGTCACTCGTGGCCAGAGCGCCCTGCACTTCTGGTCCGGTTCATTCGACCTCCTTGGACATGACGCAGACGGCAAAGATATAGACAATCCTTTCGACCATATCGATGCATTACCTGAGGACCATCCATATAGAAGGATTGGGAAAGAAAGCCTGCGCAAGATGCTGGGACAGGTAGCGCCTCTGTTCGAGGGAATCGGAGTTCCGGTACATGGAAATCCGGAACGAAACCATTATCGTCTGACTCCGATGGGATACATAAAAACCTGCTGGCTGACTCTCGACGACTATGTGATGTTCGAGTCGCCGGACAGGATTCCATGGAAGAAGGTCGCGTTGGTCAACATCCGGGGCTATCTGGATTTCTATCCACGCTTCCTGGCCTACGGACTGGAGCAGCATGGAGTGGGGTGCGTTACGGCCAATGTAGACATACCGCAGCTGAGTCGTCTGCGCGAGAGCACCACAGAGATGCGCGCCACCAACATGGCAAGGTTCCTGAAGGACGACGCCGTGGACTACCTGGCGGCCGAAATCAATAAAGTATCCGCCGGATGTGATGCCGTTATATTCCCGGCGATACTTGGACTGTACTCCATAGAGCCGGTCAACAGGTTACGCCGTAAGGTGGATCGTCCGATATTCTTCGTGGCCACTACCCCGGCCAGCGTGCCGGGTGTGCGTTGCCAGCTTCTGCTTCGCGATCGGCTGCAACAACTCGGAGGAGCATATATCCCGGGTGATTCGGTCACCAAGGGAGAGTTCAGCAACCATAAGCTGGAGCGAATCTACACATCCAATTTCGGAGATATGCCGCTGGAGGCAGATAACTTCGTGATCAGTACAGGAAGTTTCTTCGGACATGGACTGATAGCCACTATAGACCGCATCTTCGAACCTGCCTTAGGACTCGATGTAAATATGGCCGGTGGCAGGACCGAATGGTACAACAAGGACTACTACGCCTCGCAACCCTACATGAGGGCCGGAGTGATAACGGATGAGAAATTCCGTCCTTGCGTAAAGGGGGAGACGGTGGAGAACCTGTACGCAACCGGCGCGCTGCTGTCCGGATTCGATGCTTTGAGCGAGGGGTGCGGAGCGGGTGTGACTTTGGCCACAGCCCTGAGCGCAGCTGAAAACATAACTAAAAAATGACCGCCATGATGACGCTACAGGAACAGAATATAAGCGACAATAATTTTGAGTCGTGTATAAAGTGCACGATATGCACTGTATATTGTCCGGTGACTGCGGTCAACCCCGACTATCCGGGACCCAAGCAGGCAGGACCAGACGGCGAACGCTACCGGCTGAAGAAGCCCCTCTTCTACGATGAGGCATTGAAATACTGCCTGAACTGCAAGCGATGCGAGGTGTCCTGTCCCAACAACGTGCGCATAGCCGACCTGATCCAGTCCGCGCGCCTGAAGTACGGACACGGGCGTCCCAGCCTCCGCGATTCGATGCTGTCCAATACCGACTTCTGCGGATCACTTGCAACGACCTTCGCTCCGATTGCAAATTTCGCGCTCGGCTTGAAGCCGGTGAAGTTTCTTCTGGACCGAGTTATGGGAATCGATGACCAGCGCACGTTCCCGAAATATGCGTCACAGCGTTTTGAATCCTGGTTCAAGAAGGAAGCGGAGGCAGACCAGGAGTCTTTCCCGCGCCATGTGACATACTTCCACGGATGCTATGTCAACTACAACTATCCGCAGTTAGGCAAGGATCTGGTAAAGCTGATGAACGCCATCGGTGTAGGAGTACGGTTACTGAGTAAGGAGCGTTGCTGCGGCGTGGCTAAGATCGCCAACCGATGTGTCAACGAGGCTACCCGGGACGCGAAACTGAATTTGGATAGTATCCGCGAGGCTGTAGGAAATGGCGATCAGGTTATAGCCACAAGTTCCACCTGCTGTTTCACTATGCGTGACGAGTATCCACACGTGCTGAAACTGGAGAACGATGATGTCCGCGATCATATCATGCTGGCCACAAGGTATCTGTACGACCTGGTGGAGCGTGGCGAGGTGAAACTTGTATTCCGCAAGGATTATAAGAAACGCGTTGCCTACCATGTGCCCTGCCATATGGAGAAACTTGGATGGACCCTCTACTCCGAGAATCTGATGAAGATGATTCCCGGCCTGGAATACATTCCGCTGATTTCCCATTGCTGCGGTATAGCCGGAACATATGGATTCAAAAAGGAGTATTATGAGTATTCGCAGGCTATAGGCGAGGAACTGTTCGAGGATATACGCGGGAAGAATCCGGATATTGTGGCCAGCGACTGCGAGACGTGCAAATGGCAGATAGAGATGTCGACAGGGTACACCGTGATGAATCCCGTCTCGATACTTGCCGATGCCATCGACGTAGAGGCAACAATGGCTGCCAATGGAATTAAATAAATGTCACCAACCTTAAAAATATGATATTATGAGTACAAGTCAGCAGGATACCGCCAAATATATCCTGGCATTGGACCAGGGTACGAGCAGTTCACGAGCAATAGTTTTCGATCATGAGGGCAACATGTGTTCGGAAGCCCAGCATGAGTTCCCTCAGATTTTCCCCAAGCCGGGATGGGTGGAGCATGATCCGAACGAGATATGGAGTTCAGTGGCGTCGGTTGCAGCGGAGGCTATATCCAAATATGGAATCAACGGCACCAACATAGCAGCCATCGGCATAACCAATCAGCGCGAGACGACAATAGTGTGGGATGTTGATACCGGCGAGCCCGTGTACAACGCCATCGTCTGGCAGGACCGACGTACGTCGGAATTATGCGACAAGCTTCGCGATGAAGGTCTGGCGGACATGATCCGTGACAAGACAGGGCTGATTATCGACGCATACTTCAGTGCCACTAAGATCAAATGGATTCTGGACAATGTCCCCAATGCGCGGAAGCGAGCCAACGAGGGCAAGCTGCGTTTCGGCAATGTAGACAGCTGGCTGATATGGAACTTCACACGCGGCGGCAGGCATGTGACGGATGTCACGAACGCGTCGCGCACCATGCTGTTCAATATCCACACCATGGAGTGGGACAAGGATTTGATGGAGCTGTTCGGCATACCGGCATCGATGCTGCCTGAGGTACGCCCCAGCAGCGGCATATTCGGCTACACCACAACCACCCTGTTCGCGCATGAGGTCCCGATTGCGGGAGTGGCCGGCGATCAGCAGGCCGCTCTGTTCGGACAGATGTGCGTGGAACCGGGGGAAGTCAAGAATACATACGGAACAGGTTGCTTCCTGCTGATGAACACGGGCGACAAGCCGGTATTGTCCAAGAACAGGCTGTTGACCACGGTCGCATGGCAGATAGGTGACAAGGTCACGTATGCGCTGGAGGGCTCCATATTTGTGGGAGGTTCCGTGGTTCAATGGCTACGTGACAATCTGCGGGTCATATACTCGTCGGGCGAGGTTGAGAGTCTGGCAAGGTCTGTTCCCGACAGCGGCGGCATTTACTTCGTTCCGGCATTTACAGGACTGGGAGCGCCCTACTGGGACCAATATGCACGCGGCGCGTTGTTCGGTCTGACGCGTGGCTCAAATGTTGCCCATATAGCCCGGGCGGCTTTGGACGGCATAGCATACCAGGTCTATGATATAGTCAAGGCCATGGAGAGCGATACGGATCTGGTACTTAAGAATCTAAAGGTGGATGGAGGCGCGTCGCGCAACAATCTGCTGATGCAGTTCCAGAGCGACATCCTGGCCACGGAGGTGCTCCGTCCCCGAATCACCGAGACAACGGCATTAGGTGCCGCGTATCTGGCCGGACTCGGTGTCGGATTCTGGCAGGATATCGATGAGGTGCAGACCCAGTGGCAGGTGGAGCATAAGTTCGAACCCACGGGCGATACAGACAGGGTGGCTCAGGAACTTGCAGGATGGCATGACGCTGTGCGTCGTGTGTTGACGAACGACAAGTGTGAACTTTAAAAACGGAAAGTTATGGATGCGATGGTTGTGCCGATGTGGCTGCAATGTTTTTTTGAATTCTTAGGAACATTCGTGATGATTCTGTTGGGATGCGGCGTATGCGCGTGTACGTCCCTGAACAAATCGAAAGGCTTCGGATCCGGCTGGGTAGTTGTGACTATCGCCTGGGGTCTGGCCGTGACCTGCGGAGTGCTGATAGCCGGACCGTACACCGGTGCGCACCTGAATCCTGCCGTGACTATCGGACTTGCTTCGGCAGGTAAGTTCGCCTGGGCCGGGGTGGTTCCTTACATCGTGGCGCAGGTGGCAGGTGCCTTTGTCGCCGCGCTGCTGGTCTATCTGTTCTATAAGGATCAGTTTGACCGCACGGAGGGCAAGGAAACCAAGTTGGGTGTGTTCTGTACCATTCCGGCGGTTTACAATCCCCCGTTGAACTTCCTGTCGGAGGTCGTAGGCACTTTTGTGCTGATACTGGTGATATTGATGATGACTGTCAAGGGAAATACAGCCGAGATAGGGCTTGGTTCGATTGGTGCCATCCCGGTCGGTCTGCTGGTTATTGTCATCGGTATGTCGCTTGGAGGTACCACAGGATACGCCATCAATCCGGCACGGGACTTCGGGCCGCGTCTGGCCCACGCCGTGCTTCCGATCAAGGACAAAGGCTCAAGTCAGTGGAACTACAGCTGGGTTCCGATCGCCGGTCCCATCATCGGTTCGCTGTGTGCCGTAGTTGTTTACTATCTCTTAGTGGTCGTATTCAATCTGCCGTAAGGAGATAAATCAGGAATTCATAACAAACGACTTCATAAGATTTATCAAAGCCTAAGACGGGGTGCGCCGCAAGACACACCCCTTTATGTTTGATTTCTTTATCAGCCATATACTTGTTTAATCCATTATAATATTGTAACTTATACCCTAAAACAGAATCCTATATGACAATTCCGATTTAAGCATCCCTTATTCTCCCCGGTACTTGGCAGACAATTTCGTGCGTCAATCCGAAGAAAACGAACGTAAGCATTGCCCCAATCCTCATCACCGACTGCACCTGTGAGGTACGGAACGGCGACGAGAAACTTAACACCGTCAAGTTCACATGGCGATATACAGACAACCGCCCGATAGTGCGCCTGTCTGCCTAGCCCGGTATATTCACATCGCCCTACATTCGAGGCCCGTGCAGCGTTCACCGTCAATTCCGCGTCAGTATTCAAGGAGGATGTGGATATGCCGACTATCGTAGACGATACGCTCTCTTACGTTCCGTGGGGCGGCGACAATCAGATGCCGTTCGTCCTGCTCGCGCTCGTCGAGAAAGACGAAACTCTGGCAACCCGCCAGTGTTTCAACGCCGAGGTCTGCTACGGTTCGGGGCTGCAATACTGCGCCGCCGAAGACTCCGCTGCGGTCAAGTCGGCTGTCAACGACTTCCTCCTTGACAACGACCTCGCCGCATACTTCCTCGGCATCTGTCAGGACTTCAAGCACTTCGGCTTCGCTGTCTCTGTGCTTATTCTCAACGAAGACGGCACTAAAGTAGTGCGCCTTCTGAGAAAGGAAGCCTGTTACTGTCGCTTCGCTCCTGCGGACGAGGACGGATGCATACCGCACATTCTCTACGCCAACTGGTGTAAGTGCGTAGGCTCTCGCGAAAATATAGAGGTCATCGAACTTCTCTACCCGACTTCCCCGTGGCGAGATCTGCTACGCAAGCTCGCCAAGCAAGGAAAACATCATAAATTCGCTTTCGTCAGTCGTGTGACTACTCCTGACTCCACCTATTACCACATCCCTCTCACTATGCCGCTTTGTTTCGTGGCAAGTGGTATAACATCAAGCAGCTTATCGGCATCACTAAGGAAGCGAAGCTGAATTGTGCGTACGCTCAATGGTTTTGGGGTGGTGAACACCTCAAACCTCACTCCGGCATCGAAGCCGCGTGTCGATAGGCTCGTCAGCTCGATGTTGAGCCATCGCGACGATTGCACCGCCGCGCTACTGCCCGAACTTGTCGGGGCAAGCAAGTGGCTCACATCTTCACAAGCCGATTTCTTCTGTGCTACACTTTTCCCTGACTTCGCTATTGTGGATAGCGTCGGCGGAGCCACCGGCTCCAAATGGGGATTTTCGAGCCAACGAGGGCAGAGTTCAATATCGCTTGAAACTATGCCGAGTGCAGACGATAATAGCCGTTGGCAAAAGTATCTGGAACTCCGTCTGCAGGTCATAGACCTTTAAGCGTCGTTGGCCGAAGAATGGTTTTCGCCGGAACTTATGTCAGCACTCCACTCAGAAACCCTGCGCGGAGATCTGACAGAAAAGCGGAGTGAGACTGTCAGGCTGGTAGAGGCGCAGGTCGTGGGCTACCTGCGGTCGGGGTCGTTCAACTCGCGGAGACTCGCGGATATTGTGAATTATATCCGGCTGAACCCTGAATTTTTCAGCGAATGGCATCAGTCGGAAACCGCGAAGCTGTTTGCGCCGCCGGTCTTTCGGAATGAAAAGAAGGCTTCGGGTTACTTCTTTTAGCGGTGTCGGGACAATTCGCAGTCGGTGAGGCTACGTCGCAAGGGTCATTAGTCGGTCATATCGCATCGGAGTTATGGCACGAGGCACTGATTTTCCTGTCGCAAAGGTAGAATATGCGTCAGCAGGTAAGGGCAAGACGAGTCCGCACAGAAAATCTTCCTCTTGCAGAGAGTATTTTCCGGCAGACCCTTGACTCTCTCCGCTTCCTATGCACATTCTTTTTCCTTTGCACATTCTTTGGTATGCGCGTAAAATCAAAAGTGTTTCGGCACATAACTCTTAAATCAATTCGATATGATACTTCCCGACAAACGACCCGTTGAGCGCGACTTCGCCAACCTCACCGACTACTCGCAGACTTGCCCCGACGGTGCAAGAAAGTTCTTCGCCTTCATTCATTTCACCGATGGATCGACCTGCCTTTTCGCAAACATCTTCACGTTCCGCAGAACATTCGCCACGATGCTCGCGATGGAAAAATTCAGCGACTGCCTCGAATATATCAGCAGCATCAATATCCACGAACAGGAATATTGAACGACCCGAACCATCAGCCCTGCCGAGCAATCGAGCAATCGGCGGGGCTTTCTGCGGCTTTATTTTGTCTGTTTCAACAATTTATTGTAACTTTGTACATTCGTAAAAATCATATAATGAAGAAACAACTTATTATACTGGTGGCATTTGCGTTGGCTTATATCTCGGGATTCTGTCAAGAAGTCGAGATAAAATCTATTCCTCTGCCATTTAAGGTAGCCTTTAATGGTAATAACTGGACCAAATCATATATGTTGTTTGAAGAAGGAATAATCTTCGTGCCTACTTCAAATGGCATCTATGGTTATGATCCGAATTCAACGGAACCCAAATGGTTTTCGCGAGGATTCGAGGGCGAGAATCTGATTGAATGTGTCCATTCAGGAGAAGAATGGCTTGCTATTACGCGCAATCAGAATATGCGTCTGCTTTTACGTTCTACAGATAACGGTAAAACAGTTGAAGATTACACTCCATATTCTTTGTTCCAGGATAATAAATACAGAACCGTGCTGAGACTTTGTCAAGACCCGGTAAATCCGCAGATTATTTATTTGATAAGTGGCTCTGCCGGTATTCTTAAGTCCACAGACTTCGGTAAATCATGGTCTATTCTTACTGACGAAGTTAATTTAAATAATACATACTGCGGATTTGAAATCCATCCACTGAATACAGATATTTTACTGCAACATGCCGAGAACGGTGCATTGGCACCTACGCTTCAAATATCCTATGATGGAGGTAAGCAGTGGATTAGCTCTAACGGATATCCAACGCCTGAAATTAAACTACCGGATGATCCTGATTATTTTGAAGATTGCATTCATGATGTTGCATTTCATCCAACCGATATAAACACTTGGGTATATGGCGGTGAAGGTGTTATAGCCAAGACTACCGATAGCGGTAGGACATGGACGCATAAGGAGAATTCATGGGCTTATCAATATTCTACCATCTACGACAATACGAATCCCAATGTCCTGTTCTCGCTTGGCGCAAATGATAGAGGAAATGAAGAACACCGAGGATGGATATTCCTCACGTCTGTTGATGGTGGCGAAACATGGCAGAATTCCTATCATTATAAAATAGAGAACACACAGTACTGTGATATGAAGCAGACACAAGAAGACTTAATAATTCTTGGAACCGAGAATCTATATTTTGTAAAGAAAAAAGATTTTGTGTCCTCATCTGGATTGCAGGGTGTTTACATTGATAACATTAAAACCCCATGTGACAATAATATTTATTCCATACAGGGAACGGTCATTAAATGCGAAGCTGATACAACCGATTTAAGCAGTTTGCCCCAAGGTGTATATATCTATAAGAGGAACAAACTCGTAATTAAATAGAGGTTCATATTCACTTTTCCCTGTCTTTTCCCCATAGAGTGCTTTACCGTACTTTCGCAATACGATAAAGCACTTTTTATATACAGACAATCTCGATTAACTTCATCGTGCCGCAGGGCTGGCATGAGCTTTCCGATAAACAGCTACGATATGTTTATCAGCTTCTCGCCGATGATTTCGCCACCGACGACAAATCGTGCCAACGAGAGCAGAGCCAAGCTTGCTTGGACTATGCCGAGTGCAGCCGATTTTGCTGGGAAGAAATCAAGACCTTATGCCTTCTCCAATGGAGCGGCACAAAGGTTATCGGCAAACAGGACAGAGGCTCATATCTCCAAAAGAGGAAAACTTCTTTTCGAGGTCACGCCGCTGACGCTCGCAGAGCTGCTTCCGCATCTCGACTGGCTCGCTTCTCTGCCGACGGTTCCCGTCAGGCTATCCAAAATCAACCGCCAACACGCTCTCCCGGCTGACTTCTCCGAAGTGCCGTTTGAGACCTTCATCATCTGCGATAACCTCTATAAAGGTTATCTTCAGATGCAGAATGATGACCTGCTCGACCAACTCGGCGCGACGCTCTACGGCAAGGCCATGACCTTCAAGCCATACGAGCGAATCAGCATCTTTTACTGGTTCGCCGCGCTCAAAGATACCTTCTCGCGCAAATTCCCGGACTTCTTTCAGCCAATCAGCGCCTTCACCGGCGGCAACCTGCTCGGCTCGTCCGCTCCATCGGTCGAGGACGCGATGAACGCTCAGATCCGTGCCCTCACCAAAGGCGATGCCACCAAAGAGAAAGAAGTCCTCGCGCTCGATACTCACCGCGCACTCACGGAGCTGAACGCCCAGGCTCGTGAGTATAAGGAACTGAACGCCAAAACCGCCTCCAAATGACAGCGCAGCTCAACGGAAGATGGGATGCGGCCAGTTTCTTCGAGGAACTAACCGCAACGAACCGACTCGCCCGGCAAGAAGGTCAGGTTGGAGCAGAACTGCATCTACCTTGACCCCCGAATATCGTTCAACGAGATTGACCGATATTTTTTCAGCGGAGCCGCCGGTGCATATTTCCAGATAGCCGTCGATGTGTTCACTGATTTAAGATACAACCCCGATGAATGGAACGCCTAAAAACAGCGTTGAAGAACGCCGTAAATACGTCCGTGCCTTCAACGCCACGATGGTTAAGATATGGCGCGAGCAAATCGCCCTTCTCGGTGTTATCGACACAGGAGCGCTTTACCGCTCGACGGTCGGCATATCAATGACCGCCGACGGCAAGTTCATCGACATTACTCTCGAACAGGCATTTAACACCTACGGTCTTTTCGTGGATTATGGCACCGGACGCAATACTCCGCGAGGAAACCCCGGCGACATCGGCAAAGCCAACAGTCGCAAGCGCAAGCGCTGGTTCTCCCGCAAGTATTTTGCTTCCGTGAAGAACATTCAGGAGTTCTACGCAGACTCTCTCGGCCAGGAGTTCTGCCGAGCCATATTCAACGCCCTCAATCCCGACATTATGCGCCGCGCAGTCACTCTCTGAGTGTCTTTTCGCGCGCCTTTTGATAGCCATAACTTTGCCGAATAAACAGCATCAGTTATGGCTATTGATACCAAATCACTTTCTCAACTCATTGCCGAGTTTCGCAAGTTGCAGACCCAAGATTCCATAATGCCGTAATTCGAGGGCCGAGAGGCGTTCTACAGTGTGAAGTAGCGGGCGTGGGGAGAGGCCAGGTAGAAGCCTGCGACGGAGCTGGAGGGGGAGAGGGCTCCGTTGGAGGTGACATGGACATCGATCAGCGAAGGGTCGATAAGCTCTGCCAGATGGTGCATCTGCAACTGGTCAGGAAGCGATGGATAACCGATAGCGGGACGGATACCACGGTAGCGGACGTGGCTTATGGCATCAGGATCAAGCGGTTCATCGGGACTGTAACCCCAGATGGAGGTGCGGACACGATAATGCAGCCACTCGGACGCTGCTTCGGCGAGACGATCGCAGAGGGATTGCATCAACAGATGCGAATATTCATCCGACGGCTCATTGAGGCGCTGACGCAGCAGGTCGCCGATCGTTACCATGAACACACCGGCATGGTCACCGAAACCTTCGGGTGCCACAAAATCACTCAGCGACAACAACTCGCTTCGCGAGGCTTTAGGTGTCTGACGCGGAGTATTGATGGCTACACCGTTCACAACGATGCGGTTATGTTCCGGATCACCATATGCAGGCAGAATATGGACCATAGCCCACATCTTAGCGTTATCAGCGACAAGAGAATCCAGCAGACCCTCGGCTTCAGATCGCAAGGAATTCCCTTCCTGCGTCTCCGCCGGAGTACGCCAGCAATGATGGAAATATATCCAGTTGATGAAAGGACGGACTTCTGAAACAGGTATGTCTTTCATTATCGTCAGTTCGTCTATAGCCGGCTTCGGAAGGACCTCCTTACTCCAATCCGTTTCGGTCAGGTGTGTATTGACAAGCGTATTGGTAACCTGTGAAGCGTGAGTGTCACGCAAGGCCTGGTGATGAGATTTTATACGGTTCGCCTCAGCATCATCCCCCGACATCAAGGAACGACATAAACGTTCATCCACATCCTCAGGAATCTCGGGAGGGATAGCTTCAGGACTCTTTACGGCATCCTTTGCGTAATCTCCAGCGATGGCTGAGAGTCGTTGGGTCGCATCCGGTCTACGAGCCAGAATCACATCCTCGATGGCCTCCAAAAGCTCAGTAGGAATGTCATTATAGGTAACCTTGTCCCCGGGATCCATGATCGCCATATCCATTCCTGCCTCGATGGCATGGTACAGGAATGCCGCATGCATGGACTGACGGACAAAATTATTGCCCCTGAATGCGAACGACAGATTGCTGATGCCTCCGGACGTCTTGGCGCCGGGCAGATTCTGCTTGATCCACCGCACAGCCTCGATAAAGTCCAAAGCATAGCGGTCATGCTCGGGCATACCGGTAGCGACAGTCAGAACGTTGGGATCGAAGATTATGTCACGGGGCGCGAATCCGACTTTTTCGGTCAGTAATGAGTATGCACGTCTGCATACATCGATGCGTCGCTGGTATGTATCGGGCTGCCCCTCCTCGTCGAAAGCCATCACGACAACCGCCGCTCCATACGAATGGATGCGCCGGGCCTCGTCAAGGAACTGCAGTTCGCCATGTTTCAGCGAAATGGAATTGATGATGGGTTTGCCGGGGACGTTGCGTAAAGCCGCATCGATTACAGCGAATTGCGATGAATCTATCATCCAGGGCACCGAGGATGTGAGCGGGTCCGATCCAAGCAGACGTAGGAACTTCACCATCTCCTGCACGGAGTCCAGCATACCGTCATCGACGTTGATGTCCAGAGCCATCGCACCGTCGTTCACCTGCTTGCGGGCAATTGCCAGAGCCTCGTCGGCATTGCCCTCCTTGATCAGACGGAGGAATTTGCGGCTTCCGGCCACATTGCAACGTTCACCGACATTTATGAAACCACGGTTGTCATGGAATTCCTCCATTCCGGCCAGCCAGGGGAGTGCGTCGCAGGAAGGACGATGTACTGGTGCGGACTTTACGAGCCCTGAAACGGCTGAGATATGTGAAGGGTCGGTACCGCAGCAACCACCTACGATATTCAGCAAACCTTCGTCAAGGAGCGGTTTGATGGCCTCTGAGAAGGATTCAGCCGTCTGGCTGTAGTTGCCCAAACGGTCGGGAAGTCCCGCGTTAGGATAGAAGATGACCGGATATGGCGAGGTTGATGCCAGACGGCGTAGATGAGGAATCAAAGAATCTGGACCTGCACCGCAGTTGAACCCTACTGCCGCAGGGTTGAAATTCTCGATGATGGTCAGAACCGCCTCGGGTGTATGTCCGGACAGCAGACGCCCCGAGGCGTCGCTCAGAGTCATGGAAACAATGACAGGAACATCGAGATTACGCTCGGTCATGGCATCCTGGATGCCTGAAAGCCGGGCCTTGATGTTCAAGGCGTCGAAACAGGTTTCCAGCAACAGCAGATCCACGCCGCCATCAATCAGCGCACCGGCCTGTTCGGCTGCATCGTTCAGTAGGGTGTCGAAATCAACGGCCCGTTCCGCGGCATTGTCCACATTGTTGGGGAGTGAAGCGGACGCTGCGGTCGGGCCTATCGATCCGGAGACAAAGCGCATTCGTTCGGGATCATTCCGTTCGAAAGCGGCAGCCTGTTCACGGGCAATCTCCGCTCCGCGGATGTTCAGTTCACGCACGCGGTCCTGTAAAGCGTATACGGATTGTGAAAGCCTATTGGAGTTAAAGGTATTTGTCTCGATAATATCCGCACCGGCTGCGAGGTAGTCATGATGTACCCGAGCCACAGTATCCGGGCTTGTGATGTTTAGGAAATCAACGTTGCCGCCACCTGTTGCCAGCATGCGGCCGATCTGCACACCGAGCGATCCGTCAAGTACCAGCACGCGGCTTGCCAACGCATCGCGGAATTCCTGATATCTTCCTTTGTTCATCACTTCAAGACTTCAAGTTTCTTAATATACCTGGCGGCCAATTTCCGCCACGGAATTAGTGGAATGCTGAGCGTAGAAATGAATACTCGGCACACCGGTATTACGGAGTTCCCTTACCTGACGGACAGATCAGCTCGTCGGGATGTTCCATACCCACTCTGAGCTCGATTGTGAATTGCAATCATGTTATATGTGATTGTCGGCAGCCACGATGTGGTCGTCTGGAAGCAAAGTATTCTCAATATATATGGGTACGGAGCAGCCCCCATTGCCGGCAATACCAAGCGGCTGTTCGGCATGAAGCTGCAGTGTCTCGAAATGCAAACTCGGGTTATTCTCTCTCATTACAGAAATTATACAGTTATGATGCAAAATTACAAAAAATTCTTGATATGACCGCAACAATACGGGCGCAAATAAATAAAGAGGAGACAGACACCGGATGTAAGTGTCTGTCTCCTGTCTGATGCGATTATATATAACTTATTTTGCGGCAGGACGGGGATAGTTATCCTTATTGCAACGCTGAGTCATCTTGTCGATGCGGGCCTGTGTCTCGGGATGCGATGAGAACATCTTGGTGATGTAGGAGCTCTTCTGGTTGCCTTCCATTGACTGGAGTTTCTCGAACGCCATGACCATGCCCCATGGATTCTTGCCCTTTGATACCAGGAAATCGTAGCCGCAGTCATCGGCTTCCTTCTCCTGCTTTTGAGAATATTTGGCGTTGATCAGGGACTGGGTCAGGGTTCCGAGCTGTGAATCGGTCAAGGCTGCGGCTACACCCCCGGTGGACGAGATACCGTCCTTGAGGGCATCGGTCAGCAGCGAGGTCTTGAATGCATTCTTGGAATGATGTTTCAGCACGTGACCGATTTCATGCCCGATCACGCCCAACAGTTCATCATCGTCCATTATGTCCATCAGCGAGGAGAATACACGCACGCTGCCGTCGGGACAAGCGAAAGCGTTTACGTCGATTACATTGTATACCTTGAAGTTCAATGGAATACCATCGGCATCTGTAATTCCGGCGGTCAGCTTGCGCAGACGTTGGGTGTAGGGGTCGTCTTCCGGTAGCACGGGATTGTTCTTATCCATCCAGTCGACGGACTCCTTGACATACGCGGCCATCTGGGCATCGGTCAGAGTCAGGGCCTTGGTTGCCTTGGCTGCTCCGCTGATGGCTTTCTTGAGGTTGAACTGCGCAGAAGCCGGTACTGCGACGGCCAGTGCGACCAACAATACTAATACTTTGAAGTTCAGTTTCATTTGTTATTATTTATTATATTGTTATTGTTACCTTCACATGGCGAGAACCACGGCAGCCTGTTATCGGGTTGCCGTGATTCATTGGCAAAATTAGAAAATATCCTTGAATCAGACAAATCTGAAAGAGGTGATTCGGATATATACTATCATTATGCGGAGGCGACATTGGTGATAGCCATCTCAATTCGACGTGCGGCATCCGCATTCTCCTTGATATAATAATAGAGTTCCACTACAGGATTCAAGGGATTTGTCTCTGTTACCTGAGTCGGTCCCTTCCAGTCCTTGATTCTGTCGGAAATTATCTTCCGTGCATTGCAGACAGAGTCATTGCCGCCATCGCATACCAGGCGTTCGGGATGGCTCAGGATATTGTTCTGTGCATTCAGCAGCTGGGTGTTTGCCACGAACGAGAAGCAATCCTCAAGCAGTTCAGGCCAGAGTGTCATGTCCACGCGCATCTGCAGTGAATCGAGATATAAAGAAGTGTCACGGCAGCAGCGCAGGAATCCTTCGAGGGCAGGTGTGCTCTTGCTGTCGAACGGCAGGCCGCTTGGCTGATACAGATCCTGCATGTCCTTAAATGTAAAGTGCTCGTTGTATGTCCGGTCGGCATCAGTCCGTCTATCGATAGGCGTGGTGATTACGTAGCAGTATGCCAGAAAGCGGTTGATTTTATGTAACAGCAGAGGGGCATGCTTCAATAGCTTGCCTTTCTCGACTTCCTTATGCATGGCTTCCTGTCTTGCCATGGCGGATGTAACGTCACGTTCGGAGCGCATTGCCCCGACAGCGTTCAGGAAGAATCCGAATATGGACAGTCCGCATATCACCTCGATTGCAGTGACTGCCTGCGCCCAGCCGTGGGCCGGGGTATAGTCTCCGAATCCGAGAGTGGTTATGGTTACGATACTGTAATACAGCCATGAGCCGTAGCCGGTCCCGCCATCCGAAGGTATATGGAACTCGGAATCGGGAAGGATGTAGTAGATGAGGCCGAAAATAGGCATCAGGGCTATGTAGATCACAATCCATATGCTGGGGCGAATATTGGATACAACATGGAAGAAATGCCTCATTCGGTCTGACCACGACGTCAGTACGGTTTCCTTATGGATGCTTGAAGTGTGTTTCATAGTGGTTTGTAACAATTATTATATGGGTCTACGAATCGGTGACAGCAACTACAATATTACAACAAGAAACGAGCCCGAATTGTCAATCGGACTCGTTGGAAAATGTCAGAGGAGGTGGCTAATTCCGCATTGGTTACTTGTCGAATATGTTTCGAGTGATGACGACGGGGATGCCGAATGTCCCGTCGGAGACTTTTACATTAAGGGTCTGGCCGCTGCGTACACGGGTTATGTCTGAACCTGTCAGCGGCACGGTGACAAGATGGCCGTTGTCGAGCCTAATGTCAGCATAATAGACGCGGTAGGTCTCGCCGGTAGGTATGTATCGGCCTTTGCGTACGCGGCGAGTGCGTTCGCGGGTTTCATAATATTTTCGTTCCACCACGGCAGGATGGCCCTTTGATTTTTCGGAATCAGCGCCACAATAATTAATGAGGTACAATGATCCGGTAAATATGGGTGCGACAAGAACCATCCAGGTGACTATACGCAGAGGAAGACGCTTGAGGCCAATCACGTTAGGGATCTTATTAGCGCAAAGTACAGATATTGGAAACGCTAACACTATGGATACGATGATTACAACCCATGGATTGATCATGGTTGAGGTTCTGAACGCCATGAAAAGGCCGGCACCGCAAAAGGCCAGCAATATCAGTATTACGCATCCCACATTGGTCCAAGTCTTACTTTTCATACAGATTATATTTGTTCTGGTGTTAATGCTCTGGTTATCTTTTCTTCCAATTGACGAAGCACAGTCATGAATGCTTCTATGTCATCGGCGGATTCTACATTGGATTCCCCTATGCAGAAATCATAGTTTCCATGTTCCACTTTATCGGGGAACAGTTCTCCGAGGTCTTCATCTGTCTTATCGATACAGAAAAACACATTGCCGTCATGTATGAGTACAATTTTTAACTCATGGTCTGAGGTCAACACTTTGGACATCTGGATGCCGTAAAACGTGCCGTTACTGTTTATTGTATAATCGCTTTTGACATCACCGTAATTTTTATAAAAATCTAAATCGTCTTTACCTAAAAAATGGTATCCAGCTTCAAAAGCCCGAGAGATAGCCTTTTTGCGGTCAGTTCCGATATAGATTCTGTCATACCAGCTGTTCTTATAATCGACAGTGTAGTTGCCTTTTCGTTCCATGAATATTACAGAACGGTCTTTATGATGTTCTATATCGTTGATGAAGTCGTAAATTTTGGGATCAAGGCAAATACGGCGGTATGCCCGTTTGATACGGATGTCCTCATCATTAAAGAGTGATGGGGCGGATACTTCCATATCAGGTTCGGAATCGATAATGGAATCAATATAGCTGTATACGGAATCAACATCACTCATGTCACCAAGCATGCACAGGAATTGGCCTACGGTATCTTTTTCGAGTAAGAAAGAGCGTAGGTGACGTTGTTTATCCTGTCTTTCCGTCAATGTAGTCGCCGGATTCGATAGCAGCAACGACCGACTGTTCAATTGACGGGCAAAGGCACGAATAAGTCTATGATTTTCCTTGCTGCGTTGTGTCATTCCGCCGATGTCGAATAATTGTCCGGCGAGGTTTGCTCTATGGACAAACCGGTCGGGAGAATCGGGCAAATCATGAAGCAGGAATGCTATTGAACCTGAGAAAAGAGGATGCTTTTCCGCCTCAATGAATGCCGCTTCCCAATCCTGGTCTGACTTCTCCTTCATGATCCGGGCTTTCAGCACGGATTCCTTTAGGCTGCGTTGCGCGTTTTCCGGTAATCTCAGATTGGCCATTACCGAGATAATATCAGTAGTGGAGCCTTCCTGATTCAGGATATATGCTAACGATCGAGCTACGGTGACGTATTCATTCACATTGCGGAGCAACTGGTCATATATCAGGTTACGGACAATTCGAAGCCATCGATGGAAGTTGAGCCGGTCGAATCCCCCGTTACAACGCTCTATATATTCACAGACGGCTGTGAACATCACTGCATCCTCCAATCGGTAGCGCTTGTCGAAAAGTTCCCATTTATTATTGGCATCCCATGGATCCTGAAGTTCTTCAGATAGAAGTTTTTGATTGTCGGGCACCGACAGCCAGTCAAGTATCTTCTCTATCTTGAATATGTAGTCAGGATAATCATCCAGGAGTTCGGCATAATACTTGAATCCAAGGTATGTCTTGTCCTGTTCGGGAGACAATCTCCAAAAGAAATCCCATATTTTATTATTCTCCGATTTGGGACGGTAGTCCTGGGCTCTGTAATCCTTCTGCTTATCCAGAATAAGCTTTGATGCGAAGAACCGGTAGAAGAACCTGAAATAGCGGGTGCAGTACTCTCTATCGGTTCTGTCTTCTCTTTTCCAGAAATAATTAAGCCACTTGTTGTCAAGTTTCTGTGAGATGCTGAGATAATATGGAACCAAAGGCGAACCTACGATATCCATCTTGACGGAATGCTTATAGGCAGTCTTATCCTCCCTCCTCATATACTTGATCAGGTCGGCCTTGAAGTTCTCAAAAGGAGTAAGCTGAAGTCCACGTGCGTTCATCTTTACATAGATTTCCTCAGTAAGTCCGAAATCTTCAAGATCAAGTTCGTAGAATTTGATGTTGTATAATCTATCGTAAAGGTTCCCTTTCGCAGTTGACACAATATATCGCTGATGGATGGAATCAAGCATGTTCATCATGCCGTTTACTGAACTATCCTTGTCGAATGCGATCGTGTACCACTGTCTGTTCCGGATGGCGTCACTTGGCTTTTGGTTTGCCGGACTTACAGTGGTTTTAGCTAATTCCTTAAGAAAACTTGAGGATGTCGTCCTGGTCTCATAAGTGAATGAATTTATGAAACCGGGGATATCCTTCCCCTCAGCGGAAGCTATGTACCAGTAGAGCAGGATCAAGGTAGTTATCCTCTGCTGCCCGTCCAATAGTTCGAATCTGAAGGCGTCGCCATCTTCCGATTTGGTTTTCGATCCATATATAAAACTGAGTTCAAGAGTCTTATTGGATTCGAGATAGTTGAAGATCTCATCCACGAAATGAGACCGGAGATTTACCTCGCTGTTACGTCCCTGCGCATACGCGCGTTGTACCTTTGGAACAACCACATTCATTTCAGAAGTGTCTCCAAAAAATTCGGAAACGCTTCTAAGGGAATTGAGATTTATTGCGTTATTAGTCTCCATTGAATAGTTTTGTCTGTACGGGTGTCTTGTCTAATCTGTAGAAAGAACGAAGTTCCTTGAGAATGAACTTTTCGTAGCTTTCCTTGTCGTTGTCGTTCCATTCGCGGAGGTTTACATCTTGTTTCCCAAAACTTTTGTTGAAAACCATCTGAGTGCATATCGGCACGAAACGCCCGGTGGTTATCGCTTGATTGATTTCGATACGCTTGAAAGCGAATATGGAATTCTTATAACCACGATTGGTTTTGGAATCCAGCAATGTCAGGTTTCCGATACGGTTTTTCTTATCCTCGTCTGTCATGGAACTATGGCTGTGATTCAGGATATAGTCCCATACCTCATCGTATTTCTCATTTTCAAGCATTTGTTCCATCTCTTCGTTGAATTTATCGAGTCCAATCAGAGACTGGCGTAGCCACACTTTCTTTTCCTCGACGTTGCGAAGATCGTTTTTGGTAGCGGAATCGATATGCTCGACATCCCATTCCTGACTGAGATATAGATCATATGGGAATTTATATGCAGGAGTCATAAATGTAGCATCTGTCTTGCGGATTTCCTGTATCTGCCTGTTAAGTTGGAAGATGTTCAAGAAAAGCAGCAGATATTTTACATTCGGTGACCCATATTCACATTTGATGTCCTCAGTCAGCACTTCATCTCTCGAAGGGAGTTTCTTCTCAATCTCACTGTAGATGATGTCTATGAATGCCTGTTTGGGAGCATCATGAGGGATATTTCTATGCCAGCTGAAGATATTTTCCAATCTCACATTGGAGTGAATCAGGAATCCAATTAAATTGTAGAGTACAGGATCCTCGTACCACTCTTGCAGTGTGTTGAAGATGGACATGATCTTTTCCCATTCCTTTTCAACTGCATTCTTCAGTTCGGCGCCAGGTTGTGCCGCGAGGAGGTCGTTGAAATAGTAACGGAATAGGTCTCCCTCCCTTGGTTCTTCGGAATGTGTCTCAAAATACCTGAGCTTAAACAACAATTCTATGCGGTTGTCCTCATCGGAAGATGCCGATAGGAAATGCCAGAAGTCGTTATGATGCAGTGTATTCTCGATATTCTCCCATTGCAGGGATATCTTCATCTGCTCGGCAACCCTGTCTCCCAGGAAATTACGCTTCTGAAGCATAAGACCCTTGATCAGCTCCGCATCCGTGAGACGGATTTTTCCATTATTGATATTTACAAATTCGTCTATAGGATTCTTCGTCGAATTGGCTGCCAATTCATACCATATGAATTGTGCCGAACCGGTATCTTCTCCGGCATCTTCACGGCTGGTGCGCAGCAGATTGTACAAAGCAGTCAATATATCTTCGGAATTCTGTCGTTTGCCGTACCTCTTGGCTATACCGGGACCACGCTCTTTCAGCCATTTCCCGATACTGTCATAAGCGTTAATGATAAAGCAGAAGTCAATATTGTCATTATCCTGTTCGCAGTCCTCTGAAAGATTTTCCAGAAATGTTGAGGTTTCGGGTCGGGTTTCATAACATAGGTGATACATCTCCATTCCGGCTTTGCTAAGTTTCTTTCGGGAAGTGATTTCTTCGGTGACAAGGTATCTGAACAATATGTAAATACTCGTAAGACGTTGTTGTCCATCGATTACTTCCCATGTGTTATCAGCGGAAACCTCGCTTCCCCAACCTGTGATGTTTCTAATTTCGTCTAACTTATCATCAGCCAGAATCCGTTGCACTATCACGGGTTGAAGGCAGTAAAACTCGCCGGGAGATGTCGGAGATTTCTTCTTTTTGTCGCGTATCGCAAACTCATAGAGATCGTCCAGCAGTTCAAACATCTGTGCTTCGGACCAGCGATAGCCACGTTGATAGGCCGGAATGAAGAATCTCCGGCCATCAAGCAATTCGGCTACACTAATCAATGATATTGTATTCATCAGGCTCATTACTATTTTACGCCAAAATTAATAAAAAAAACGGAACTAACGCCAATAGGATAGACATTAGTTCCGATTTTTTAGATTAATGAAGTTGTCAGAAGTTGAACTGCTCCAGGGTAAGCGTGGCTACCTTCTCGATTTCGGGGACAAGGCGTTGGAAGTGGGCGGAGGCCATGTGAGCCTTCAAAGAAGCCTCATCTTTCCAGGTTTCGTATATCACGAGTCGGTCAGTATTGGTAAGCGAACCGAGCAGGTCGTACTCTATGCATCCTTCGTCATGAAGGGAGAGCTCAACAAGTTCCGTAGCCAGCACTATGGCCTTCTTCCTGTTCTCGTCAGTCTCGGCTATCAAGCCACAGTTAAGTCTTATCATAGTTGTCGATTTGGTTTATAAAATCATGGCGTGTCACCGTATTCCGGCCACACGCCATGATTCATATTGTCAGTCTGTATGCATTACTTGACCTCCTCGAACTCTACGTCCTCGGGGCCATTGTTGGGCTGTGAACCTGCACCGGGGTTAGGCTGCTGTCCTGCACCGGGCTGAGCGCCTGCGGCGTTCTGAGCGGCGTAGATGTCCTGGGCTGCTGCCTGCAGAGCGTCGGTCACGGCCTTGATGGCGGGATCGATGTCCTCGACCAGCTGCTGCTTGTGGACCTCCTTCAGACGGTCCAGAGCCTTCTCGACCGTGGCCTTCTTGTCGGCGGCCAGCTTGTCGCCCAGCTCGTTGAGCTGCTTCTCGGTCTGGAAGATGACGCTGTCGGCCTTGTTCAGCTTGTCGGCACGGTCCTTGGCGGCTTTATCGGCAGCCTCGTTGGCCTTGGCCTCGTCGCGCATACGCTGGATCTCGGCGTCGCTAAGACCGCTCGATGCCTCGATGCGGATGGACTGTTCCTTGCCCGTAGCCTTATCCTTGGCTGTTACGTTCAGGATACCGTTGGCGTCGACCTCGAAGGTTACCTCGATCTGCGGAACACCACGCGGAGCGGGAGCGATACCTCCTAAGTTGAACTCACCGAGCAGCTTGTCGTCGGCAGCCATAGGACGCTCACCCTGCAGAACGCGTATGGTCACCTCAGGCTGGTTGTCGGCTGCTGTGGAGAATACCTCGCTCTTGCGGGTCGGGATTGTGGTGTTGGCGTCGATCAGCTTTGTCATCACGCCACCCATGGTCTCGATACCGATTGACAGAGGCACAACGTCCAACAGAAGTACATCCTTGACATCGCCGCTGAGCACACCACCCTGGATGGCCGCACCAATGGCAACGACCTCGTCGGGATTCACGCCCTTGTTGGGTTCCTTGCCGAAAATCTGTTTTACCTTCTCCTGAATGGCGGGGATACGGGTCGAACCGCCGACCAGGATAACCTCATCGATTTCAGAAGCGCTGAAACCGGCATCCTTCAGAGCCTGAACGCAGGGAGCCGCGACGGCGTCGATCAGGCTGGAGGCCAGCTGCTCGAACTTGGCGCGGGTCAGTGTCTTCACCAGGTGCTTGGGACCTGCTGCGGTAGCCGTGATGTAGGGGAGGTTGATCTCGGTCGAAGTGGAGCTTGACAGCTCGATCTTGGCCTTCTCGGCAGCTTCCTTGAGACGCTGCATAGCCATCGGGTCGTTGCGGAGGTCAACACCCTCGTCCTTCTTGAACTCATCGGCCAGCCAGTCGATGATCACATGGTCGAAGTCGTCACCACCCAGGTGTGTGTCACCGTTGGTGGACTTAACCTCGAACACGCCGTCGCCCAGTTCCAGGATGGAGATATCGAATGTACCGCCACCAAGGTCGAATACTGCGATCTTCTGCTCCTTCGTAGCCTTGTCCAGACCGTAAGCCAAAGCGGCAGCGGTAGGCTCGTTGATGATACGCATCACCTTCAGGCCTGCGATCTCGCCGGCGTCCTTGGTGGCCTGACGCTGAGAGTCGTCGAAGTATGCGGGAACGGTGATGATGGCCTCGGTAACGGGCTGGCCCAGGTAATCCTCGGCGGTTTTCTTCATCTTCTGGAGAATCATGGCCGATATCTCCTGCGGAGTGTAGTCACGGCCGTCGATGTCCACCTTGGGCATGTCGTTCTGACATACAACTTTGTAGGGGACACGCTTGATCTCGTCCGCAACCTGGTCGCACTTCTCACCCATGAAGCGTTTGATTGAATATATGGTACGCGTCGGGTTGGTGATGGCCTGACGTTTGGCGGGGTCACCGACCTTGCGCTCGCCGCCATCGACAAACGCAACAACCGACGGAGTCGTATTGCGGCCTTCGTTGTTAGGAATTACCACGGGGTCTTTACCCTCAAGT
>DXXK01000042.1 GCA_019416425.1 Bacteroidales bacterium
TATCTCGTTATCACTCAGTGAAATCAATAAATGTTAAAATATATGTATATATCTTTATTATATGTTGTAGAGCATGATTTTTCCACCCCTCCCCACGCGAATTTTCAAAAAATTTCCGGACCCTGGTCAGGATCCGGAAGAAATTTCCTCGAGTTTTTATAGAATTTTTCAAAACAGAGCGATAATTTTCGGTATAAAAACTATCAATCCAACAGCAATGCAGGCGAAAGTCATCAGGAAAACGGCCCCCGCGGCGACATCCTTCACAACCTTGATGTGCGGATTACGCTCGGGACAAACATGGTCCGCAAGTTTCTCTACGGCGGTATTCATACCCTCGGCAGCGAACATTCCGCCTATACAAAGGGTGATCATGCACCATTCCCAGGTGGCAAGTCCAAACAAGAAACCGGCCAGAATCACCACGCCAGCGGCGCCGAGATGGAACTTGGCGTTGTTCTCATGGCCGAATAGCCACCTAATACCCGCCCACGCATAGCCGAACGACCGCCAGCGGCCGCGCCAGAACCCCATTTGCCGTTCATGGTCATGGCAATATTGTTCCTCGTCAGAATGTGAATGAGGCATATACACCGATGTTTTTGGTCCGCTCGTCGGCCACAGGAGCTATCTGCACATCATGTTTGCGCGCGAACGGAGTGGTGAAAATCAATGCCGAACCGGCACCAATGGCCGCGCCGACCACACAATCCCACACAAAATGCTGACGCGAGAAGCAACGTCCCCATGCCACATAAGTGGATGCAATATAAGCCGGCACACCGAATCTCCATCCATAACGACGTGTCAGATAAGTAGATGTTGCGAACGACACCGCGGTGTGCCCTGACGGGAACGAATGAAGGTCGCTGCGGTCGGGCCGCTCCTCACGGCAGGCATACTTCAGTCCATAGGTGAATGCCGCGGTAACCGCAGCGGTCTCCACCCCCTGCAGCAGACCCTCCCAGTCGCGCGCGCACAGCGTACCGATCAAAGCCGCGACAGGCAACGTCACCGCCACGATATCGGTACTGGTCTTGACTCCCCTCATCGCCTTGGTAAGCTGATACGGTTCCTGTCTGGGATAGGTGATCTGCGCCGACGAGCAGAGTATGCCCGTCAGCAGCAGAACCACTATAACGATATATCTAAAATTCTTCATCATCAATAATCAAAACTGAATGACAACTGGTCTACCCACAGCTTCGAGCCATTTCCGCCGGTGAAATAATCTCCGTACTTGGACGCGCAGCAGGTAATTACAAGATAGCTTGGCACTCGCGACGTGTCGCGGTACCTGATCTCGATCTCAAACGGCTGGAAACTATCCATAGTTCCTGAATTCAGGAGTTCGCCGTAACCGATCACATAGTCGGCGTTCGGATTGAACAACTGACGGTTCCTGGGGTTGGTGCGGATCTCGTACGGAGCTGTCCAATCGGTCAGGGCCACATAGATCTGGCACGTATCGGGACGACCCTTCAGGGCCGCCAGTTCTGTGGATGCGTAATCTATGTCCACGCCCTGATACTGGTAGTAACCCTTGAGCTTTGTGGGTCTAAGGTTCCACGGGCGCCCGAAGTCCAGAATACCGTTGGTGCCGTCCACACGGGCGAACTTGCCGGTGAATATGGAGCCTGCCCCTAACTTGCCTATTATGCCGATGCCGACGAACCTGGTGTTCATCTCCGCGCTCAGACCCGTACCAGTCGGGGTGTGATCGGAAGGTACCGTATTGTTCGCGCCCAGAGTCATGGTTCCCGTATTACCGGTGTCCCAGAATGAAGTGCCGTCCTCGGCCCAGGGACACCACATGCCCTTGGCCGTCTCGTTCCAGTTCTCGAAGTCTCCGTTGGTAATGTCGGCCGTAGCCTGAGTGGTTACGGTGACGATATTGCCCGCGTTTTCGCCCGAGACGGCACGGACCTCGTAATCGGTCAGGGGTTCCAGATGAGCGATACGGCAGGAGAAAGCTCCCTGCGTCTGCATCACGTCGGCATCCGGCACATCTATCCAGTCGGTATTTCCCGCCTTTCGGTACTGGAATCCATTCTTGACATCGGCGGGACCGGAGCCATAAGCCCAAATCACCTGCGACCAGGCGTCGACACTCGATGTATTGACAATCATGTCCATGATCTCGGCATAGATGGTCCAGGTCTCGGTACGACCCCATGCCGTTACCTCCACGCTGTAAGGCTGATACAAGTCCAGCGGACCCGGCGTCAATGGCGGTGTACAAGTAGTGATTCCTGCCGGCCCCAGTTTGGCGCGAAGCAACCGTAGACTGTGCAGGTCGGTGCCGTCAGGCATACGCACAACGACCCGGCGCGCCACCGGATCCACGATACTGGCTCCGATCTCGCCGTCCACCTCGAAGTAACGCTCGATGTTCTGCACCGCGATGATTTTCCACAGATAGTCCTGGAAACGTGTCAGCTTGACATACATAGGGGTCGTCAGGTCATAGGTGCCTTCCAGCAGGTTCATATCGCTATGGCCGTCGGGAGTGATCTCGAACTCGGTAAAACGCACGTTCTGTATGTCGGTGGTTTCCTCCAGATAGACTGTAGCCTCAAGAGATACAGAATCGATATAAGCCTCGCGCGACTGGCCCTCTACAGCTAATTTCAATATGTTCTGCGCTATTCGCGGATACGGCAGATCGTTCTTGATGCACCCCGTCATGGCCAGCAGCAGCGCCGCAGGCAGCATCCACGCACATTTCTTCTTTCCAAACATGATAATATAACGTAACGGGGCATCAGATGTGGATTCCGATACCGAAATTCAGATTGAATATATTGAAACGGAAGTTGGCTCCGGAAACTGTTCGGTTACCGATGCTCTGTCCGTCCTCCGACTGTTTCTCATGACGCACATCGAAGCCGAAAACTCCGAACGAGATATGGAACGACACATTCTTCATCAGATACATCTGCACGCCCGGCGAGAAGTTCAGCTGGCCCTCCATCCATGTGGTATGGGTGTTGTGGGCCACGCCGCCGTAAGGGCGCTGGAAATCGCTCTGACCCGAGCCGAAAGCCAGCTCCACCTCATTATATATACCGAATCGGCCATGACGCGACAGACCTATGTACTGACTGGCGAACAGGGCCGCTCCGTAGGACTCGGCCTTATAGACTATATCCTTCAGGCTGAAGTTCATGTCCTCGTCGATGTCCACCTTGAACGAGTCGATGGCGCCACGCGCGTTGTAGTACTTGAACCGCATGCCGACGGTTATGTTGTTGCGCACGGCATATTGCAGATAGGGGTTGATGCTGAAGGCATGCGCCCCTATATTTACATCGCTCAGTAGGTCGAAGATCTCAAGCTTATCGGTGGAAAGGCTTCCGTAGCTTACTGTCAGTCCGAACGACCACTCACCCTTGGGGACGTAGAGCAGCGCTGACAGGCCACGGTCGTAACGGCCCAGGTTGCGCGAGGGAATCACCAGCGGAATGGTGTCTCCCTTATGTATGCCGAGCTCGTTCTCGTCCCGGTTCAGGTTGTCATAAACCACGCGCGAGTGGCCGCGCAACAGCTGGTATACGGCATTCTGCAGAGAATCGGGAATATAGATATACTTGCCATCGGAAACCGGCGCAGCCACCGTATCGGGAAGCTGTGCCGACATCTTCACCGGAGCCAGGACGGCCAACGCCACAAGCGCCATGGCCGTCAGATATTTCTTAACTGCTGTCTTCATGATCATAGATAGAAAGCGGCTCCGAACTGAATGGAGAACAGGTTGATACGGAAATTGGCAGACTGCGACTTACGGTGCGAAACGTAAATCCGGTCCTTGATGCTCTTGGTCTGGCGGTAGTTGAATCCCAGGACGCCGACGTTGACCTCGATGGCCGAATAGTTGCTCAGGAACACCACGATTCCCGGCATGATGCCGACACCGGCCTGGAAATTGGTCTCGTATGCACCGGTCAACGACTCGCCACGCCCCTGGGTCAGTTTGGACTGTCCCCCTCCGAACTGCAGCTGCACCTCGTTGAAGATGCCGAAGCGGCGCGTGCGGCCCAGGCTGAAATAGTTGCGGAACAGCAGCGTGCCGTAATAGTTGTGCGACAGCGAGTAGATATGGTCCATACTGTAGTCCGTGTCCTCGCCCAGGACCAGGTCGGCCGATTCCAGCTTGCGCAGCGCCCGCGTGTAGCCGAACTTGATGCCGGCCGCCATATCGTCCTTGAAGGCGTAGAGCAGTTTCGGGTTGACCTGCACGGAATATGTGTCGGCATTGATGCCCTCCAGCACCAGGAACTGGTAGTTGTTGTAACTCCCCTGGTCGTAACCGAACGAGATGCCGGCTATCCACTGACCCTTGGGCACCAGCACCACCGACTCAAGTTCATGCCGGAATTCCTCGATTACCGGAGTGTTGCGAATGGAGTCAACCATAGCCGGAGTGACGTGCAGGGTGTCCTGCCCCACAACGTTTTGTGACCTACCGGTGACCTCCGGATTTAACACGGTTTGACTCCGGGCCGTCAAGCCCGGAGTCAAAATCGCAATTATCAGTATGGTCCTGAAGACTTTATTCATACACTAATTCAAAATCGTCAAGATACATCACGCTGCCCGCGGCGCCGGAGAAATAGTCTCCGAATTTGGAGGCACAACATGTAATCACAAGATGTGTGGGTTTTGTGGTGTTGGCACGATCGTTATACACAATTGGAATCTCTACCATCTGAAGCTGTCCGTCGGGACCGAACGCTTCCTGCCAGGTGACCTGGCCATAAGCCAGTACCTGCTCGTCATCGGGCGAAAACAGCTTTCGGTTGTCAGGATTGGTCCGTATTTCAACTGACCCCACAGTAAGAGCCACGTAAATCTGTCCATTGTCACATCCCGAGGCCGTAAGGTCGGAAACGAATTCCTCATTGCCTTCCTTGATCTTCAAGGTAGTTCCGGGACGATAATTGGCATATACCCTCAACTTCGTGGGATGCGAGCCGTTGTATGGACGCCCCAGAGCCAGGACCCCATTTGTACCGTCAGTCTTAACGTAATCACCCACGAAAATATTACCCGCAGCGATCATATTGAATATATTCTTTGACTCCATACGCGCTGAGTATGTTCCGGAGTGGACCATGTCGGTGCTCTTGTCGGTCAGGGTAGCGTTGGCCGTAGCCGCGCCCTCGTTACCCGAATCCCAGAACGTCGGCTCATCGCCGCTGCCAGGGAAAATCACAGTTTTCGGTCCCAACATGGTTTGAGCACGATAAGTACTCCAATCCTCCATCGAGGCATTGGTAATCATATACTTGGATTCAGTGGCGAATGTCTGGATGTTGGCCGACTCAAATTCATCGGCGAAAGCCTTGAACTCATAGGTCGTACCGGCTGTCAAGCCAGTCAGAGTCACGGTATAGGGAGTCCCTTTGGCACGGGTATGGCGCGGAGCATTATTTGAGCCGGTGGCTACAGCCTCGCTCCAGGCCGAATCACCGGCCTTGCGGTACTTGAAGCCGTACCTTGCGGCATCGGCCTTGTAGAGAGTACCGGTCAGGGTAGCCCTGGTGGCCAGTATGGCCATAGGATTGGTATCCCCGTCGGGAGCAGGGTCGGCGATGATGTCGTCTATCTTCTCGATGGCGTCGTTGCTGTTGGCTATACGCAGTGCCGCGGTAGTGACAAGATTGCGGCTGTCGGTAGCCGTGATGGTAACCTTGTACTGCGACGAGCTGACAGGCAGAGCGTTCAGCAGTGTGGCCGGGAACGTCAGGTACATCTCGTACACATCAACACCGGTGGTCTCATCCTTGCGGTCCTTGCGCTCAACTATTATCCCTTTGCCTGCAAGCTGCTCGGCATACGGGTTGTCCAGCAGATTGCCGCCGGTCATGTCCGTGAAATTGTCGCTGAAGCTTATCATCACGCTTCCGGTACCCTTATATGCACAGATATAAAGCTTCTGGTCCGTGAAGGTCCTGTCGGTATTGATCACCTGGTCGGCGATATCGAAACCGTAACCCTTGACAATAGGCGCGGGGAACACCTCGACAGTATCGTCAATGATGGTGATGTCATTGATCAGAATCTGAATCAGGGCACCGCCCTCGTCCGGATCCGGCTGGTCGGCAGTCAGCTCAACAACATATTCGTGGGCTCGCTGCACGTTCTGGATCTTATGTTCCTTGGCATATGCCTGGCCCTCCGCGGTAGTGCCCTCGATGTTGACGGTCACCGTTGTATTGGCGGCATAATCCTCCGACGACATATAACCCGTATGTTTAGGATCCAGTTTTGTAACCTCGGGCGACGGCGTCATGAAATAACCTTTATGATCGGCCAACATTGACTCCTCGAATACCAGTGAGCCTCGGGTCGTGGTGAACGTGATTTTAGGGTCCTTCAGTCCGGTCGCCTCCACTGAAGCCGCGTCCACCGACACGACAACGTTGGCGATGTTGCATTTCACATCCACATCATTGCTTTGGTTCGTCACGATCTCGAACGGCTTCTGTCCGCGGTAGAACTTACTGTCGAATGATGCCGACACCGAGTCGCCCGTCCATGCGTTGCAGACGTACTGACCCGAGGAGAGCTTGATAGACGACGGGATATTGTCCACTCCCTTATATTTTCGCATTACGCCGCCGGCCTTCTCGATAAACACTACACACTTATCCTTAAGGCTCTTGACATATTCCTCATTGTCAAGGTTGTTGTCGGCACGGGTCTGACGCGTCTCGCCGTTGATACGGGTATTGATTGTGAGCGAACCGACCCCGTCCTCGCCGAAGGGTGTGTCCATGGCGCAGCTCTGGAGCAACGCCGAGGCACCCAGCACTGCACCCGGAAGTATGATATACTTTAAAATTGTTTTCATTGCTCTTGAGTTAGAATTGAAGAATCAGATTCTTGTTGACTTCTCCGTTCGCATCCTTAACATGGAGCTTGAACGTATGCTTCTCGCCTGGCCATATCGCCATCAGTCCCATGAATCCGGACATATTGAACGTAACTTCTGATTTGCCGCCAACATTAGTGGGGAATCCAAGACCGGGATTTTCAGCTGTTCCATCACCGCTCAATGCAATCCAATAATCAGGGAAAGCGGAATCAGCTGACGGAGGATTCACGAGATCGAGAAGAGTGGGCAAGCCTGCGGTGCCGAGTTCCTCGGGCGACAGCATGTTGGATACAATCTCACACGTCAACTCCTTCACTCCCCCTTCGGCATAGCTTACAATCTTGAACTCACATGGTGTCGTAGCGTTGACTGACCATGGGGTATCAAATACAAGACCCGAAGACAAGGGTATTATTTCCGGAGCTTTGTCGGGTGTTGGGGGCACATCGGGATCCTCGCCTCCACCCCACTCGGGACGCTCGCTGTCATCCAGTGGATCATCCTCTTCCAGCACGATGTCTGCGTTGACGTCAACGGTCGTGACGTTGGCATCCACCGTCACCTCACCCTGCGCACCACCGGTCGGATCGCCGCCGGTATTCTGATGCAGCTTGAAGGTCAGCTTGTACCAACGGCCCTTGTCGATTCCGTCGTACGATTTGGTCTCGACAATCCTGGAACCGTTTACGGTGCCGTGGAACGTGGCTACCAGCGTGTTCTCGCTGGTATGCTTGAAGTAGCCTGCCTTGCCCGCGTTAGCCTCGGCGGTAGTGAAGTTCAGGCCGGGATTGTTGCCTACCTTTACCTCGACATAGGAATCGGACGACATAACGGAGGAGAGACTCCCGTCGAACGCAATCGTAACCTTGATGTTCATCAGATCACACACGATCGGATCGATGTAGGAGGTAATCTCCTGGGCATTGACGGTGAACTCGCCGGAAGCACCCTTGAAGTAGGGATTCTCCCATTCTGCGTTGAGGTCCTGACCCTTCTCGGCAGTGGCGGTATAGGTTCCGACCTTCAGGGTCATTACATCGGGCATCTCGCTGTACATCACACTCTTTGTTGCCTGCACGTCGCCCACCTTGATGAAGTTGATCTTGAAATCGCTCAGGTCCACACCGGACTCATAGCGGGTCACAATCGTCGGGTCGGTGGTTGTGGACATGTCGAGAGCCGACTTCAGCACCTGTCCCTCGTCATCGGCCACCTCCACACCGAAACCATTCTCCTTGGAGCAGCCGGTGGCCAGCAACGTTGCCGCCAGCAGCGGCAGTATATATCTGTTTTTCATTATTTATCCTTATTTGCGGCGGGGAGCGGCGGTTACGGCCACTGCCTCCGTATATCCGAGTTTAACATTGTCGAGAGTCAGGACTGAACCGACGGCATAAGCCTTATATTCATTGGCAGGTATATTATTATTTATTCCATTATGGCCACTGATATTGAGACTTGATCCACCAGGTACATTTAATGCGGGCTCAGTGTCGTCCCTCATTGAGCGGAACCGCACGTATAGCTTGGACGCCTTTTTGCCAAACGGATAATTCGAAATCCTTAAGGTGCGTGTCTGCATATCGGGAGACGCCGAGAGATACTCCGTCTTCGATGCGATAACATTATTATCATTATCGAGCACTATCAGGTCTGCCTGTGCCTGATGCCCGTCTTTCGGGGAATATTTATAGTCGAACGTCATGCTCATGGGACGGGAACTGAAAGGCACTCCGTTCTCACGATGTGCTGTTCCATCAAAACTATAGGATCCCAAGAACAGGACACCTTCGGATATCTCCAGATTTTGAGGATATTTACCGCTATAAGTTTTAAAACCTCCCTCATCTCTTTCGGGTAGAGTTCCATTATGATGGTAGCCGACAGTACGCACCACACAAACACCGTTATCAAGGTATGTTGACGGTTCTACAAACCATGTATTCAATGGATTGGATCCTGGATAAGCTGTTTTGGCGTTCAGAGTCGCCCATCCTGCCGGCGCGTAGCGGTCAATTGTTGTTCTCCACTGGTATGTTGCTAATGATGTACCAAAGGTACCGCCGGTATGTATGTTGCTGAAGTAAATGTGATCACCATTCTCGGAGAAATCACCGTTCGGCACATCCGCCTCGGCTTCAGTAACGAAAGAGGGAACAGGCTTCTCGAAACTGTCGTTGAGCTTGAGAGTATATCCACTGTGGGTAGTCGCAGCGTTCAGGCCCTTGACGGTGATCAGGCCATTCGTGACATCACGGCTGATGTTGGCAGGCGTAACCGTGGTGTTGCCATTATATACACTCAGATTAGAGGTCAGGAATTCTTTCATCTCGGCATTCTCAGTCGCGATCTTGAACACAGCGAAACGAGCGAAAGCGTCTACCAACGTTTCATAAACGGGACCGTTCACCGCGACCGCGGTCTCCGCCATTTTCCTGCCATACGCACTCTTGACAGGCACAGTGGCCTTGGTGGCCTCCGGAACACTCAGGGTATAGGTATAGGCGTAAGGCAGCTCGCCCGAAGGCGTTCCGACAGCGACTGTATAGGAGACCTCCGCATTGTTTACAGTGAACTTGATGCGGTTCTTGAGCTGAACCGAATTGGTGTTGACCGTTACCTTGACCTCCTTGGCCATATAGTCGATGCTTCCGGCACTGGCAAGGGTGTACTTCGTCTCTGTCACTTTCGCCGTGAGGACAACCGCATTCTCGACGGTCTGTGTGGAAAGGCGTCCCAGCGCATCCACCACCTCGACCCGGATATTGTACTCCCCCTCGGGAAGGTTGCCCAGGAAGTCCTTGACATTCACCACCGCCATCTTGTCGGGGTTGCGGAACAGTCCGTGGACCCTCACGCCCTCGTTGGCCAGCAGACCCTGAGTTGCGGCGTCGGCATTGAGCAGATTCACGCTGTTGCCGAACGCAGGCGCGTAGGATGCATTGGAGGTGCTGGACACCTTCAGGTTCACTTCCTGGAAACCACCGAAAGCGTAGAGGTCGAACTGAGGACTTACAGACAGCTCATCGTACTGCATCAGTTCGATGGGAGTGCCGACAGTGAAGTTTGTGGCGCGGACCTCGGGAGCCGGTGAGGTGAACAGCTCGTCGCCAAGCGATATGGTGATGGTCTCGGCAGTGACATTCTCCTCGAACGTCACAGTCAGCGCGGCGTCGCCCTTGTGGATGTCTCCGGTCACGTTCACGGTAATCAGATAGTTCTTACGGGACTCGGCCTTGAATTTGGCGGGACGGACCTGTATGGAGCCTCCCTGACCGTCCAGGAGTGTCATTATCAGCTCCGTGTCACCCTCTCCGCTGGGGTCTATAAAAGCCGGACGACTTTCACCCTGCGGGAAAACCACCAGATCGGAAGCATGGTTAGGAGTCTGTATGGCGGCGCTGTATGAAGAGAAAGCAGCCAGGAACTCATCGGTATAACGCATGGTCACCATGGCATTGGCCAGGGTGGCGGTCACGTTGACCGTAGTGGTGGTACCGGGAGACACGTGCAATGAGTTGTTGCCTTTGAAACAGGGACGCTCGAAGCCCTGGACGTTCATGTCGCCGTAGACCGCCTCGATGGTGTAGTCACCGATGGGAAATCCCTCTTCCTTGTTGAAACCCTCCAGCGAGGACCATTCCTTGTCGTAACTCTTGTCGCTCTTGGAAAGTCGGATTCCGAAGGCGTTGGCATCCGGTACAATGGGGCAATTGGTGTCGTCGGCACGCGTGCTGTGACGCATCAGCCGGGCATCGGACTCCAGGTTCAGCGCGATGCCCCCCATGTCGTCCGAGCCACTCCAGGGATTGTCGTCGCTGCAGCTCGTCAGGCCAAGGCCCGGTAGCAGTGCCAACAGAAGAAGCCCTTGTTGATACTTTTTCATATTCCTCTAAATTGTTTTGTTGTTTCGCTTTTAAAGTCGTCAGGACAGTGCATCCACAAATCAGGGACAATCTCTGACCAATCTTTGAAATATTCACGCATAATTACGTTCTATATATTGACGGCCGATACGGCCTGCCGCACACAGGGACTATTCGCGCGTGAAAATTCAGATGCGAAGTTAATATTTTTATTCTGAATTTTAATTATATTAACGTTAATCGTGTTTACAATTGTCCCAATTAAACCAAAATTTCAAATACAAGCCAGAAACTAAATCAAGAACATAATTCCAATTTGACCAATTAAGAATGAAAACAATCAAAACCATCGCCGTGGCGTTGCTTGTGACGCTGATGAGCGTCAATACTGCCGGGGCCCAAGGGCCGGGCGACATTTTCGGGGCCTTGGGCAACATGATCGGTGGCAACCGCCAGACGGAGAATAACCAGGGGAACCAGGACAGCAAAGGCAGTGACAACGGCGGCGGCAACATCCTGACCAACCTGCTGGAAGGAGTGTTCAGCAGCAGCAACATCACCGTCCAGGACATGGCCGGAGTCTGGACCAGCAACGGTCCGGCGATATGCTTCCAGTCAGACAACTTCCTGAAGAAGGCCGGAGGCACGGCGGCGGCATCTTACGTCGAGAGCAAACTCGCTCCCTATTACACCAAGCTGGGCCTGAACGGCACTGTCATAACGGTCAACACCGACGGAACATTCTCGATGAAAACCAAGATGTTGACCCTTACGGGCAACATCACCCCGGTCGAAGGACAGAAAGGAGTGTTCAACTTCAATTTCACCGCCCTGGGCATGCAGTTAGCTTCGGTACCGACCTATGTCGAGAAGACATCCAAGACTCAGAACATCATGTTCGACGCCACCAAACTGGTGAAACTGCTGTCGGCAATCTCAAAAGTTGTGAACATCCAGTCACTCAACGCCATCACGAAGATCCTGGAGATGTACGACGGTCTTTGCATCGGATTCCGCACCGAGAAAACAGGCACTGTACAGGGCGAGACCAACGGCAACAGCGGCACCGGCCTCGGCTCCTTGTTCCCCTGGGGTTCAAATCAGGACAACGGTTCCAATCAGACCAATTCCAACACCAACCCTGATTCCGTTTCCGGTTCCAATGTGAACAACGACCCTGTTCCCACCGACAACAACAGCCAGCAGGGCGATGTCCAGAAGGGCCTGAACCAGCTTCGCGACATCCTGAACGGCCGCAACAAGAAGTAAATCCTCTCCCAGCCGCATTCATCGAACAAAACAGAGGCTGTGTCGTAATCGACACAGCCTCCTTCATTATTAAAAAATCAGCTCAACGCAGCAGAATGCGGTGGTTACTCTCATTGCCGGCTGTTTTTACTCTGACGATGAGGATACCGGAGGGAAGACGGTCACGGCCAATTACCGAATTGCCGTTCAGACCGGATGCTTCATAAACATGCATACCGTCGGCTGAGTAGATATCCACGCTGTAACCGGTGCTTCCCGTGTTGACGCATACGGCATTGGCCGAAACGGATACCTTCACGTCGCTGGAGTCAGTATCGGCTCCGTCAATACCTGAACCTAAGTCCTTGGTCAGGGTCATGTCCAGATACTGGGTGCGTCCCTTCTGACGCATGCTTACCACGGCAGTAACCGTGGGATCAGCATCCACCGCATTGACGGGCACCGGATCAAGGTAAAGCCTGCCGTTATCAACTCGTACCGTATAAACCTCGGCGCCGGAAGTCTGCTTGACACTGTATTCAGTGCGGGTGCCGTCGGCATCGATATCGAAATGATTGCTCAGATCCACACCATCTTCCGGAACTGCCAGTACCCTGGCCTCCGCGTCAGGTTCCGTACCGAAATTCTCGATACACAGATATGTCGGCGTATTTATGCCGTAGGTTCCCGTGTCCGAGCTCTCGAAATTGAACGTGATCGACTGTATCTTGCCGAAACGTGACAGATCCACATACTCCCAATCCTTCAGGATATAATGCTCGGACGGTGTCTCGTCGCGCATATCGGCAAGATATATCAGATCCTTATTGGTCGTGCCCTCGGCAGTCGTGATACGTGCCGTCAGCTTGAACCAGTCGCCCTTCTCGAATTTTTTGGCGAAACCGTCTCCATTCTCCATCGAATTGACCGCATAGGCGGAATTATTAACATAGAATCCGGGAATAACCGCTCCACCGGCATAACCAACAGGGACTATAGTCTTACCCTGTGGATAAGCAACCGCGAAGTTCGCGGAATCGTAGCCGCCGCCGTTGGCACTGTGGAACTGATCATCCAAATCCGCGAAGTCAGCGGAGGTCTCATTGGAAAGGGTATATCCATACCAGAAATCGTACTCCGGCATGCCACCGTTGTAGAACGCGAATGAACCGGAATAGAACATACCGTCCTCCTCGGGCATGATATGGGTCTCTGACTCCAGATAGTTGTCATCGAATGTAGCGACAACAAGCGGAGTCAGCTCAGGAACATTCTCCGGCTCAACCGCAACGCGGCCCATAGCTTTCTGGCCGTCGGCGGAAGTCACCTTCAGTGTATAGTAGGCCGGAAGCGTTACGGTCACATCGGCGGTCTCGGAGGTCGCGATCCGCACGCCATCCTGTCCCGACCATTCATATTCATAAGGTTCATCACCACCGGCAACCATACCCTGCAGGGTGTATGTCTCGCCGTAGGTCACGGCAACCGGCTCATTGTCGAAATCCACGGTGAGCGGCTCTATGTGATGCAGGGTGGTGAACTCCTCGGTCGCGGCTACCTCACTCTGTATACCTGCACCGCTGACGGCCAGGAACCATGCCTTATAGCCGGTCTGCGGAGTCAATCCCGTGAAATTCCATGTATACTCGGTGTTTGCCTGGACCTCCACGCCCTTAGTGGCCAGGAGTTCCCCGGCGGTCGGTTCCGCAACCTCCCCCTCGGCAGTAACCTCCTTGACAATGGCATACAGAGTGGCGCCCATACTCCACTTGGTGGCGACGGCAACAGAGGTCTCGGCCGGAGTCCCTACCTTTGGATAGCCTTCGTTCAGGACAGGGGCATCGGTCGACGGCGTTGAGTATTCGTAAGCTCCGATTGTGGGATGACAGGCGTCACGGACATTACCGTCTCGGTCAACGGTCACATAGTCCAGCGGTGTCCCGGCATTCAGGCATCCGGCCTCGGCAGGATGGGAATCGGTAGCGCTCAGGAACGCGACATTTTCGTAGAGATTGGTCTCGTTACCTGCCAGGACGTTGAAGTCCTCGGCATCCAGGACGGTCTTGTCGTTCTTGCAGACATGGCCGTTGGGACTGTAGAACACATTGCCCCTGAACTCGTACCCCTGCGCGTCTGTATCGTTCCAGAAATAGACCGGATACGAAGCGTCGTTGGTACATGTTGTACTGAAGATATTGCTGATGAACCTGTTGTTCTTCGGGACGAAACTGCCTGAGGTAGCAAATAGGTACACAGCCATACCGCTTGCACGGAAGGTATTGTAGGCAATCTCCATTCCCTCGCAGTCGTTGCTGATCTGGAGGGCACGGCAACCGTAGGACGGCGAGCCGATAATCACTACCTCGTTGTTAAACACACGGAACGGACTTGCCTCCGTGCCTGTACATTCAGTACGGAAGTAGAGGTTGTTGGTATCGATAGTGCTTCCTTCATTGCCGGAGACTATACGGTTGCCGGAAATCTCGCCGCCCTCCACTCTGTAGAAGTCAGTGGCATAGTAACCCTTGACCGGCGATGTCTCGATGATTGTATTGTCGCAAACCTGCACCTGACGCGCGGAAGAGACGTAAATGCCTTTGCTGCCTATGCCTTCCAGGGTGTTGTGCAGAATACGGTAGTTGCGGTCCTGGGGCCACGCAACGATGCCGTTGCTGGCCAGGTACAGTCCGATGCGGCCACCTGCGAAATGGCAGTCCTTGACGGTAAAGTTGTCGTTGTACTGACCAGCCTCGCTTGTGGAGGAATAAGTGCGCACCAGGCAGATGCCTGTATAGCCTGACGTCACCTTGTCGGCGGTCACGTCCAGGTTCAGCAGACTCACGTCATGGCTGCCCTTGCCTACATATACCACATTTTCGAACGAGGCGGAGCCGACCTGTACGCTGAGGTTCTCGACATTCACATAAGGTGTTGCCACGATCTTCAGTGCAGCCTCCTTGTCGGAATATGTATATTTACCTGCAATCACCACATCGGCGCGGTTGCCGCTCTTGGAACGGATCGTCAGGGTGTTCTCCGTGGAGGTTCCCTTGATGTTCTCAACTGTTACATTCTCGGCATAGGTCCCGTTCTCGACCTCGAATACCACAGGTCCTTCCAGACCCGAGGCCAGGGAAGCCATGGCGTCCTTGAATGTCGGGAAGTCAGCGCTATCGGAGGTTCCGATTGTGAATGTGCCGCTTACTCCTCGCTGCAACATGATCTCGACTGCTGCCGATGTCTGCGCCGGAGTCTGAGGCTGTCCGTTGAAATCAAGTCCTGCGAAGGATGCCTTGACAATATTGCCTACGGTGGCGGCATTGTCCAGGTCAGCGGTCAGGAAGAAATGGTAGACACCGTTATCGCCGGTGGAGAGCTCAGCGTCGAACGTCACGTCCTGACCGGGATTCTCCATGGTTGCAAGCAGCGTCGCCTGACCGGGCGAGAATACAGCCTCATGCGCAGTATAATAGAGGTGAAGGGCCTTGATGTCGGCAGGGTTGGTGGTGCCGGCAGTGCTGAACCTCAGGTTACCGATCTTGGAGGCATCCTTGTCGCCGGAAATGACGGCGGCGATATCCAGCAACGGAAGGTTGCCGGCGCCACGTGCCACATTACCCGAACTGAGTGCGGAGGCCGTGGTGCTGTCGAGAGCGTAAGGCACCTTCTCATGCAGTCCAAGCTCGAGGGCAAAGCCTTTGAGGGTTGTGCCGGTAGGACCCTCCACTACAACCGTAAGGGCGCCGTCCTCGGCCTTGGAGGTCAGTGATTGCGGCCCTGAAGTGGCGCTGTATCCGGTGACCTTGCCCAGAATATTGGCTTTGTCGGGAGTGCGGCCGCTGTAGATGTACATATGGCCGTTGCCGATTGAGAATTCCTTGGCGTCGATGGTCACCGAATGGCCTTCACGCGCAGGAACAAACACATAGGTGGCCTTGATTCTGCTGGAGATGTTGCCATCCTTGCCGCCGTCGTCGTAGAACATCTTGTTCCCCGAAACGGTAACTGTATGTTCGCCCTGCTCGCAGATCAGCATGTCCTTGATGACACGGCCGCCCTCGGGCTTGCAGTTCTCGAATGAGTCTACTTTGCCGTCGGCATCCTCGACCGACAGCAGACCGGCAGATATCTGAGTCTCAGGCTCGGCGTCATCGGCGACATCGATCTTTACAAAGAAGTAGTTCTTGCCTTCACGAAGTTCATACTCTCCGGCAATTGCCGTGGTTGCGGCAGGAGTCTCGTTCCTGCCGAACAGCGTGGCCGACGCGCCGTCGGCCTGGGTGGAGGCATATACCTCCACGGCCGAGAGGGCCTGGGGGTTCTCCAGCGACAGATTTATCTTCTTGAGTTTCTTGACGCTCAGGGTGCCCTCGGTCATCAGGGTGAAGTCCAGAATAGGCTGAGCCTGGGCGGCAACTGCGAGTTCGGAACTGTTGGGCAACGAAGCCTCGGCACCGATGATGGTCATGTCATGGTTCCGGAACTCCTTGACAACAGCATCCCATCCTTTCTTGGTATAGGAAGAGTATGTCGTGTTGGGATTGAACTTGACGGTCATGGATCCGTCGGCTGCCGTCGAACGGAGTGTGGCTCCGGGGCCGGCGGAGGCCTTTGCATCGCTGTCTACCTTCCACAGCAGGTTGTTCTCGTCACAGCTGTCGCCGCTGTAGATCTCGAATACCGACTTGGTGCCATAAGAGGAAGAAGCGTACTGCACCTCGAACGAGTTGAAATCCATCTGGATGACATATCCCTGGCTCACGGGCTTGAAGGTTGTGATCTGGTCAATCTCGCCCGTATTGTATTTACCGGGGCTTGAGGGATTGGGTGTGGACTGGAACGCCCAGTCACCATTTACATTGACGGTAAACGCACCTTCCTGCGAAAGCCATAGATTCTTGACCTCCAGCTCATTGACGGCGTCAGCAGTCTGCTCTGTACCTCCTATATTCACCGAAGTCATGCCGAGACTTACCTTCTCGCCGTTTACAAGGTTGTCGGCCATGTCGGCGGCCAACACGAACAGGTTGTGTCCTTCGGCCAGCTCTCGGTTGGCTTCAATCTTGAACTGCGCTGCTGTGGGAGCAACCGTAGCCACCTTGACACGTGCAGGGGTTTCCGTGGTATTGTCAATGGCATAAAGGCTGACTTCCTTGAAGCCAGCCGGATTGGCGGCAGTCAGGGATACGTTACCCAGCGCAAGGGGATTCGAATTGTTGTCGGTCTGAACATCGATGGTCAGCATATCCACGCCTTTCTGCAGGGACGAGACTGTGGATGAGTAGTCCGACTGTGAAGCGGATACACCACTGAGCGTCATGTTTCCCGGAGTGTATTCGGAAACCACTGCTTCCCAACCATCGGCGGGAACGCCTGTGGTACTTTTGAGCGTAACTGTCATCGAACCGTCGGAAGCTGTCGATTTGACAAAACGTGCCGTTTTCAGCAGGGTTGCTATGAGGTTGTCCTCGTTTGCCTCACTACCATTGTAGAATTTGAATACGTCGTTCAGACCTGTGCTGGAGGTATTGAAGATGGCGAGTTTGGTGACATCCACCTTGATGGCGTTGCCGGGAGTGGATGGTACAAAAGTCACGGAACCCTCGAACTTATCCGAAATCTTGCCGTCCTTGCCACCGTCGTCATAGAATTCGGTGGCTTCCGAGATGGTATAGACTGCAGGAACGGACGCGATACGCACCTCATTCCTGACCGGTATGCATTGGCCTGTAGACGATACGGGCGTACGGGTTGCATTGTCTACCACCAGGCTGGAGATGATGATGTCGGCCAGTTCGCCGATAGCATTGGGCGCGAGGTCGGCTACGACATAGAAATTGTTCTTGCCACCTTTCAAAGTATAATCCGAAACCTTGAGTTGGTTTCCGCTGATGGTGGCTACAAGATTGTCATCGTTGATGACCGAGGACTCGTACAGGCGTAGGTTGGAAACCTTGTCCGCTATACCCTGGAGTGCGGAGCAATCCAAAGTCATATCGTTAAGCTTGAGCGGATTGAGGCCTCCATCCATCTTGACCGTAACACCGGCTATAACAGCGTCATCAAGTCCTCGCCATGGCTGGGCCAGGTCGGAGATCCAGGTGGTCTCGACATACTCCATATCCTTGAGGGCCACACTCTCGATGGTGATTTTGAATCCCTTCTGTCCATTGGCTGAGCCGGAATGGAATCCGAAACTCAAGCCCCCGTCCTCGGCGGTTGACTGATAAGTGAAGCCTACGTTATCGGCTGTCAGTTTGTACAGCCAGCCTGTAGGAAGATAGCGGGACTGGTCCACACCGTCGGAGACACCACCTCTTACCTCGTCTATAGGTGTCTCATACAGGAGGAGATAGTTGCCGCCGGTCAGGTCTATGGCATCTACTGTGATTTTCAGGACCTCGCCCTGATTGGCGGGTTTGAAGTTAGTTCCCGCATCCCTGTATCCGGGAATGGTGCTGCCTGTCTGGGAGATAAACGTTATCTTCCCGTTCACAAGCACTTCCTGATCGAGTCCGTCGCTGCCACGCATGTAGTAGACAGTACCGGTGTCGTCGAAGCCTGCCGACAGCCGCAGGGGCGGTAGCGCCAGAATGGCTATCAGCAACGTGAGAAAAAGTTGTTTTGTTTTCATTGGCATTATTTATAAAAATAAATCCATTCCTGCGACCGCATAGCGGAGTCAGGAATGGTAATGCCAATGTCAAAGACACATGCACGCTGATGCAATGGAGGAATGACATGTGTCATTACGGGCCAAAGGACAGCCGTACAACGTTATCCGTCAGATACCGTCAGCGCACATTTTCAAGACACACGGCCCAATCCCGGGAGCCGACAATCGGTCATCGCAAAATGGCAGGTATTCTGACTTATCCCATCTGTCCGGAGCCTTCCCGTCAACCTCAGAAGTTGACAGTGACTTGATTCTTGCCGGTCAGATTTCACGGAAATCACAGCAGCGGGTCTGTCGGGGATTCTCACCCCGTTCCCTTTTAAACTTCCACGGATTTAGCACCTTAAGAATGTATCGTTCATGTTTCGATACCACCTTGATGGCATATAATCCGGATCAGTCACCAAATTACATTGCAAATTTACGCCAAAATTATAATATATCCAAAATATCGACCTTTTAATCTTTCGACATGATGGATGCAGATGCAGCCCCGGATCAGATGGAGTTGAGACGAGCCAGGTATTTGCCCAGAATGTCGAACTCCAGGTTCACCACCGTACCCTTCTGAATCCGGCAGAAGTTTGTATGGTCGTGTGTGTACGGGATGATTGCGTTCATGAACTGACACTCCATCATGTCGGGGTCGTCGGTCGGAAGGTCGCGCGGCTCGCAGACCGTCAGCGACACGCCGTTGACGGTGACCGAACCCTTGTCGACGGTCACATAACCCCGTCGCGCCATCTCGCGCGGCACACGGTAGGCAAACGTGTAGTACCACGATCCATTGGCCTCGCGGACATCGGTGCAGACCGCAGTCTGATCCACATGACCCTGGACTATATGACCGTCCAGGCGGCCGTCGATGCGCATGCTGCGCTCCAGATTCACCAGCGAACCGACCTCCAGCCGGCCCAGGTTGCTACGCTCCAGCGTCTCCTTGATGGCCGTGACAGTGTAGGTTCCGTCCTCGACGCTGACCACCGTCAGGCACACGCCGTTGTGCGACACGGACTGATCGATCTTCAACTCGTCGACAAACGGACACGATAACGTCAAGTGTAGGTTGCCGCCCTCACGACGCAGACCCTCCACACGGGCCGCGCATTCTACTATTCCTGAAAACATCTATTTTATTCTAAATTTGTCTATAATTGGCTCCGTAACCGGATTCTGTTTGCAAATTTAGAAAAAAAACACTAAATTTACGAGTTGAAACGTGATTTTGTAAACTTAAGGAACATTTATGGGTAAAGGAATCACACTGCCACGGGCACTGCATCCCGTCCGGGAGATGGATGCCGCCAGCTCGCGCCGGATCACCATAATCGGCGCCAACGGCTCGGGCAAGACCCGTTTCATGGACGAGATGACCGAGCTGTGCGGCGACCATGCCTACTGCATGGACGTCCTGACGGCCTTCTTCCCCGAACTGTCGGAGTCAACACGTCCGGGGTCTATCGACGTCCTGTACCGCGAGGCTGTGCTTCAGCAGCCGTTCCTCCGCACCGATGCCGTCAGCCAGCTGGACAAGATCTTCTATCTCCTGTTTGCCGACGAGATCCATAATCTGTTCGACATCAAGTCCAAGCTGAAGGGCAATGGCCCGAAGGCCAAGCTGCCAGAGTCACGTTTCGACATGGTGCGCCGTCACTGGGAGCGCATCTTCCCCGGCAACAGATTCGTACGCCATGGCTCGCGCATAATGTTCGGCACCGGATCGGGCCGCGACCTGATCACCATCGACCACCTGAGCCAGGGCGAGAAGGCCGTGCTCTACTACCTGGCCGGTGTCCTGTTCGCCATGCCCGACGCAGTGGTGTTCATCGACTCCCCCTCCCTGTTCCTGCATCCGGCAATCCGGCAGACTCTCTGGGACACGGTGGAGCAGATGCGTCCCGACTGCACGTTCATCTACAACTCGGTCGACGTTGACTTCGTGACCAGCCGCACGCGCAACACCTGCCTATGGGTCAAGAGCTACGACTCCGACGCTCATGCCTGGGACTACGACCTGCTGAGCCGCACCCCGCTGTCCGAGGACCTGATGATCGAGCTGGCCGGCAGCCGCAAGCCGGTGCTGTTCATTGAGGGCGACGACCGGCACAGCATCGACATCCGGCTATATTCCCAGGTGTTCCGCGACCGGACCGTCAGGCCGTTGGGATCGTGCAACAAGGTAATCGAGACCGTCCGCACATTCAACGACCTCAACTCGATGCATCACCTGCAGAGCATGGGCATCGTGGACCGCGACCGCCGCACGGACGCCGAGGTGGACTATCTGCGCCAGAAGCAGATAATGGTGCCCGACGTGGCCGAGATAGAAAACATTTTCCTCCTGCCGGAGGTTGTAAGGGTGATGGCCAACCGACGGGCAAAGAACGGCAAGAAGATAGTGACACGGATGCATGCCGACATAGTAAGGATGTTCCGGCGACAGTTGGAGGACCAGGCCCTGCAGCACACGCGCCACAAGGTGAAGCGCGATGTGGAATGCCGCATCGACGCCCGTTTCTCATGCATCACAGCCATGGAGACGCACATCCGCCAGCTGATCAACAAGCTGGAACCCCGCGCCCATTACAACCGCCTGCGCAAGGAGTTCATCACGCTGGCCGACAACAACGACCTGTACGGCATACTGCGCGTATTCAACCACAAGCCGATGCTGGCAGCCGTCAACATCCACGGACAACTCGGCTACAAGTCCCCGCAGGACTACATAGCCGGCGTGATCGAGACCCTGAAGGGCAACGACAACGACTCGAGCAAGCTGCGCAACGCCATTCTGCACATGCTCCACGCCGTCAACATGGAGCCTGAGCATTCCAAAAACAAAGAAGACAAGTAAATATAACCCTACGATTGAGATATGAAAAAAGAACTCGCCATTCTGCGCAACGACCCGTGGCTGGAGCCTTACAAGGGCGCCATCGACGGACGTCACGAAGATGTTATCAAGAAATACAATGAGCTGACCGCCAATCACGACGGCAGCCTGGTGAAATTCGCAAACGCATACAAATACTATGGCCTGCACCGTCAGGCCAGCGGCAACTGGATATTCCGCGACTATCTGCCCAACGCCACCAAGGTCCTGCTGATCGGAGACTTCACCGGCTGGAAGGATGACGAGCGCTACGCCCTGACACGCCTGGAGGATGGATCCTGGGAGGGCAAATTCGCCCCTGACATGCTCCATAACGGCGACCTGTTCAAGATGCGCGTATTCTGGGAGGGCGGCGAAGGCGACCGTCTGCCGGCTTACGCACGCCGCGTGGTGCAGGACCCCGAGACCAAGATCTTCACAGCACAGGTCTACGCCCCCGAGAAACCCTACAAGTTCAAGACCCGCCGTTTCGTCCCCGACACCAAACCGCTTCTTATATATGAGGCCCACATCGGCATGGCCGAGGAGAAGGAGGGTGTGGGAACATTCGAGGAATTCCGTGTCAACATCCTGCCGCGCATAGCCAAGGACGGCTACAACGCCATCCAGCTTATGGCCATCCAGGAGCATCCATACTACGGATCGTTCGGCTATCATGTCAGCAACTTCTACGCCGCCTCCAGCCGCTTCGGCACTCCCGACGACCTGAAGCGCCTGATCGACGAGGCTCATTCCATGGGCATCGCCGTGATCATGGACATAGTCCACAGCCATGCCGTGAAGAACGAGAACGAGGGGCTGGGCCGCATCGACGGCAGCCATAACCTCTACTTCTACGGCGACCACCGCCGCGAGCATCCGGCATGGGATTCACTCTGCTTCGACTACGGCAAGAACTACGTCCTATACTTCCTTCTGTCCAACTGCAAGTTCTGGATGGAGGAGTACCGCTTCGACGGTTTCCGCTTCGACGGAGTGACCTCGATGCTCTACTACGACCACGGTCTGGGCAAGGCGTTCACCAACTACGGCGATTACTACGACGGCAACCAGGACACCAACGCCATAGTCTATCTGACGCTGGCCAACATGCTGATCCACGAGGTCAAGGCCTCGGCCATCACCATCGCCGAGGAGATGAGCGGCATGCCTGGCCTGGCCATCAGGTTCGACGACGGCGGCATGGGCTTCGACTACCGTCTGGCCATGGGCATCCCCGACTACTGGATCAAGATGATCAAGGAGAAGAAGGACGAGGAATGGCATCCCACCTCCATATTCTGGGAGCTGACCAACCGTCGGGCCGACGAGAAGACCGTAAGCTACTGCGAGAGCCACGACCAGGCGCTGGTGGGCGACAAGACCATTATCTTCCGTCTGATCGACAAGGAGATGTACTGGCATATGGAGGTCAGCGACACCAACGGCGTAGTGGCACGCGGCATGGCGCTCCACAAAATGATACGTCTGGTGACCCTGGGCACCATCAACGGCGGATACCTCAACTTCATGGGCAACGAGTTCGGCCATCCTGAATGGATCGACTTCCCGCGCGAAGGCAACGGCTGGAGCTACAAGTACGCGCGCCGCCAGTGGGATCTGGTGGACCGCGAGGAACTGAAGTACAAGTTCCTGAACCGGTTCGACAACGATATGATCGAACTGATCAGCAACCGTTACAACTTCCAGGCCCTGCCGGTGGAGAAGCTGTGGGAGAAGGATGACGACCAGATTCTGGCATTCATGCGCGGCGACCTGATATTCGTGTTCAACTGGAGTCCGACACGCTCGTTCGAGGGATACGGTTTCCTGGCTCCGGCCGGCGAATATGAGGTAGTCCTCAACTCCGACGACCCGAAATACGGCGGCTTCGGTCTGATTGACGACAAGATCCACCACTTCACGCAGCCCGACCCGCTGTACAGCCCCAGCGGCAAAGGCTGGCTCAAGATGTACCTGCCCGCACGTACCGCCCAGGTGCTGCAGGTAGTGAGAAAGAGAAGAAAGAGCACTAAGAAATGAGAAAGATAACAGTAGCCATCGATGGATTTTCCTCTTCGGGGAAGTCCACGATGGCGCGTGAGCTGGCGCGCCGCGTCGGCTACACCTATGTCGACTCGGGAGCGATGTACCGCGCCGTGACACTATACGCCATGCGCCACGGCCTGACGCATCCCGGCCATACCGTCGATACTGCGGCATTGGTGGCGACGCTGCCCGACATCAGGATATCGTTCGCACAGGCCGGAGCCGACGGGGTGCAGCATACGCTATTGAACGGCGAGGACGTCGAGGACCGGATCCGTACGCTGGCCGTCAGCGAGCTTGTCAGTCCCGTCTCCACCATCCCCCAGGTCCGCGAGCATCTGGTGAAGCTGCAACAGGAGTTCGGGGAACACGGAGGCATCGTGATGGACGGCAGGGACATCGGGACCACCGTATTCCCCCACGCCGAGCTGAAGGTCTTCGTCAACGCCAGCGCCGAGGAACGGGCACGCCGCCGTGTGCTGGAACTGGAGCATAAGACCGGCAAACCGGTGGATTATCGGGAAGTGCTTGAAAATGTCCGTGAGCGTGACCGGATCGATTCCACACGCGCCGTGTCGCCGCTGCGCAAGGCCGACGACGCCATCGAGCTGGACAACGGCGACATGACGCCACAGCAGCAGATGGACTGGCTGATGGAAATGTTCAACAAAACCGTCAACAAGTATTGACTACTTCAATGCCTAAGGTTGAGATAGACTCGAATTCCGGCTTCTGCTTCGGTGTGGTCACTGCCATCACCAAGGCGGAAGCCGAACTTCGCCGTGCCGGCGAGCTTCGTTGCCTCGGCGATATCGTACACAACGCCAGCGAGGTGGAACGCCTGTGCCGCATGGGACTGCGCACCATCACCCACAGTGACCTTGAGCAGCTGCACGACACGACCGTACTGCTACGCGCTCATGGCGAGCCGCCGGCCACGTACGCTACCCTGCGACGCAACAACATCACCATCATCGATGCCACATGCCCGGTGGTGCTGCGACTGCAGCAACGCATCAAGCAGGCCTACGACCGCGCAGTGACGGAAATGGAGGAGGGCACAAGGCAACATATGCCGCTGTTCGTAATATACGGCAAGAACGGCCACGCCGAGGTTCTGGGCTTAGTGGGTCAGACTCATGGCGATGCCGTGGTGATCCAGGGTTCCGACCAGCTTGACAGTCTGGACCTGACGCGCGATGTGTTCCTCTACTCACAGACCACGATGAGCATCGAGGGTTTCCGCCAGCTGGTGGAGGCCATCCAGGCGCGAAAAGGCAACGGATGTTTCGAATACTTCGACACCATCTGCCGGCAGGTGGCCACCCGCTCGGCCAAGATTCGCGAGTTCGCCGCCAGCCACAGCGCGGTGGTGTTCGTGACCGGCGCCAAATCCAGCAACGGCAAGGTCCTGCTGGAGGAATGCCGTTCGGTAAATCCCCGGACCTACGCCGTCACAGACGTTGACGGTGTCGATGCCGAATGGCTTCGCGACGCCGAGACCATCGGCATATGCGGCGCCACATCCACCCCGGCATGGCTGATGGAACAGGTGGCGGCGCGAATCCGACAACTGACAGAAATCCAACCGCAATGACAACTACAGACGAGAAATGGATGCGGATGGCCCTTAACGAGGCCGAAGCCGCCGCCGAGGAAAACGAGGTTCCAGTAGGCGCCGTGGTGGTGTGCAACGGCCGCATAGTGGGTCGAGGCCACAACATGACCGAGAAGCTCAAGGACGTTACCGCCCACGCCGAGATGATGGCCATAACCGCCGCCGCAAATACATTGGGAGGCAAATATCTGCCCAACTGCACGCTTTACGTCACCGTGGAGCCATGCGCCATGTGCGCCGGCGCAATCGGATGGTCACAGATGGGACGGCTGGTGTATGGAGCTTCCGATCCCAAACGCGGTTTCGAGTCATATTTCTGCTCAGATCCATCCCCGCTCCATCCCAAGACAATAGTGGAATCAGGTCTACTGGCGGAGGAATGCGCCGAGGTGATTTCCGACTTTTTCAGAAAAAAACGCAAGTAAGCCCTACGTTTTTATCACTATTTTTTGCGGGTTTAACTTTTTTTTGATAATTTTACCGCGACAACAGTGGCCGAAGACCATATCGGCCATCGGTCTGCCAGTATAGACTTAACGGAATACTGTGGAATTCACTAACAAAATCTATTTGATCACCTAATGATACAGAATCAGGAATTAACCCTCCACGACCGCGTGAAAGGAGCGATTTTCGGCCATGCCCTGGGCGATGCGCTCGGAGTCGGAACGGAGTTCATGAACAAAAACGAGATCAGGGCGTACTATCCGGACGGTCTGCGTGAGTTCGACCAGATAATCCGTGACGCGCACCGCAGCCAATGGGAGCCGTGCGAAACCACCAATGACACGGTCTACTTCACAAACCTGCTTGAAACAATCATGACCAGGAAAGGCTTCCATCTGCTCGATGTGGCACACAATCTCAAGGAGACATTGACTGGACTTGACTCGGACATCGTAGCCGTGTACCGTGCGTGCATGTGCATCGAGGGATGGGAACAGGATCCCATCGGAAAAGCGGAGGCAGCTTGGCGCAAGTACCGTCTAAGCGAGGCTACTAACGAATCCATCTACCGAGGGGTGGCCATCGGACTGATCTGTCCCACCGCCCAGGTCGTCGAGAACTCTCGTCGCGCTGCATTGATCACCAATCCTGACACCCGTTGCGTGGCAGCCACCGTAGCAGTCGCGATGATGGCCAACAGCCTGCTGACCACCGGCCAGCCGGCCAGCTACGACGAACTGGCATCGGAAATATACAACATCGACGGCCGCACCATTTCCTTCCTGGACAAGGCTTACAACGGCCAGCTGGAGGATTTTGAGTTCGACAACGAGGATTCGATGATGTGGGCGCGCAAAGCCATGGGCGCCGCCCTCTGGACCTCATGGCACATGGATGACCCTGCCGAAATACTGTACCGCATTGTGGACGAGGGAGGAGACGCCGACACCAACGCCGCAGCAGCCTGCGCAATGGCCGGCATCCGCTTCGGATATGACGCGCTCCCTCCTCTGAAGGAGGAACTGGCCAATTTCGATTATTTCCGTGACCTGGCCCACCGCGTGACTCAATACATAGAGAACCGATGATAAAATCATGGATCGAGGCCATGCGCCTGCGTACTCTTCCCGTATCGGTCGGAGGCGTGCTTGCGGGTGCGGGATGCGCCGCACATTACGGAGCATTCCGTTGGCTGCCGTTTCTGATCTGCATGGCGTTCGCCATCATGGCCCAGATAGTCAGCAATTTCGCCAACGAATACTTCGACTGGCGCAACGGCCTTGACAGGAAAGGCCGCGAGGGTTTCCGCCGCTGCGTGACCGAAGGTGACATAACGCCGAAAGCCATGCGGAACGCAACTTTCGGGCTGTTAGGAGCCGCATGCGCCGTGGGCTGCACGCTGATCATCTGGGGGGGATGGTGGCTGATATTCGTCGGCATCGCAATCGCCGTCTTCGCCCTGGCCTACTCCACAGGACCCTGGCCACTGTCCCACCACGGACTCGGCGAGGTCGCCGTAGTCATCTTCTTCGGCATCGTTCCGGTAATATTCACCGCCTACGTCCAGACACAGTCCTGGGATATGCTCCCCGTGGCGTTTCCCATCTCCATAGCCGTAGGGCTGATGGGCGCGAACGTAATGATAGTCAATAACTACCGCGATCTGGATGATGACAGGCGCGCCGGCAAACATACCCTGGCTGTCCTTATCGGGTCCAAGGGTGCACTGGCCGTATATATCTGCAATGCATTCCTGGCGCTTCTGCTGATCGAGATCGCATTGATAACGCGCATACCATATCTATGGCAGATCGGGTTCCTGGTCTACATCAACCTGGCGGTAATCACTTGGAAGCAGATGCAGGTGTCCGTGGGGCATGAGCTTAATCCCCTTCTTGCCAAGACCGCCAAGACCATGCTGTTCTGCTCCGTATGGATCCTGATGTCTCTGGCCATACACTGAAATTATTGAAGTTTTCAACAAGCTTGGCATTCCTCAGGGATTTTTTGTAACTTTGCACCACTATGCCGGAACAGAAACAATATAAGAAGAAACTATACGATGCCCCTAAGGAATCGCCGACAGGCAAATTGCCCCCGCACGACACTGAGCTGGAGGAGGTTGTGATCGGCTCGCTGATGCTGGAGAAGGACGCCTATATGAACGTGGCGGACATTTTGACCCCCGATGCCTTCTACGATCCGGTCAACCAGAAGATCTACGAGGCCATCTCGACACTTGGTTTCAACCAGCGCCCCATCGACATGATGACCGTCACGGAGCAGCTCCGTGTCAACGGCACGCTGCAGGATGTGGGAGGCGCCATGCACCTGGCCGAGCTTACCGCCCGAGTATACTCCGCCGCCGACATCGGCTACCATGCCAAGATCATCTCCCAGAAATATCTGGCGAGGCGTCTGATCACCTTTGCCAGCGGCATCGAGGCCGATGCCTTCGACGAGAGCAATGATGTGGACGACCTGCTGCAGCAGGCCGAGGGCCAGCTGTTCGACATCTCGCAGACGCACCTGAAACGCGAGGTGACCCAGATTGACCCGGTACTGAACATGGCTTTGGAACAGATACAGGCCGCCGCCAACACCGAGACAGGTCTGTCGGGTCTGGAAACCGGATACACAGGTCTTGACAAGATGACCTCCGGCTGGCAGAACTCCGACCTGATTATCATTGCCGCACGCCCGGCCATGGGTAAGACGGCATTCGTCCTCTCCATGGCCAAGAACATGGCGGTGGACCGCAACATCCCTGTGGCGATCTTCACCCTTGAGATGGCCAACGTGCAGCTGGTGAAGCGTCTGATCAGCAACGTGGCCGAGCTGAACGGCGAGAAGATCAAGTCCGGCCAGCTGACTCCCGAGGAATGGACCCGTCTGAACGACAATATCCGCAAGATGTACAGCGCTCCGATGTATCTGGACGAGACCCCCGGTCTGAGCATCACCGAACTGCGTACCAAGGCCAGACGTCTGGTGCGCGAGCGTGACGTGAAACTCATCATGATCGACTACCTGCAGCTCATGAACGCCACAGGCCTGAAACTGGGCAGCCGCGAGCAGGAGGTGTCGACGATTTCACGCTCGCTCAAGGCATTGGCCAAGGAACTGAACATCCCCATAATCGCACTGTCACAGCTGAACCGAAGCACCGAGTCACGCGAGGACAAGCGCCCCGTGCTGTCCGACCTCCGCGAGTCCGGAGCCATCGAGCAGGACGCCGACATCGTCTGCTTCATCCATCGTCCGGAATATTATACCCGGAGCGGCGTAGACAAGGACAACAACGATATACGCGGACTTGCGGAACTGATTGTCGCCAAACACCGAAGCGGTGCCGTCGGCGATGTCAAGCTGCGCTTCGTCAGTCAGTACGCCCGCTTCGAGAACTGGGACGAGGGCTTCCAGATGGTTCAGGAAGCCATCAACACCGGGGCCGATTCGGGACAGACCATCAAGACCGTGCGACGCCCCAGCAAGATAAACGACTACCAGGTCTCTGATTCCGACGACGCTGCGGCCCAGGGATTCTCTTTCCCGCCGATGCCAGGCGTTTCCGGCAACACTCCCGACATCATGCCGGGGCCCGACGATACCCCCCTTCCTTTCTGAAAACACCCACCACCCATACCCCGGGACATGCAGGCAGGCGTGTCCCGTTTTATGTGATTTTTTCTCAGGGTATCGAACTGAATCCACCTATGTATTGTTCTATTAACAAAGGATAAAAAAACATAAGGTTATGGAATCAGAAGAAAGAAAAGACAAGCGTCAGGAAGTTCGTGAGGCAATTCACGAAGCATCCGACGAGGCTCGCGCGCAACATCACGAGCAGCGCAACAAGAGCATTCGCAAGACCAACAGACTGAGGTTGTGGCTCGGTGTGTTGATTCTCTGCATCATCCTGATCTGGTGGCTGTTCGGCATCGGCACCGCCGAGGATGCAGTAGGTGTGATCAACGGGAACTGATAATTTCATTTGCACACCGGAGCGAACCAAGACATCGATACAGATGTTATAAAGATACTCATTACCGGTCATTCAAGGTCCTATTAAAAGGGCCGTTTATCTACACGAGACCGGGAAAAGGACGTCGGGGCGCAAGTCCCGACGTTTTTTTATATCCCGACTCCCATAACTTCGGCCTCCTGGAAAACGAAAAGCCCCGCCGGATGGCGAGGCATGATTTCTTGAGAAGTCTCCGTCAGAGACGCTCCGGACAAAGGTCCGGTATGTCTGATTACTTGCCGGCGATGTGGTCGGAAACAGACAGCGAGTGACGGCCCTTGGCGCGACGGCTGGCCAGTAC
>DXXK01000043.1 GCA_019416425.1 Bacteroidales bacterium
CTCATCGGGATCAACCGAATGGTTGCTCCCTCTTCAATCGAAGAAATCCCCTCCAAAATCTTAATAAATCTTACCATAAAAATTAGTTTAAACAACTTCAATAAGATTTTAAACACAAAAATAGCAAAAAATCGTTGAATATAAGCAAAAATGCCGCGAAAAAGCATTATATTTGCAAAGATATGCGGCGACGCGGGCGAATCGGGGTGAAAACCGGGTCTGAAAGCGTTGCCGGATAGTCCAAAACAGGCAAGGACAATATAGAATCATGGGAAACATAATCACGACCGGGACCTTCGACGGTATCCACCGGGGTCATGTTGAATTGCTGCATACACTTGTCGCCGAGGCCGAGCGTCGCGGAGGTGAGCCCGTTGTCGTCACGTTCGACCGTCATCCGCTGGCGGTGATCGCGCCGACGCGTGCCCCGCACATGCTGATGCTGCCTGAGGACCGCAACGCACGGCTGCGGAGTTACGGTGTGGCGGTGGATGAGGTGCATTTCGACGAGGCGATCCGTTGCATGAACGCCGGGGATTGGATGGGCCTGCTTCACGACCGCTACGGCGCCGACACGCTGGTGTTGGGTTACGACAACACCTTCGGGTGCGACGGGGTGGACCTCAGCATGAGGGATTATGGGATACTGGGGCACCGTAATGGGCTGGAGGTGCTGGGCGCGCCGATGGTTCCGGGAGTCAGCTCCAGCGCCATCCGCCGTGCCATAGCGGCAGGCGACATCGCCGCTGCCAACGACATGCTGGGCTACGGCTGGACCATGAGCGGCAACGTGGTGCAGGGGCGCCGCATGGGCCGTTACTTAGGATTCCGCACCGCCAACCTGGCCGTGGATCCGCGTCTGCAGCTGCCCGAACCTGGAGTCTACGCCACCGAGGTGACGCTGCCCGGCGGCACGATGATGCCGGGGGTCACCAACATCGGCGTGCGTCCCACGTTCGACGACAACGGCGCCGTGTCGGTCGAGACCCATATCCCCGGTTTCGACGGCAACCTTTACGGCCAGCGAATCACTGTCAGACCCGTGAAGCGCCTCCGTGCAGAGGAAAGGTTCGACACAATCCCATCGCTCCAGGAGCAGATAGCAAAGGATATAAACGAAGCGCTGGCCGTGGTTCGGCCCGCCGGCGCATGACATAGATGAAAATGGAAGTAATAAATTTTGACGAACATCCCAGTCTGGTGAGCCGTTACATGCTGGAGCTGCGCGATGTCGACATACAGCGTGACCCCATGCGTTTCCGTACCAATCTGGAGCGCATAGGCCAGATTATGGCATACGAGATCTCCAAACGTCTGGACTATAAGGAGACCGAGGTGCAGACACCGCTGGGCACCTGTGTGTGCAAGGAGCCGGCTGACCGTGTCGTGCTTGCCACCATCCTGCGTGCGGGGCTACCGTTCCATCATGGATTCCTGTCGTACTTCGACCTGGCTGAGAATGCCTTCGTGAGCGCCTACCGCCGCTACCGCGAGAAGGGCGACTCCTTCGACATCGTGGTGGAGTACATGGCGACGCCCGGCATCGAGGGCAAGACACTGGTGATCGTGGACCCGATGCTGGCTACGGGCAGCTCCATGGAGATGGCCTACCAGGCATTGCTGCAGAAGGGCACCCCAGCGCGCATACATGTGGCATCGGTCATCGCCTCGAACCAGAGTGTGGAGTATGTCAAACAGCATTTCCCCGAGGACCGTACCACGGTATGGTGCGGCGCCATCGATCCGGAGATAAACCAGCATTCATACATAGTGCCGGGCCTGGGCGATGCCGGTGACCTGGCGTACGGAGTGAAGGAGTAAGTTTTAAGTCAGAAGTCATAAGAAGCCATGCGGTTACAGAGCATCGACACGTTGAATTTCAAGAACATCGAGGAGGCCCGGCTGGAGCTTTCCCCGGGTGTCAACTGCTTTGTTGGCCGCAACGGGATGGGGAAGAGCAATCTGCTGGAGGCGGTGTATTTCCTGAGCCTGGCTCGTCCCATGCAGTCCATGCCGGAGTCGGGCTTGATACGCCACGGCGAGGAGATGCTGCTGGTCAAGGGCCATTACATCATGGATTCCGGGGCGGAGGAGGATGTCAGTATCGGCATCAAGCGCGGCAAGGGGAAGACCGTGCTGCGCAACGGCAAGGAGTATGACCGCATCTCGGAGCATATCGGCCGGTTTCCCATCGTGGCGGTGACGCCGTCGGACTCGAACTTAGTGACCGGCAGCGGCGAGGTACGCCGCAAGCTGCTGGATGTGGTCATCTCGCAGACCGACCGGGCCTATCTGTCTGAACTGATCCGTTACAACCGGTCGCTGGAGAGCCGCAACCGTATGCTGCGTGCCGGCGTGCGCGACAAGCTGCTGTACGAGAGTGTGGAGAGCGGCCTGGCATCGGCCGCGGCCACTGTCCACAGGGCGCGCCGCGACTGGACCGAGGCGTTGAAGCCGTTGTTCCAGAAGTATTACTCGGCCGTATCGGGCGATGCCGAGCGTGTGTCGCTGGGCTACGAGTCCCCTCTGGACCATACCACGCTCAAGGAACTGCTTGACAGCGTCCGCGCCAAGGATGTGGTGCTGGGCTTCACCAGTCAGGGAGTGCACCGCGATGACCTGAAGATGGAGTTAGGCGGCCATTCGCTGCGGCGGGTAGGCAGCCAGGGCCAGCTCAAAAGCTATGTGATCGCGTTGCGTCTGGCCATCTTCGAGTTCCTGCGCGAGCGCACGAGCTTGACTCCGATCCTGCTGCTGGACGACATATTCGACAAACTGGACTCGGACCGTGTGGGCCATATCATGGAGGCCGTGAGCGGCGGCAACGCCTTCGGGCAGATATTCATCACCGATACGAACCGCGAGCATCTGGACGAGACCATCGCGGCGCTGCAGGGTCCCAGCGCCCTGTTCGGAGTGGAGGAGGGCAAATTCACGGCGATATGAAGCGGCTGGATGCGGAGGAACTGGGCGACGTGCTGCGGCGCACCATCGAGGAGCAGAACATGACGCAGAAGCTGCTTGAGACACGCGCCTGCGCCATGCTGCCCGCCATTCTGGGACGTCCCTTGGCCGACATGTGCGGTGCTCCGACTGTCCGCGCCGGCGTGATGTATGTGCCCGTGCCAAACGCATCCCTGCGGAGTGACCTGATGATGAACCGTTCCCGCCTGCTCGGCATAATCAACAAGACTTTAAGACGCGATGTCGTCACCGACATCCGTTTCACCTCATAAACCATTAATTACCAACAACGGCTAATGATCGATATAGATTCAATACCTCCGATTTCCGATTTCCACCATTGGATCAAGGTGGAGATTCGTTTCAATGACATCGATATCCTGGGTCATGTCAACAATACGGTCTATTTTTCGTTTTATGATACAGGGAAGGCCATGTATTTTAAGGACATCGTGGACTGGGATATCGATTGGAAGACGGTGGAGACCGTCATCGCCAACGTGGAGTGCAGCTATCTGAAGCCGTTGATGTTCGGCGACGACATCATCTGCGCCACACGCTGCGAGTCCATCCATGACCGCAGCTTCCATCTGCTGCAGGTGCTGGCGGACCGCAACACGGGCGAGATCAAGTCGGCCTGCCGGTCGGTTATGGTCAGTTTCGACCCGGCGACGCAGAAGTCGGCTCCGATGCCCGCGAGGTGGCGCCGTGCGCTGGAACGTTCCATCGCCAAGAACGTAAACGATTGAACCATGGAGAATCTTGAAGAACTGATGCAAGACATCCTGCGTCACGAGGCGCAGGCCATCCTGAATATACCGGTAACCGATGGCTATGGCCGTGCCGTGGACCTGATTGTGGAGCATGTGAACCGCCGTGGCGGCAAGCTGATATGCTCGGGCATGGGCAAGGCGGGCCAGATAGCCATGAACATAGCCACCACGTTCTGCAGCACCGGGACGCCGGCTGTGTTCCTGCATCCCAGCGAGGCGCAGCATGGCGACCTGGGCATAATCCAGCGCAACGACCTGATGCTGCTGCTGTCCAACTCGGGCAAGACGCGCGAGATCGTGGAGCTGGTCCAGCTGGCACGGGTGCTGAACCCCGGCATCCCCATCATCGTCATCACGGGCAATCCCGACTCGCTGTTGGGTCAGGCGGGCGACGTGACGCTGGCAACCGGCAACAGTCCGGAGGTGTGCCCGTTGGGGCTGACGCCAACCACCTCCACCACGATGATGACTGTCATGGGCGATGTCCTGGTGGTGGCCACGATGAAGGCCATCGGCTTCACCAAGGAGGAGTACGCGAAGCGCCATCACGGCGGATATCTGGGACATAAGTCCTCCGGTCAAACCGGAAACCCGTCTATTTGTTGATAATATATATACAGCTACGATATGAGTCTGATAGATTATGAGCCCCTGGAGAGAGGGATGAAATTGATAGCGGAGGATGCAGCGATCCTGCACGATGCCGTTGAATCGCGCCGGGAGGCCATGGAATACTTCGAGAACGAGGACTTCAAGAAGGCGTTGGAGAAGACCGTCGAGTCTCTGCGCCGCATGCGCGAGTTCTCGGACTTCACGCAGCTGGATTTCCGCGAGCTGCTGGTTGTAGAGCTGTTCGATCTGTCGATGATCCACTATGCGCTGAAGGACTACAAGCAGTCCAAGAAGGAGCTGGAGCATATCTACAAGTTCCTGGAGCCGCTGCTGAAGCTCGACGCGGAGCGTTTCGGCAAGTATCATGTCATGGCGATGGAGCTGTCGACGCAGATATTGCGGAGCCGCAAGCGTATGCTGGACATGCTGGCCAAGCAGCAGATCCACACGGGTATCCTGTATGAGAAGGTCAACGCCGGCGTTGCCACGGCCACTGACAAGCTGGTGGAGTCGCTGTGCAAGGATGCGGAGATGATGGCGTCGACGGGCGATTACAAGGGAGCCGTGAAGTTCTACATGGAGGCTATCAAGCTGTCGAAGAAGCGTGCAGGCCGCGTAACGCGCCGCGAGGTTGCCATGACCATCGAGATGGCGCGTCTGATGATGAAGAGCCGTCAGTCCGTGGACCGCGCAAAGCGTCTGCTGAATGCCATATTGCCGCATGCCATCGCGCTGGAGACAGTGGAGCTGGAGCAGGAGATCCTGTCGCTCCTGGAGGAGGCGGACCGGGAGGATACGCACGATTCGCTGTGGAAGACGATGATGTCCAAGATGCAGGCGGCCACTAAACGTATAACCAAGAAAAAGGATAAGGGAAATGAGTCAGAAGAGCAATAAGGTAGAACCGGGTATGTTCGTGGAATATGCCTACACCGTGACTAATGCTGCGGACGGCAGTTTGCTGTTCGAGGCTACGACGGCGCACCCGGACCAGATGGTGTTCGGTGCGAGCCAGGAGGTCATCCCGGCGCTGGCCAACGCCATGGAGGGCCTTGGCCAGGGCGACCGTTTCGAGATCACTTTGCCGCCTGAGGCTGCTTTCGGCGACTTGAACCCGGATTACATCATGGAGCTGGACCGCACGGTGTTCAGCGAGGACGGCAAGCTGCCCGAGCAGGTTAAGGTCGGCGCGGCGTTGCCGATGATGACGGGCGAGGGTTACCGTATTGTCGGTGTGGTCAAGGAGATCGGCGACAAGGTTACGATGGACTTCAACCATCCCTTCGCGGGCCTGACGGTTACGTTCCAGGGTGAGGTGGTCAAGGTACGTCCGGCCACCGAGGAGGATATCCATCCCACTTCCGGCTGTGGCGGTTGCGGAGGCGGCTGCTGTGGCGGTGGCGAAGGCTCCTGCGGCGACGGCGGTTGTGGTGACGGCGAGGGTTCCGGCTCCTGCTGCTCCTCCAACGGCGGCGGCTGCTGCCACTGATATCACCAGAACCTGTTTTCAGGGAATAGAGTGTCGTAAAAACATTATCCGTGTCGAATTCGTAAATTTTTTACGAATTCGGCACGGATAATGTTTGTTTTGGATACTAATTGGAGATTTTGATTATTTGGTGAGGGAGTGGTGGAGGTTGGACATGTGGATTGCGGCGACGGCGGCTTCGGAGCCTTTGTTGCCGAGCGGGCCACCGGCGCGGTCCAGGGCCTCCTGGAACTTGTTGACCGTCAGGACACCGAAAATCACCGGTGCCTCCCCCAGGGCGTTCAGCCGGGCGGTACCCTCGCTGACAATCTGGCAGACGTAGTCGAAATGAGGCGTGTCGCCACGGACCACACAGCCGATGATGATCACCGCCGACAGGTCAGGAATGTGCCGCAGCGCGGCCGCCGCGGCGTTAACCAGCTCGACGGTTCCCGGCACAGGATAGACCAGGATGTTCTCGTCCCGAACCCCAGCATCGTGCAGGGTCTGTATCGCGCCGTCGCGCAACGCATTCGTCACTTCCGGATTCCATTCAGCCGAGAAAATCGCACACTTGAATCCCGCGGGATCCTTCAGTTCCGGAACCTGCAGCGTCGTTCCGTTCGTATTCAGTATCGTAGACATGATTCTTTACAATTAAAAACGCAGTCCAAGGCCGAGACTCAGGCGGCAGCAACTGATTATTCGGCTGGAATGTCGTCGGTTTCCTCGGCCTCTGCGGTCTCCCGGACCGTGGCCCCGTTCTCCTCCGTGGTGTTGTCCTCGGGATGCTTCAGCTCGTACTGCTCCTGCGGAATGCGCACGTCGAAGTAGAATCCCTGCGCAGACTTGTCGCGCTTGCGCTTGTCGGTCTCGTCGGGACGTACCGTCAGGTAATCATAGCCCGGCTCGATGAACGCCGCGTCTGTCGCCTCGTAGCCCAACAGCTGTACCATATCGTACTCATGCACAGGGTAGATCACATACCAGGCGTTCTTGATATCCTCGCCCGTGCCCGTGCTCTTGATGGCACCCAACAGATGCTCCAGACGGTACTCCCAGATCTTGGCGCGCATGTCCTTGCGCCGCTCCTTCAGCACATGGATCAGGAACGACATCTGACGCAGGTCGAAGGGATTGTCCTCCAGTGCCAGCTGAGCGTATTTTGTGATTGTGTCGATCTCGGCACGTGTATGCGTAGGCTTGGAGCGCAACTCGTCCGTACGGCCCGCGTACGGCGACAGCCGGTAGGGATCGTAATCCTCCTGGAACATATATCCTAAGTACAGATGGCGGAACTCCTCGTTGGTCATCGTCGTGTCGTTGACCTCGTACTTGGCCATCAGTTTCGGGAAATAGAAAGGACTTTGCGGATCCAGGGTAGTCTTGCGGATTTCCCCCAGATCGGGTTTTTCCACAGTGATCTTGCGCGACTTCGCAGGCGCGCCCAGACATGCAGGCGCGGCCAGCGCGGCCAGTAACGTCAATATGCCGAGAGTGTGTCTAAACATTTGGAACAGAATTTAATGCGATGACCAAAACCAGGACCACACCGATCTGCATGATAGTGATGGCTGTGGGGAAACCTTTGGCCAGCAGATATTTGAAGAAATTACCGGACCCCGGCGCCACAGGACGGCCGTCGGGAGTGCGGGAATAGAGGAGGAACCCCAGGAAGATCCCGCCGATCACGGCCAGAATCATGATGGAGTAGAGGAGAGTGGTGGACGAGCTGACGGAGAACCCGAGCAGACCCACGGCCAGTCCGGCCAGTCCGCCCGAGATGATGTACCACATGCCGCGTGTCTGACGCATCACAGCCTGAGGTTCCAGGAATATGGTGAACGTCACCAGCAGAGTCATGCAGAACCATCCCGCCAGGATGGTGCCGTTGATGGGCAGCAGCGGGTAGCCGTTGCGCGTTGCCAGACTCAGGCACACCAGACCGATGTAGGACAGGGCCGGCGCCAGCACTATTCGCGTGGCCAAGGCCCACAGGGCTCCGGCAAACAACACGCAACTGATTATAATCAAAAATACCGTCATATCATATTTAGAACGCCCCAGTAACCGATTTTAGTTCGTCATGCGCCGATTTTCAGTTTTTTGCGGTCGGTTCCGCCTCCGTTCTGGGCTCCGAATGCTCGGGGCGTTTCAGTTCAGGGTATGCCACACGTCCGTGGTAGATGGTCTGCAGACGCTTCTTGAACGCCTGCTTGATGGTCTCCACATCCTTGAAGCTGATGGGGCTGTCCTTGAACATGCCGTCCTTGACCTGACCGTCGATGATGCGGTCCACCAGACTGTCCAGCGCTTGGGTGGAATAGTCCTTCAGGCTGCGCGACGCCGCCTCGACCGAGTCGGCCATCATCAGTATGGCCGTCTCCTTGCTCTGCGGGTTCGGACCCGGGTACATGAACTTGCTCTTGTCCACCGGGTGGTTCTCGTCGGCGTTGTTCATGGCCGTGTTGTAGAAGTACCGGGTCACGCTGCGTCCATGGTGCTCGGGAATGAACGCCCGCACCATTGGTGGCAGTTTCTCCTTCTGCGCCAGCTCCATGCCCTTGGTGACGTGCGAGATGATCTTCTGGGCGCTTACCTCCGGGTCGAGGCCGTCGTGCGGATTGATGTTGTGCTGGTTCTCGGTGAAGAACATCGGATTGTACAGTTTGCCGATGTCATGGTAGAGCGCTCCGGTTCGTACCAGCTGGGTATTCGCGCCGATTGCCCTGGCGGCCTCGGCCGCCAGCATGGACACCTGCATGGAATGCTGGAATGTGCCGGGAGCCTCCTCGGCCAGACGGCGCAGCAGCGAGTTGTTGATGTCCGACAGCTCCACTAACGTCACAGTCGATGTGAAGCCGAACAGCTTCTCGATCACCAGTATCAGGATGTATACGAAGCTAAGTATCACCGAGTTGATGGCGAACATGCCGATCATGCGCCAGCTGAAGTTCATCAGCGTTCCGTCGGACAGCAGGAGCAGGGCAGTATAGGCCACCACGTATGCCGCGAAGGTCAGTGCGGCGGTGCGCAGCAGCTGGCTGCGCTGGCTCAGCGTCCGGATTGAGAAGGCCGCGGTCAGACCTGCCGCAAGCTCCAGGAAGATGAACTGCATGGCGTCCAGCGCCACAAGGCTCGATATCATCACCGCCGTCAGCAGTGAGAAGATGGCCGTCCGCGAGTCGAAGAACACCAGGATAACCACCGGAACCGCCGCGAAGGGCACCAGATATACCCCGTAGCGGATGTACTCGAACATCAGCACGTCGAACACCACGAACAGCGCGATGAACGTCATCAGGAACGTCATCTTCTTGGGAGACTCGAAGAAGGTGGACCGGTAGATGGCCATGAAGAAGTACAGTCCCATGAAGCAGAGCAGGATGAACAGGCCCTGGCCCACGTAGAAGTATGTGTCCGTATGTGTTTCGCCACGGGTGTCGCGCATCTTCTGCATGTAGGTGTTGAGGTTGGTGTAGACCTGCGGGGTCACGATCTCGCCACGGTCCACGATGCGCTGACCCTTCTTGATGACGCCGATGGAGGCGTCGGCCGCCAGATATTCCTGTGCGCGGAACTTCCTGTCGTTCAGTGTGTCCAGAACGATGTTGGGAATCAGTATGGTGTTGAGCGCGGAGGCGATCTCATCGTTGTGTTCCTCAAGCACGGGGGCTCCGGCGGCGCGGTAGGCCGAATCGATGAACTCGAAAGCCATGGCCGGCGACAGCATCTCGTTGCAGTCGATGGTAATCAGTGCGTCGGCGCCGTTGATCTTGCTGGCTATGCGGGCCTCGTGCGGCTGATCCTTGAAGATCTTGTCATAAATCTTGGTGTCCACCACACCGCGGCCGTATATCTCGGACAGCAGCTGCATCAGCACCCTGTGGGCCTGCGGCGGGGTCTTGCCCTCGATGGCGGTGCTGAAACGCTTCATGCGGGCGGCTGCCACGTTGTCCAGGCGCTTCACTATCGGCATGAACTCCCGGTCGATGCTGTCGCGCATCCTCTGGGCCGATGCCGAGTCACGCTTCACCTCCATGTCGAAGTCCGCCATCAGCAGCTGGTAGCGCCACGGCTGGTTCAGTTCGTAACTGTAGTTCTGGGTGTCGTTGTGCGGCATCAGGCACAGCAGCAGCGCCGTCGCTCCGATCAGCAGCAACAGGACTGTCAGCAGGTCTTTCGTCTTCTTTTTCATCTCTTAACTGATTCTGGCGGCCTTCTGGACCCCCTTGATTTCCTTCAGGTTCTGGCAGATCAGGTTTGCCGTATCGGTATTGTCCACCAGGACGGTCAGCTCGCACTGGAACACCTCGTGCGGCGCGGATATGTTCAGGCCTCGGATGTTGATGTCGAGTTTCTGCGACACCACTTTAGTTATCTCCTCCAGGATTCCGTGCCGGTCGATACCCTCGATCTGGATGCGGGCTATGAATTTCTCGGCCGTGCCGCCCCAACGCGTGGCCACCAGGCGCGGGCCGTATCCGGTCTTGAGCCTCATTGCCACGGGGCACGACACCTTGTGGAGCACCACCTCCTCGTCATCGTTCACGAATCCCAGCACGTCGTCGCCCGGTATGGGACTGCAGCACATCTCGATGATGTAGTTTGGACGGTCGGCGTCGGGATGGAGCACGAACACCTTCTTGCGGTCGATCGGCTCGCGTTCGGGTTCCGGATCGGATGCCTTCTTGCTCTTGCGCGAGGCGAACGGGTTGCGTATCAGCTTCTTCAGCAGGTTGGTGCGCTTCTTGTACAAGGCCTTGAGCTGGTCGGCCGACAGGGTCACCTCCTCCTTGGCCATGCGGACGTACAGGTCATCGGGATCCTTGGTGTTGAAGTTCTCGCACAGGCGCTGGATCAGCTCGTCGGTAATCTCGAAACCCTCGCTCAGGGCTACGCTCTGCAGCAGCTGGCGCCCGCGTTCTATCTGATGCGGCCGGCTCCGGCGCAGGAAGTCGCGGATGCAGTTCTGTGCCTTGGCCGTGTTGCAGTAGTTCAGCCATTCGCTCATGGGGACCTGCGTCTTGCTGGTGATTATCTCCACCTGGTCGCCGCTGTCCAGCTGATGGCTCAGCGGCACTAACTTATGGTTGATCTTGCCCGCCAGGCAGTGTAGCCCTAACTGGGTATGGATGGCGAACGCCATGTCCAGCACCGTGGCCTTGGCCGGGAGTGTCAGCAGGTCGCCGTTGGGTGTGAAGACGTATATCTCGCGCGCGAACAGGTTCAGCTTGATGGTGTCCAGGAAGTCGATGGCGTTGGGCTCCGGGTTGGCCAGGATATCCTTGATGGTGTTCATCCACTTGTCCAGCTCAGAGTCGTCCTCGTACTCGCCTGTCTTGTATTTCCAGTGCGCGGCGTAGCCCAGCTCCGCGATCTCGTCCATCTTCCTGCTGCGGATCTGCACCTCTATCCACCTGCCTTCCGGACCCATCGCGGTGAGGTGCAGGGCGCGGTATCCGTTGGCCTTGGGCACGGATGTCCAGTCGCGGATGCGGTCCGGGTGCACCTTGTGTCCGTCGCTGAAGAAAGTGTAGATCTGCCAGCAGCGCAGGCGCTCCTGTGCGTCGTCATCGTTCTCGAAGATGACGCGCACGGCGTAGACGTCGTAGATCTCGCTGAATGGAATCTTCTTAGTCTCCATCTTATTATATATGGAGAATGCGCTCTTGACGCGTGCCTTGATGGTGTACTTGAATCCGGCGGCGTCGAGTTTGGCGCGCACCGGGGCCACGAACTGTTCCACCACGGCCTCGCGGTGTGCCTGCGACTCGCTCACCAATGCCTGGATTTCGTTGTACTTCTGCGGATGCTCGTACTTGAACGCCAGGTCCTCCAGTTCCTGCTTGATCTTGTACAGACCCAGGCGGTGCGCCAGCGGCGCGTAGACGTAGAGGGTCTCGCCGGCGATCTTGTACTGTTTCTCGGGGCGCATGGACGCCAATGTGCGCATGTTGTGCAGGCGGTCGGCCATCTTGATCAGCACCACGCGGATGTCGGTGGACATGGACAGCAGCAGCTTGCGGAAGTTCTCGGCCTGGAGCGACGCGCGCGAGCCGAAGATGCCCCCCGATATCTTGGTGAGGCCCTCGACGATTGAGGCGATTTTCTCGCCGAAGTTCGCGGCTATGTCCTCGCGGGTGAACTCGGTGTCCTCCACCACGTCATGGAGCAACGCGGCGCAGATGGACGTGGAGCCCAGTCCCAGCTCGGAGATGACGATCTTGGCCACGGCGATGGGGTGGAGGATGTAGGGCTCCCCGCTGCGGCGGCGCACCCCCGCATGAGCGGCTTTGGCGAACCGGTAGGCGCGCTCTATCTTCTCCACCTTCTTGCGGTGGTTGCTGTTCAGATAGGCACGCAACAGTTCCTGATAGGCGTTCTCGACCATCTGATTCTCTTCCTCCGGACTCTTGGGAGTATATTCCGGAGCCTGGATATATTGGGGAACCGGCACGTACTCGGTTCGTTTAGGCGCATCTTCCGACATAAACCACAAACATATACCACAAAATTACGAAACAAGTCTTAAAATAGCAAATTTTTCGACAGCCCATAGCCTTCCTTCTTCCGGCAGCGTCAGCGGATGCGGGCGTTGCGCTGGCTCTTGCGGCGGTTGCGCCGCGTCTGCTCGTCCTCGAAGGGGTTCTCGGTCGGGTCGAAGTAGTCCTCTTCCTCCTCCTCGTCGATGCCGTACTGGTCCTTGCCCTTGCGGCGGACGCCGCGTTTGGGTTCCTTCGGCTTGTTCTTCAGGATGGCGACGGGTTTCTGCTGGTCGATCGGTGTGGCGAACACGTCCCATTCCTCTTCCTTGTCCCAGTTCTTCTTCATGTTGATGGCCTTGGGGTAGTAGTAGGCCACCTCGGGCTGGAGTCCGGTCTCATAGTCGCCGGTGTCGTAGTTGCCGTTGCCGTTGACATCCTCGAAGACGCGGGCGTAGTACTTGCCCGGGGGCAGGAACGGGAAGAAGGCGCGGCTGTTCTCCACCGGAGCGATGCGGACGGGCTTGTCCGAGCCGTCCAGCAGCTCCACCAGGGCGGGCATCGCCGGATCCAGGCCTGACAGCGCCAGGGTCAGTGTGCAGTAGTCGCTCTCCTTCTTGGTGGTCAGGTCCATGGAGAACGGACGCGTGGGCTTGCCGTACATGTCGGTTCCGGCCAGCGAGTCGATATCCACCTTGTACTTGGTGTCGTAGTCCCACGGGAAGTCGATTGCAAGCGTCCTCGGCGCGAGCGGGTCGGGGTTGTAGACCCTGAGATTCCGTACCGGAGTCCAGACGGTGTCGCGCTGGAACTTCAGGTGTATCATCGTGGTGTCCAGGCGCGCCAACGGCGTCATGGACTCGATCAAGGCCGGCTCGTAGACCTCCTGTCCCCCGCTGCCCATGCTCTGGAACGCGGTGGTGATGCGGGCTATGGAGTCGGCGGCGCTGATTTTCACCTCTTCCTTCTTCTTTTTTTTCTTGGGTGCGGGGGCCTTCTTGCGGATGAACTTCAGGGTGTCCAGCACCTCCACGGGCAATTTGCCGCGTTCGGCGCGTGTGTAGCCCACCTCCATCATGATTGAGTCCTGCATGGCCAGGTCGGTGCGGAGCCACATTGTTATGGAGTCGGCTCCCTCGCGGCTCTCGCGGATGGCAGGGAACGGGCCGTCGTGGCCCAGGATGCGCATGGCGGGGTAGACGTCGGACGGAGCGTTCATCTTCAGGAACAGCTTGTTGGAGTCGTTGCGCTCGTACTTGCTGACGAACTGTGTGCGCCGTGGCGAGATGAACGTGCGCAGCAGCACGTCGTTGGGCAGGAATATGGTGCGCTGACGCGTGGTGACGGTGTCCACCTGACCCAGGGCGGTGTAGGTGGTGTCCGTCGCGGTGGCGAACTCGGTGCCGGGAGTGACGATCTGGTCATAGAACGCCACCTCGTCCATGTCGGAGGTGAACCGGAAGTCGTTGTCGTTGTCCATGACGGCGAACACTCGGTACTGTCCGGGGGCGAGTCCTCGGATAATGAATCTTCCGGTCTCGTCGGCCTTGGCTACGCGTAGCAGCGGCTTGTTCATGAAGGTCGAATCGGCCCTCATGGCGGAGTCGGGCAGCGCCTCATGGACGCCGACCAGTATGCCGGGGCGGGGCTCCAGGTCGCGGGCGCCCAGCACGCGTCCCGAGATGCGGAGCGAGTCGATGGTCGGGCCTGTGGAGAATGTGTATGCGAAGTTCCGGAGCTTGTTGGCCTCGTTGTTGTCCTCGATGGCGTCGGCGAAGTCGATGGTGTAGGTGGTGTTGTCGGCCAGGGAGTCGAACCTGACTGTCACGGTGCGTCCCAGACTGGATACCCTGGGCGGGCGGCCGGCGGGGGAGACCACCACCTTCGAGAATGCGTCCTTGACGTTTACCAGCTCGTTGAAAGTCAGCCTCATCTCCGGGCGCTTCACGTTGGTGGCTCCGGGCAACGGGCTGGCGGTTACCAGGTAGGGCGGGTCCTCGTCGCGTGGTCCGCCGCTGGGATTGCCCACGTTGGCGCATCCGGCCGTCAGACCCGACAGCACAGCGCACACCGACAGGGACAGATATATGCGTTTTATACTCGTAGACATGTCCTTTTTTATTTAGAATGCCAAAAATACATAAAAATTAGCAGAAATTAAACGGAAAATGTCAATTTTCTGACTTTTATGCCTAAAACCTCAAAAAAAAGCGGTATATTTGCAAGCTGAAAAAGAATCCGGCGGCCGGCGGATTCGCGTCGGTCATAGGCCGATGCGGTTCCCGCA
>DXXK01000044.1 GCA_019416425.1 Bacteroidales bacterium
TATTAGGCAGGGGTCTTTAACGACCTTAATGACCTTAATGACTTTACCACTTTAACAAGCATAGATTTTGATATCTACATAATTTTTGTTAATTTTGTAAATTGAAGAATTAGGAAAGAAGTTGTTTAGACTTATTTTTTATTAACAGTTGCAGGATATTTTGTAGGCGATTCCGTCAATCGAAGAAGCTACGACCATTCGGTCGGAGCTGATGAGACTGACGGAAGCGACACTAAAGATCCGCAAATGTTAATAAAAGAAAGAATAAACACTTCATTAATTTCGTAAATAAGTCTAAACAACTTCGATATGGGATTTAAAGACTTTTTCACCCGCAAGAAGAAAAACGAGGAGCAGATCCTGCAGGAGAAGGAGACTCTGAACAGCGGTCTGAACAAGACCAAGCAGAGTGTCTGGAACAAGATATCGCATGCAATCGCCGGCAAGAGCACTGTCGATGACGAAGTCCTTGACAACCTTGAGGAAGCGTTTGTCACCAGCGATGTCGGCACCGACACCACACTCGAGATCATCGACCGGCTGCAGAAGCGCGTGGCCCAGGACAAGTATGTGGGCAGCGAGGAACTCCGTAAACTTCTGGTGGATGAAATCACTCAGATGCTGGAGAAGCCTCACAACGGCGAGGATCTGGCCGACTTCGAGCTTCCCGACACCAAAGGCGAACCTTACGTCATAATGGTGGTCGGCGTAAACGGTGTTGGAAAGACCACCACCATCGGCAAACTGGCACATCAATACAAGGAAGCCGGCTACAAGGTGGTACTCGGCGCCGCCGACACATTCCGCGCAGCGGCAATTGACCAGCTAGACATCTGGGCAGAACGCGTCGGTGTGCCCATCGTTAAGCAGAAAATGGGTAGCGACCCTGCAGCTGTAGCATACGATACTGTCAGCTCCGCCAAGGCGCAGGGTGCCGACGTTGTAATCATCGACACCGCCGGACGTCTGCACAACAAGATCGGCCTGATGAACGAGCTTACAAAAATCAAGAATGTCATGAGGCGCGTGGTTCCCGACGCTCCGCAGGAGATCCTGCTGGTTCTCGATGGATCCACAGGACAGAATGCCTTCGAGCAGGCCAAGCAGTTCGTCGCTGCAACGGAAGTCAACAATCTGGCCATCACAAAACTTGACGGAACATCCAAGGGAGGCGTAGTGCTGGGCATCAGCCACCAGTTTAAGATTCCGGTAAAATACATCGGACTCGGCGAGAAGATGGCCGACCTGCAGATCTTCCACCCTGATGAATTCGTTCGTTCATTGTTCGGAGACGCTATCTGATATGGCTTTCAGGAAAAACAAGGTAGACATAATAACCATGGGCTGCTCCAAGAATCTTATTGATTCGGAGCGGCTGTTCCGGCGTCTGGAAGCCAAAGGCTATGAAGTGGAACATGACGCCGAAAACCCGGACGGCGAGTACGTCATAGTCAATACTTGCGGATTCATAGGCGACGCAAAGGAGGAATCCGTAATGATGTTGCTTGAGATCGGCACCCTTAAGACTGAGGACAAGATCGGTCACCTGGCTGTGATGGGCTGTCTGTCGGAGCGCTATCGCGATTCTCTCCCGGCCGAGATGCCGGAGGTAGACATGTGGTACGGAAAGTTCGACTGGACCAAGTTCATCGATTCGCTTCCCGACTTGACCACCAACGAGAAACCACGCAGCTGGGAGCGCACCCTGACCACTCCCTCACACAGCGCGTACCTGAAGATCTCAGAAGGATGTAACCGATTCTGCGCTTTCTGCGCCATACCCCTGATTACAGGGCGCCACACCTCACGCCCGATTGAGGAGATTGCAGATGAGGTCCGTGACCTGGTGGCAAAGGGAGCTAAGGAATTCAATGTAATCGCCCAGGACCTCTCTTCCTATGGCATTGACTTATACGGTGAGCATCGCCTTGCGCAGCTGATTGACACCCTGGCGGAGATACCCGGCGTTGAATGGATTCGTCTGCATTATGCCTATCCTGCCGATTTCCCTATGGACATTCTGGACGTGATGTCGCGTCATAACAACGTCTGTAAATATCTGGATATAGCGCTGCAGCATATATCCGACAATCAGTTGGAACGCATGCGTCGGCATATCAATAAGGAGGACACGCTTCAATTGCTGGAGGATATCCGTAAGCGAGTTCCCGGCATCAAGATACGCACCACGCTGATGGTAGGATTTCCGGGCGAGACAGAGCAGGATTTTCAGGAACTGCTGGAGTTCGTACGGACGCAGAAATTCGACCGAATGGGTGCCTTCGCCTACAGCGAGGAGGAGGACACATACGCTCAACGTCTGTATCAGGATGATGTACCCGAGGAAGTCAAACAGCAGCGTCTCGACACCCTGATGAGCCTTCAGGAGCAGATCAGTGATGAGCTTACCTCGGAAATGGTCGGACAACGCGTGCGGCTGCTGGTCGACGAGAAAAACTGCGACCAGGCCATCTGCCGTTCGCAGTGGGATAGTCCTGAGGTCGATATGACATATACCGTCAACAACTGTGACGCTGAACCCGGTGAGTTCATCGAGGCTGAGATTACCAAAGCATACCCCTTCGACTTCGAGGCTCGTCAGATAAAATAAGACAGTTATGGTTTGCTCGTTCGCATATCGGTTGCCCGGCTCATCGCTGACTCACAGCGGATGTTCGGACCATTGCCTGGAACAACCGCAGGGTTCCGGATTCCTGATCTCGCCGTTCATCCCCCATTCCCCCATGATCTTCATTCCGAATGAGCATCATTGCGATTCCGATATGCTGTACAGGACTTTTGCGGAGAACGGTCCTGGAACCATGTTCCCGTTCCCGGAGAAATCGACTGCGATGGCCGAACATAAAGCGGAGATTGAGGAAATCATTAAGCTGGAAAACGAGGGTGAGCTGACCAAGGCTGTCGCCGCTCGTTGTCTGGTCAACGCTGGACATGTAGATGTCAATGCCGCGTTCAAGGCGTTATGCGATCGATATCCCGATGCGTTTGTGTTCCTCTTCTCCACACCCGAAAGCGGCACTTGGATCGGAGCGACTCCCGAACTCCTGCTCAGCAATCATGACGAGGAGATGAAGACCATGGCCCTGGCCGGCACCCGCCCGGCGGACTCTGTCGGAGAATGGGATGACAAGAACATCAAGGAGCAGGCAGTTGTCACGGACTATATCAAGAGATGTTTCGGCATCAATGGACTAAATGTCAGGACCACAGGCCCTGTTACCGTACAGGCCGGACCTGTGGAGCACCTGCGAACCGAGATAAGCGCGTTGGCTCCCCAGACTACCGATATTCTGCCATTGCTCGATGCATTGGCGCCCACACCGGCCCTGTGCGGTATGCCCCGCGAGCTTGCCGCCGAGACAATCGCCCGTTGTGAGAATTTCCAGCGTGGCTATTACGGCGGTTTCTGCGGTCCATGGCACAATCCGGAGGATTTCGGCCTATACGTCATTCTCCGCTGTGCACGCGTTTCTCCTCAGGCTACCTGTCTGTTTGCCGGCGGCGGAATCATGCCTGACTCCGATCATGTCTCCGAATGGGACGAAACGGAGGCCAAACTTTCCACTCTCTCATCCATATTCAATATGAATCGATAACAACTAAATATTACCATTATGAACAAAGCAGCCTTATTCTGCCTTGCTCTCAGCGCATTGGCCATGTCAGCCACCGCACAGGAGCATCTGAAGAGCCTCGACGGCAAGGGCCTGGACAAGAACATCTCGCCCAAAGAGGATTTCTACGGCTATGTCAACACCACATGGATGAACAACCATCAGCTGACTCCCGAATACAGCCGTTACGGTCAGTTCAACATCCTGAACGACTCCAGCAACAACCGCGTTCAGCGCCTGGTGATGGGTCTGGCGGCCACCAACCCCGCCAAGGGCTCTAACGCCTACAAGATCGCCAACATCTACGAGCTGGCGATGGATTCCGTACGCCGCAACCGTGAGGGCGCGGCTCCCATCAAGCCTCTGCTCGCCAAAATCGAGGGTACAGCTCCAGCCGATATGGATGAGCTGCTGATATGGATGCATCGCAATTACGGCTCCCCCTTCTTCTCGACAGGTCCTCAGGAAGACCTGGGCAACAGCAAGGTCTATGCCATGTACCTGGGCTCTGGCCGACTTGGCCTCGGCGACCGCGATTACTACCTGAAGAAGGACAAGAAGAACCAGGAGATCCTGAAGGCTTACGACAAGCTGATCCAGACCGACATGACCCTGGCCGGATACAGCAAGAAGGACGCAAAGCGCATCGCGAAGAATGTCATCAAGATCGAGACGCTACTGGCCGATTCCACCTGGTCGCGCGAGGAAAGCCGCAACATACCCGCCATGTATAATGTCCGCACCCTGACTCAGGTCAAGGATATGTATCCCAACATTCCGCTGGACAACTGGTTTGAGAAGACTATGAACATCAAGGCTCCAGAGACGCTGATCGTCACAGAGATCAATACCGTGAAGCAGGCCGACAATCTGCTGAAATCGCTGACCGACCGCGAGAAGAAGGATTACTATCTGTGGGACCTGGTAAGCGGAGCAGCCGGAATGCTGAGCGATGACTTCGCCAACGCAAGCTTCGAGTTCAACAAGGTGATGAGCGGCGTGCAGCAGCAGCGTCCCCGCTGGAAGAAGGCCCTCGGTGCCGTTGAAGGCGTGATGGGCGAGGGTATCGGCGAGCTGTATGTCGAGAAATACTTCCCCGAGAGCTCCAAGGAATATATGAAGAACCTGGTGGAGAACCTGCGTACCGCCCTGGGCAAGCATATCATCAACCTGACATGGATGTCCGACGACACCAAGGTTCAGGCCATGAAGAAGCTGAACAACATCACCGTCAAGATCGGCTATCCCGACAAATGGAAGGACTACTCCCTGCTTGAGATCGATCCGGCCCTCTCCTATTTCGAGAACATGCACAACGCCCAGATGTGGGCTCAGGACCGCTATCTGGAGAAGTGGGGCAAGCCCGTCGACAAGACCGAGTGGGGCATGACTCCGCAGACCATCAACGCTTACTACAATCCCCTGGCCAACGAGATCGTGTTCCCCGCAGGTATCCTACAGGCTCCGTTCTTCGATCCGCAGGCCAGTGATGCCGAGAACTACGGCGGCATCGGTGTAGTTATCGGCCACGAGCTGACTCACGGTTTCGACGACCAGGGCTGCAACTTCGACTTCGAGGGCAATATGGTGAACTGGTGGACTCCCGAGGATGCCAAGAAGTTCAAGGACCTGACCAACGGCCTTGTAGAGCAGTACAGCGCCGTTCAGATCTTCCCCGACCTGAAGGCCAACGGCGCGTACACCCTGGGTGAGAACATCGCCGACCACGGCGGCCTCCGCATCGCCCACACCGCATGGCTCGACAGCCAGAAGAAGAAGGGCGTGGACGTTACCGTTCCCGAGGCCAAGATCGACGGCTTCGATCCCGAGCAGGTGTTCTACATGAACTACGCCAACCTCTGGGCTCAGAACATCCGTGACGAGGAGGCCCGCAACCTGACTGTCGCCGATCCCCACTCCCTCGGCGTGAACCGTGTCAACGTGGCCCTGCGCAATCTGGAGCCCTTCTTCAAGGCTTTCAACATCAAGGCTGGCGACAAGATGTTCCGCCCCGTCGAGGAGCGTGTCATCATCTGGTAACGTCTTTTTTCTACATAACTGCCAAAATATTACCGCGGCCGATAATTCGGTTGCGGTTTTATTTTGTCAAATTGAATATTTAAGCTATATTTGCAACAAGAAACTAATACACCTAAATCAGTTGGAGTCATGAAAAAACACAACTTTTACGCAGGACCCAGTATCCTGACGCCGTACACCATCCAGAACACGGCCGATGCCGTTCTGAATTTCGCCGACACCGGTCTGTCACTGCTCGAGGTATCCCATCGTAGCAAGGAGTTCCAGGCCGTCGTGGACGAGGCTGTAGCACTGACCAAGGAACTGCTCCAGCTTCCCGAGGGCTACCACGTGCTCTTCCTGGGCGGTGGCGCAAGCATGCAGTTCTGCATGGTTCCATTCAACCTGCTCAACAAGAAGGCCGCCTATCTCAACACCGGCACATGGGCAACAAACGCAATCAAGGAGGCCCGCATCTTCGGCGAGGTCGATGTAGTGGCCAGCAGCGAGGACACCAAGTTCAACTACATCCCCAAGGACTTCACCATCCCCGCGGATGCCGACTACTTCCACTATACCAGCAACAACACCATCTACGGTACCGAGATCCGCAAGGACCCCGACAGCCCCGTTCCCATGGTCTGCGACATGTCGTCCGATATCTTCTCCCGTCTGTTCGATGCATCCAAGTATGACATCATCTACGCCGGCGCGCAGAAGAACCTGGCACCCTCGGGCGTGACCATCGCGATTGTCAAGGAGTCTGCCCTGGGTCATGTCAGCCGTACCATCCCCACCATGCTGGACTACCGCACCCACATCAAGAAGGGTTCCATGTTCAACACTCCCCCGGTACTTCCCATCTACTCCGCGTTGATGACGCTCCGTTACTACAAGGAGCAGGGCGGCGTTCCCGAGATGGAGAAGCGCGACATCGAGAAGGCCCGTATCCTGTACGATGAGATCGACCGCAACAAGCTGTTCGTCGGCACCGTGGCCGAGGAGGATCGCTCCATCATGAACGTATGCTTCGTGATGAAGCCCGACTACGCCGAGCTGGAGAAGGAGTTCCTGGACTTCGCCACAAGCAAGGGTATGGTCGGCATCAAGGGACACCGCTCGGTCGGCGGCTTCCGCGCGTCGCTCTACAACGCGTTGCCCAAGAACAGCGTGATCGCGCTGGTTGACTGCATGAAAGAATTCGAGGCTAAACATTAATCTCCGAATGCTATGAAGATACTTGTATTTACCGAGAAGCCTTTCGCCCCCGCGGCTGTCAAGGCTATCGAGAACACCGTCAACGCTTCCGGCAACGACCTGGAAGTGGTTGAGGAGGGAACACGCGCTGACCTTCTGGAGGCCATCAAGGATGCCGACGGCCTGATTGTCCGCAGTGACAAGATCACCGCCGATATAATGGACGCCGCTCCGAAGCTGAAGGTCATAGTCCGCGCCGGTGCAGGTTACGACAACATCGATCTGGAGGCCGCCACCAAGCATGGCATCTGCGTGATGAACACGCCTGGCCAGAACTCAAACGCTGTGGCCGAGCTGGTGTTCGGCATGATTATCATGATGTGCCGCAATCAGTACAACGGCAAGTCCGGTTCCGAGCTCAAGGGAAAGCGTCTGGGCCTTTATGCCTTCGGGCAGGTGGGCCGCAACGTAGCCCGCATTGCCAAGGGCTTCATGATGCAGGTTTCCGCGCTGGACAAGTTCGTTCCCGACGTTATGATGGAGGGCGAAGGAGTCAAGCCTCTTCATACCCCCGAGGAACTGTTCAGCCAGAACGATTTCGTATCGCTGCACATCCCCGCCACCAAGGAGACCAAGGGCTCCATCGGTTACGATCTGGTGATGATGATGCCCAAGAATGCCGTCCTGATCAATACCGCCCGTAAGGAGGTAATCGATGAGCCAGGACTGATCAAGGCCCTGCAGGAGCGCCCCGACATCCGTTACGTCTCGGACATCAAGCCTGATAACGCCGAGGAGTTTGAGAAGTGTTTCGCAGCCCGCGTATTCTTCACGCCCAAAAAGATGGGCGCCCAGACTGCCGAGGCAAACTTCAACGCAGGTGTCGCCGCCGCCGAGCAGACTGTGGCTTACCTCAAGGATGGTTGGAATAAATACCAGGTGAATAAGTAAACTTCAGAATAAGCCTCAGAAATTACACCCGGCCTGAAAACAGGCCGGGTGTTTTGTTGCACTATATTTAGGAATTTCTTCTTTTTTAATAAAAATATCCCGATTTTTATTGTCATGTCGGTAAAAATTGCTAACTTTGTACTCGGAAAACGAAGGAGCGATGCTCGAGTGGCTGAAGAGGCAGACCTGGAAAGTCTGTATACCCCGAAAGGGTATCGCGGGTTCGAATCCCGCTTGCTCCGCCCTGAACGCTGTAAATCTCGATTTACAGCGTTTTATATTTTATGTGTATGTGGTTGAATCTATTATGGGTCATGCTTGGTAGCGCGGCGGGAGGCGGTTGCCGCTTTCTGCTGAGTAAGCTGATTGCCGACAACATATCAGGGGATTTCCCATGGGGTACATTTGCCGTCAATATGATCGGTTGCTTTGTAATCGGGATTCTATTCGGACTGATTGACCGTGGAGTTGACCTGGCTCCTCAGATGCGTGCGTTGCTCATCACTGGATTCTGCGGAGGCTTCACCACATTCTCCACATTTGCGCACGAAAACTATCTGCTGTTCAACGAGTCCCGCTTCTGGATACTGTTCCTCTATGCAGTTATCTCGTTTGCACTTGGCTTGCTGCTGGCACATTTGGGTCATGCATTGACCCGCTGATCGGGATTCAAGAGATGTGATTTACGACATGCTGGTGCTCGTTCAGTCTGGGGTTGAGACTCTGGCCTGTGGCCGATCCCCGATGAATCCGGGGATGAGTCGCGGCAGATTACATCCTGCATAGTTGCCGGCTACCGTTACCAGATAGATCGGTAGGATATTCCAGAAATCAGCGCCATTGACCAAAGCTACGGTCCAGTAATAGATATCAGCTACGCAGTGCGGAAATCCGCACAGGATAAATGTCGGCACCCCGAACAGAAGTGGCCACCAGTTGCCCTCGCGGCCGAACTTCACCGCAGTCGTCATGATGAATCCGCAGCAGCACGACATCAGGAACAGTTTGTCAATGGACGTTATCACTCGTTTGCCAGTTATAGCAAGGGTAGCCTCGGCCGTCTCAGGTTTCATAGTAAGCAACGCCACGATGGCGACTCCAAGGATATTGAACAGCAACACCGGAATCAGACGCCAGATCATGCGTCCGCTCCAGAAACCGCTCTTGCCGGTAAACAGGTTGATCTTCCAGGCCACAACACTCATCAGGCCGAAACCGAACAGGACAGCGCCGGTCACTCCCCCGACATTAAGATAGACAGTTCCCGCTATGCCGATCAGGATGCCCGCAATCAAGGGGCTGAAAAAATGCTCCTTTAAGAAATCGAATCCTCTACTTACCTTCATGATTGTTACCAGCCAAATCCTTGTTTTCCTCCGGCACACGGCCGAACATTCTGAATGTCCTTACATAATATGGACTGTACATATCCGATACCACGACACCTTTGCTGCTGGATGCATGGACAAAGTGTGTATCATCCACCACAATTCCCACATGTGATACCCGTTCCTTGTCCTTGCCCGTAGCAAAGAACACCAGGTCTCCTAACTTCACGTCACCAGCTTCTACGGCATGGCAGTATTCAGCCTGTTTTGCCGAATTGCGCGGCAGCTTGCGTCCTGCCACATCATCGTAAACGCGCATCACCATTCCCGAGCAGTCGGTTCCCTCCCCTTTTTGCTGCGCAGCATACTTATATGGAGTGCCGACCCATGTCAACGCCTCGTCTACTATCATCTGCTGCAATCCTTTGCCTTTGCCGGGATGGATAACCCCGATTTCCCGATGTTTGTTGTCATCGTGGCTTACCTTACGCGATGTGTGGCACGATGCCAACATCACCGTAACCATAATCGCAAGCGATATGTTATACCATTTCCCGGTTCTCATTCTTATTAAATTCTTGGCGGCTTAATTCCCATCGAAGCGGTTTGACCTATAGCACTTTAAAATAATGCCAAACGACTTCTTTGATTTCAAGCTACAAAATTAACAATTTTTTTGTATTCCTCAACAATCTCTCCTCCTAATTTCCCAATTTTTATTTCCCCGTCCATATCACTTTCAGTATCCCGTCTCCCTCTATCCCATTTACTCTCCATTATTATGCCATCGTTGGTATTTCACCAGACCGGTTGTGGTAGCGAGATTAATCTCGCGCGTACTGCCTGACTGCAACACAGTCACACCTAATGTCGAGTTCAGCTCCATGTCCTTTTATGTCTGAATTCTGCGTAGCTCCCTTGTGAAAACTTATGTCCTTATGTTCTCCTAAATCCTGACTTATTGGCTCTTATGTTTTCTTGTAAAAAAAGTATAAATTTTTTTGTCAAAAAAATTGTTCAGAATCAAAAAAAGCACTAATTTTGCATCGTCAAACAGCACGAGACATTGCCTTGTGGTGTAATGGTAGCACACCGGATTCTGGTTCCGTTTGTGAGAGTTCGAGTCTTTCCAAGGCAACTTAGGGTTGAATCTTCCGATTCAACCCTTTTTTATCCCCGTAGATAATATTCCACATTTGGCACCATTCATCACGAGATGCTCTCAATGCATTGAATACATCATGACATTAACATATAAGCAACATTCTATAGTATAGATCAACAGGCATAGCAAGACTTTCCTCTGCTCGTCGGATAGCTTCCTTAATGCATGCAACCCGCATCTCAGTTTTGTTTAGTACGATTAATAAAATTCTCCGGCTGGCCCTACGGACAGATGCCAGGCAATTATTTCTTATACTTATCGACCAGACGCTGCAGTTCCATGTCGCTTAGGCCCAGATAGGGTTTGCCGTAAGCATCCTTGCAGACTCCCTCAACATGCCATATGACATTCTCGGTGTTCTGATCGGCCGGGTACAGCATATGCTTGCCGTTATAGACACCTGTGTAGTAGAAGACTCCGTTGTTGGTGTTCAGTGTGTCACCCTTCATCATTATACATGGATTCTGCCCAATCCCGTTGTCCGTAACGGGATTCTGGCGCCGAGACATATCATAACCCTGATAATTCTGTCGCGGCGACATGTCGTACTGCTTGTTTGCGAGAAGGTCCAGGATCTTCTTTACATCGTTGGTCATTCCCCATATCTTAAAGAACAGGATCAGTCCGAGGACTCCTGCCACAAAGGCCATGAACGAGAGGAATGACAATACTCCAGTTATTTCATGCATATTATTGTGTGTTAGTTATTATTAAAGCAAAAGTCAAAAGCAATATGTAGAATCTCAACTCCTAATCAATAGATGGCCTTGTCAATAAAACCTATTGCTAATAAATGCAAATTTAATATAAATACTCCATATAGCAATAGCATCCCGCGTTTTTTAACATTGAAGTTGTCTGAATTTATTTATATGGTAAGATTTATTACGATTGACTACATTGTCGCCGAGCTAAAGGTTGTCATTTAAACTTCTTAGGAATATTTATAAAACGTAGATTAGTTTTGACGACTTCGTCTACATCCTTTTGGGTTGGAACCGATCATTGGAGCACACACATTCCGTGGCTATGGCGATGTGGGCGGAATAGTCCTCGTCGCTTATGCGATAGAGCTTCAATTTAAGACATTTGGGATAGCGGTTAAAGTAGGGATTCAACGTAAACCACCACCGGATGGACATGCAACCGGGGTGCTCTAAGGCCTGTTCGTTGACATCGAATATGCGCGTGCGGGCACAGCAGGTTATATACCGCTTGCCATCCTGCCATAGCGTCTCGCATATATAATGCGCGCATGGATGGCTGTCAGTGTCGTTTATCGATTTATCCTTGTTGGAGACGGTTATGTTACGGTTGAACTTACGGTTGATCAGGTTCAGGTGATGCTTGAACCTGTCGCCATGCTGCGAGGTATCCTTCAGGTCATTATAGGCTATGTACAGATGGATCATCTCATGGATCAAGGTATCCTCCACCTCATCCTGCTGCAGGTCGTAGCGTCGGCTGATATATATCCTGAAATTGCTGCAGACCATCTGTCCCAGCATGTTGCGTTTACGCTCATATTTCAGCATTCCCAGCGCACGGCGGGAATCACTCATCAGGATAGGCACTTCGGGCAGCTTACCCTCGAACATCAGTCGGTTGAACTCCCTGAACTTCTCCGTAGCGAATTGTATTGTTGCCTTCATAATCCATATAACGAATAAACTGCCCCGATATTAAAAACGCCCGGAAGTTCACTGGAACATCCGGGCGATATATCACTAAATCTCTTGGATTTACTTGTCAAGTTTCTTCAGCAGATGCTTCACGGCACCCTCGATCTGGGCATCGTGACCGTTCTCCACGTCACCGGGATTGTTGTAGATCAGCACGTCGGGGTTCAGCTGCTGGTTCTCCAGCGCCTTGCCGTTGCGGTCCAGCGATGTCACCTGCGGGATACCGAAATAGATCGACGGATCCACCTGTGTCTCCCACCATACCGCCGTCATGGTGCCGGGAATCGGTGCACCGACAATATCACCTATCTTCAGCGTCTGATAGGTGTAGGGTGTGCCGTGCGCATCGGAATAGTTGGCCTCGTTCACCAGCATTACCGACGGCTTGGTCCACTGCGAGAATGGATCGGAACCTACATACTGGCCGCGCGGCGAGTAGTCGACATACTTCTTGCCGCTCAGCAGCAACGCTATGTCATTGTGCAGCCAGCCGCCGCCGTTCCAACGGGTATCGACCACAACAGCCTCGCGGTTGCGATACTTGCCCAGCAGTTTGCTGTAGACCTCGCGGAACGAGGGCGAGTTCATCCCCTCGATGTGAACATAACCGATGCGGCCGTTGGACAGTGAGTCAACCAGCTTCTCGTTACGCTCCACCCAACGCTGATACAACAGATTCGAGACGCCGGATACTGGCTTCACTGTTATGTCATCGGTCTTGCCGTCGGCACGCTTCATGGTCAGGCGCACGTTGCGGCCCGACTTGCGCTCCAGCATCTCGTTGACATCGGCGTTCGGTGCGATCTTCACGCCGTCGATAGCCATGATGATGTCGCCGGGACGGACATTGTTCTTCTTGGCCGACAACGGACCGCGCGGCAGTATCTCCACAATTTTCAGGCCCTCGCCGTCGTACGACTCGTCGAAGAACGCCCCGAGATTGGCCGTGCTCCAGGTGGCACCCGGCGCACGGTAGCCGCTGCCGGTATGGCTGGCATTCAGCTCGCCAAGGATCTCGCTCAGCATCTCGCTGAAGTCGAAATTATTGTTGATATACGGAAGGAAACGTGCATAGTTCTCACCGTACATGTCCCAGTCGACGCCATGCAAGTTCTTGTCGTAGAACTTGTCCTTGACCTGGCTCAGCATGTGCTTGTAGATATACTCGCGCTCCTGGCTGGGATGACGGTCGTAAGGAGCCTCGAACTCGATCGCTTCCTTCTTGCCGTCATCCAGCGAAATCTTGAACAGACCGTCGCTGGATGTCACGAACAGGTTCTCGCCCTTCTTGTCAGGCTCGAATCCTCCGGACATGTCCGCAACCAGCACCTTGGTCTCGTCCTCGCGGATGTCGCGTTCCATCAGGTTGTAGTCTCCGTCGGCGTTCAGCATCACATAGTACAGCTTGGTGCCGTCGTTGTTCAGCCAATAGTCACCCATGAATCCCGACAGATCGGTCAGACGCCGCGTGCGGTACTGACGGTTCTCAAGATCGAATTCCAGAGGCTTGACCTCGTCCTTCTTGTCAGTCTTCTTATCCTTGCCCGATTTCTTATCCTTTTTGCCGTCCTTCTCTTTATCCTTGTCCTTGCCGGCTTCTTCCTTTTCCTCCTTAGCCAGCTCGGCCTCCTCCTCGGTACGGTTGAACTCGTCCCAGGCGTCGCCGTTCAGCATCATCACCACGACATCGGTCTGTTCTCCCCAGCTGCCGTGGCTCTTCATACCGTAACGTCCCGTCTCGTACGTGATGGCGCGTCCATCCATGGCCCAGCGGGGATTGTCGTCGCTGTAGCCGCTTTCGGTCAGGTCCACAACCTCGCTGCCGTCGGCCTTGACCAACGCGATATCGGTGTTGTTCCAGCCGCCCACTCCGATGTATGATGTCAGGAACCATTTGCTGTCGGGCGACCAGGTGAACGCCACGTCGCCGTCACTGTAGCTGTAGTTGTATTTGCCGTCCAGGGCCGTGGTCACCTCTTTGCCCTTCAGGTCGATCACGCGGAGTGCCGTGCGGTCCTCCAGGAACGCAACCTTCTTGCCGTCGGGACTGAACGTCGGCTGCTGGGCAGGCTTGCCGCTGGCCGGTGCGTACAGCACCTCCTCGACAATGTCCGTTGAATGCGTGAAATCCTTCTCGTCGGGATTCTTGATTTTGGCCAGATAGATCTTCCACTGGCCGTCACGCTCGCCGTCGTAGACCAGAGACTTCCCATCCGGGCTGAAGCTTACGATACGCTCTTGACCGGGTGTATTGGTGATTTGCTTGGTGGTCTTGTACTTGACCGAAGTGACGTAAACATCTCCGCGGGCTATGAAGGCCACCTCCTTACCGTCGGGCGAAGGTACCATATACGTCGCGCCCGATGTCAGCAGTTTCTTCTGCAAATCGGCATCATAGTCATCGCTGATGATGCCGACGTTTATCTTCTGAGGCTCGCCTCCGGGCTTCAGCGTATAGAGCTCTCCGTTCCAGCTGAAGGCCATCATGCCGTTGTCGGATCGCGACAGCGAACGCACAGGATGGTTCTGGAACTTGGTCAGCTGCTTCTTGTTGCCTCCCTTGTCGTCCATGGTCCAGACGTTCAGAGTGCCGTCCTGCTCGCTGACGTATGTAATGGTTCCGTCGCCGTTCCATACGGGGTTGCTGTCATGGCCGTTGAAATCAGTCAGTTTGGTGTACTTGTCACGGTCCTTGATCCAGATGTCGTTGGTGCCCGACGAGCGCTCGTGCTTGCGGAACACGTTCTCCAGGCCCTTGCGGTCCTGATATACCATGCGGCCCTTGCTGTCGAAATCGGCGGCGCCGACATTGATATGGGCATACAGCTTGGGACGCTGAGGGTTGAAGGGATTTACCGTATACACCTGACCTACGCGGGGATGCGCCATGGACTTGGGACTGCCCATCTGGGAGGTGAAGAACAGCAGTGTGCTGTCGTTCTTCCATGCCAGAACCGTCTCGCCACGGGTGTTGGTTGTGACACGCCGGGGTGTACCACCTGAGGATGGAATGATGTAGATGTCGTTGTTGTCGTCGTTTCGCGTACTCTGGAAGGCTATGGTCTTGCCGTCCGGACTCCATTTCGGATTGGTGTCGTAGTACGGGTTGGTTGTCAGCTGCCGGGCCATGCCGCCTGTCACCGGCACAGTGTAGATATCGCCCTTGTAGGTGAACGCAACGGTCTTGCCGTCGGGCGAGATGTCGGGATTACGTAGCCATAACGGCGTATCGGCAATTGCCAGGCCTGTACCGGCCGCCAATGCCAGACCAATCAATATAGGTTTGAATTCCATTATGTTGTTATTAAAGTTGTTTCAATTATTTACTATGCGCCACAGTGTGACAAAACTGACAGATGCACCCATGCCATGAGTGCATCTATATTCATAACGTCAGTTCATCAATATCTGTGACAGGTTATGATTGTTTCCTTGGTGGTCAGCAGCATCTCGTTGTGGCGTGTGAATTTCACATCGAAGGTCACCGGGTTCTCATATATACCGTAGCTGTTCAATGCCGACATCGGCACCGGATTGGGATTCTTGAAGTCCACTACCAGAACATCGCTGTTCTTTTCATAGTTCATGACACCTGTCACTCCGGCGTTCTTAAGCTGGAACAGCTCCAGCTGGACACCGATATAGAGATTGCCTACTTCCTTGACATTGCCGTCCGAACGCGTCTCTATGCTTGCGACACGCCAGAATCCATCGATCTTCCCGTTCGATTCAGAACGTCGGCAACCCATCATTGCCAGCAGAACTAGCAACATCGTCAATATGGTAACTTTTTTCATACTATTGGTTATATTTCCCTACAAATTTACAACTTTATTACGGATTGACAAAATAAGCGTAATAAAACAACTTCATATCCGTAAAATGAATAGCCGGCACAAAAGGTTCGGTCCATAGAATGAAACAAAGAGTAATTGCTATAGTGGCGGTATTCGCCATCTTTCTGCTGCTGTTCATACTGCAGCATCCGCTGTTCATGTGGTTCTACCATGCCCGGTTCCCGGACGCTGCCGTTGGCGACTGGTTCAGCGTGATTCGCCACGGGATGCCGCTTGACCTGTCCATCGCCTGATACATGACTGCCATCCCGGCATTGGTATGCATGATATCCACATGGATGCCGGGACGCTGGACAGCTATAGCCCTCCGCATATATTTCGGTATCGCCGCATTTCTGCTCTCACTGATCTTCATTGTGGACATGGGGTTATATGAGTATTGGGGCTTCCGCCTGGACGTCACTCCCATATTTTACTTCATGACGGGTCCCAAGGATGCGATTGCCTCAATGACCGGATGGATGATGGCTGGAGGCATAGCCGCTATCATCGCATATGCTCTCCTTATATATATAGCGTTCTATCCCCTAACGCGTATTAAGTTCTCAGCTCCAAGATCCAAAACAGCCACAGGCATCGTCTGCTTCCTGCTGACCGGATTGCTGTTCATTCCTATCCGTGGCGGGGTGACTGTATCCACCATGAACACCGGCAAGGTCTACTTCAGCGAGAACCCGCAACTGAACCAGGCCGCGCTCAATCCGGCCTTCACGTTGCTGGAGAGTGCCTCGCGCAACAAGAACTTCGCCAGCCAGTACCGCTTTATGGGGGGCGCCGAGGCCGAAAGGATTTTCGCCACTATGATCAGGACAGAGCAGATTGCCCATACAGATTCCACAAGCCTCTTCACCATTCAGCGGCCCAACGTTATGTTCATCATCATGGAGGGCTTCTCGAATCTCCTCATGGCTGAGACCGGCGGTAACGAGAAGGTAGCACCCAATCTGGACTCCATAGCGCGTCAGGGCATCCTGTTCACCAATTTCTATGCCGACAGCTTCCGCACGGACCGTGGACTGGTGTCGATAATCAGCGGCTACCCCTCACAGCCCACCAACAGCATCATGAAGTATCCGCGCAAGACGCAGAATCTCCCATCCATACCGCGTTCGCTCCGCGATGCCGGATACAATGCCGAGTATTTCTACGGCGGCGATGCAGACTTCACCAACATGCGTTCCTACCTTGTATCATGCGGATTCCAGCGAATAGTCAGCGATGCCGATTTCCCCATCTCGGAGAAAATCAGCAAGTGGGGAGCACCGGACCATGCCTTGTTCTGGAAAGTCCTGGAGGATCTCAAGACTCCCGACAAGGGGCCGATGCTGCGGATCATCCAGACCAGCAGCAGCCACGAGCCATTCGAGGTGCCTTACAGCCGTCTCAAGAATGAACGGCTCAACGCATTCGCCTATACCGACAGCTGTGTCGGCGGCTTCATCCGCGAGCTGAGAAAGACGCCCCGATGGAACAACACGCTGGTCATACTGGTTCCCGACCACTTAGGGGCATATCCCGCCGAGATCGACAACAACGCCGAGTGGCGTTACCGCATACCGTTGATAATGACCGGCGGCGTGATTCGCCGTCCTATGCGAATCGACACCTATGCCTCGCAACACGATCTGGCTGCTACCCTGCTGGCGCAAATGGGGATTCCACACGGTCAGTTCACTTTCAGCAAGGATATATTGGACCCCGGAGCTCCTGAGTTCGCATACTTCTCGGTGCCGGAAGCAATGGGCATCGCCACTCCCTACGGCATGTTGATGCACGACAACAAATCGGGTAAAGTGGTGACTCTCAGAGGAGACACTCTGCGTCTGACCGACATGGCCAAGGCCTATCTGCAGAAACTGTACGATGATCTGGGCAGTCGCTGACGCATCATGGTGTGACGTATTTGTCAATTTTGTCATTGCCTGAAACACAATTCCAGGCAATTTCTATTTCCCAAATTAACAGAACGTTATGTAAATTTAATTTTTTTTGAGTTAATTATAATCTGATTTAGCATGTAAATTGTTTATACATTGAAGCAACGGGATATGACCCCCGTGCACAGTATATAAC
>DXXK01000045.1 GCA_019416425.1 Bacteroidales bacterium
GTGCTATTGTCCTTCGCTACCCAATGCCTGATTCTTACGGCCAAGTTCGAACGACTGGGATTGGAACTTCAATAACACCTTCGGGGCTGTCTCATGCACAAAAATCGCTTCTCAGCCCCTCTGTCCGTATTGTCGAAACGGCGCCGGCCTCCGCCGACATTCCGCTCCGCCACAAAATTAATCTAAATTTTCGATTCCCGCAAATTTAATTTTCACACTTCGCCTTGGATTTCCCAGCTCGACATTATTTCTCTATAATCCAGCCGTCGATGTTGCGGGTTTCGGGCGAGATGTTTACACCCACCTTTACGACTGGTTTTGGATTCAGGGTGTTCTCAAACGGAAAGGCATACTCCTTCTCGTTGATCTGAGCCAACGCCTCCTCCGGTGTGCCGCCATACTTAAACTCGATGATGTAGATGGATTTAGAACCCTCAAGCACCATATCCATCCTGCCACGGGATGTCCTCCGCTCCACATCGACATTCATACCTACCAGCCGCGCTATGATCAGGATATCCTTCTGCCATTGCGGCTCGGTGTTGGTGTTGTTCATATACGGAATTCCGGCAAGAAATGACTGAAGCTCATGCAGGAACCCTTCGATATCGTCCCTGTCAATCAGCTTTCTTAACGATATTATGAAATTGTCCGCATCTCCCTTGTTCCATTTCTGCACTTTCTGCAAAAGGCAATTAAAGAATCCATTGCGAACTTCAGCATTAGGATATCCGAGGGTAAACTCCTTATATTTCGAATCATAACCCTTTATTGTGAGGTAACCTGTATAATAGCAGGTCAGCTCCAGATTATCCCCGAGGACATCGCCGCTTTCCATCGACGATTGCGATACCGTGGAACCCTCAAGATCTTTGACCTCCCAGCTGTTCTTGATATATTTATCAATCAATGATGTCGGTGTGCCGGACTGGAACCAATAGTCGCTGATATCCCGCGAATTCAAAGCCTTGACAAGACTATACGGATTGTAGATGTCTATAAGTTTCTTCGAGAAATGATAACCATCATACTGATCCTTTAATTTCTGAACGGCACTGTCGAAATCCATATCCATCTCATCGGCCAACTCTTCGATACCCTTGTGGAAATAACTCAATAATTCATCTGTGGTTACGCCGCAGATAGCGGAATATTTTGATTCCAACGAGATGTCCTGCAGATTGTTGAGACCGCTGAACACATTGATCTGACCCAGCTTGCCGACACCTGTCAGAAAGACAAACTTCAGATAGTCCGAATTGGCCTTCATCACGCGGTAGAAATCATGAAGCGTCCTGCGGTTCGCAGCCTCAAGGTCCGGATTGCCGTAGACATCGACTATAGGACTGTCGTATTCGTCTACAAGTACAACCACTTGACGTCCCGTCTTTTTATAGATATCCCTGATGACCTTGTCGAAACGCCAGTCTGGGGAGTATTCCGCATAAGGTGTGGTGTACTCTTCCTCCCATTCTCCGACAGCTTTGCCCAGGAATGCCGTCAGGTCGCCGTGCTTCTGATAGCTTGCCCGCGACAGGTCCAGATGCAGCACGACATGGCTGGTCCATTCGCCTGGTTCAAGCCTGTCAATATCCAAACCCCTGAACAGTTCGCGATTGCCTCGGAAATAATGCTCCAAAGTGGATATCAGCAGACTTTTGCCAAAGCGCCGCGGGCGGCTCAGTAAATAGAAAGCACCTCTGTTGACCAGCTCATGTATATAGGCCGTCTTGTCCACATAAACATAACCTTCTTCCCTGATCTTTTGGAAACTCTGAACTCCGATGGGATACTTTATCATCTTCTGAAACTTTTTCTGATTTACTCTACAAAGTTAACAAATTTCCTTGACAATCATCATAACCAATCCGATTTTCAGTGTTTTCCAACAAACGGGCGGCTCCGTCTCCGGAGCCGCCTGCCATATCCAGTACGGACTGTAGAGCTATAGATTTACAGTCCTATCAGTATTATATCTCTTGTATAGAGTCACGATTGCCGTTATAATCCCAACGATACAGGCGAATATCAGAACCGAGTTTAGCACAACTATTCCCGGGATGGAGACGTTCGAGTCACCAAGAAGCTCAGAAGCTTCAGACAGGAAGGATGCGCAACCGATGATAATCACTAAAGTGAAAAGCATCAAATATACCAGACTTATCACTCGCCATTTGGCAAACAGCGGGATCAGTGAGATTATGGCTCCTATGGCAATGACCTTCGGCAACCCAATAAAATACATAACCGCCAGGATAGATTCCACTATCCCGCGACCAAACTCACCGGTACTCCGGAACATACCCCGGTTCTCTCCGACAAAATCCGAGAACTCCTTTCCGGTCAATCCGCCCTCCTTGAATGGAAACGGTATCCATCTGCAATACATTACGAGTAAATATGCCAGGGCGCCTGCCACGGCGACACCGATCATGATCTTAGCCGCCGGAATGGTGGAGTACTGGCCATCGTATGGACGGTACATTGGGTTGCCGGCACGTTCCCAGGGTGTAGATATATTATCCATTTCCGTGCTATTTATTTATCCGAACCTGTCTGAAGGGTCCAGCCGTTGTCCTGATAGAGGCGGAAAGAGCAGTCATGCACCTGATAATAATCAGGCTTCTCGTCGCTAAGGACATACCCGAACGGCGTTACATCCGTGAAGGTATATACAACCGTGCAGGTGCCCTCGCCGGCCTTGTACATATCCTCCGTGCAGCGTACATCAAGTATCTTCACAATCTTGTAACGGCCCAGCAGGACTTTCACCGTCTCGCTCTTGACACGCGCCTGCATGCTCTTGTACTTGGCGTTCTTATCGGTCGGATCAATTGCAGGCTCTTCGGCCGCAGGTTCTTCTGCAACCACCTCTTCGACTTCCTCGGCCACTACTACTGTGTCGCTCTCCGCGGCTTCCGCGGCTTCCTCGACTGCAGCCTCCACCTCCTCGGTTTCCTTGACAGGCTCACCGGTCAACTTGCTGTATGTATTGTCCGTCGCCTTCATGAAGTCCGGAAGATTCTCCTTGTAATCCTCGTTATGTTTCAGCAACGCCGCATAATCCTTACGCATCTCGGTCGGCTTTTCGATCACGTATTTCTTGCCTTCCTCGGTCAGGCTCACGGTCACGAACACGTGAGGAACCTCACGGTCCGTATAGGAATAATGTCCACCGTTCTGGTAACGCATACCGTAGAAGTAACTGTAACTGGGAACCCATTTGCGGTCCTTGACAATCTCCATGACGCCCTCGGCGGAATACTCGATCACACCGGCGGCTTTCAGCTTGGCCAGTTGGTTCATCACCTCTGGACCTGCTTCATAAAATCCGGTCTCGAACTGTGCCACATGGGAATCCTTGGCAAACATCGCCTCACGTTCCAGGGCCTTCTTGGCCGATGACTTGGACAGCGGACCGTCCTGTCCGCACGACGATACTCCCGTCAGCAACAGGAGCATGCAAGCCAAATAAACAAGTTTCTTCATTCGCTTGATTTTTAAGGTTTTTATTATTGTTGTTGAACTTTTCGTGTGTTGGTTGAGTTTATTGCGCATCCCCGACCCACCTGGGATGCTGGTGTAAGTATACAAGAAAGGTGTGAGGATCGTACTTCTGTCTTATCGGTCGTTCAGGTCTTGGCTTACCTCAGGCATCGATAAGACAACAGCCCCACACCGGTTGGAATATGCATGTCCCACGCCTGCCCTTACG
>DXXK01000046.1 GCA_019416425.1 Bacteroidales bacterium
TCACATCGTATATTGATGAATATCAATACAATACGTATAATGCCTAATTTAACTATCCTGACAATAATTGCACCTTTACAATCCATAAAATCCATCTTTTATTTCCTCTTGCATACCGTACGCTTCCACACTTAGCCTTTGTTCAGGCTCGGGAGACTCCCATGACCTTTGCCCGTTGACCCGCTATGATTTGCTTATACAAAAGCTTTTTGCTAATTTTGCACGGTTTAATCAAAGAAAGTTGTTTGAAATGTCAACACAGATTGAGGGAGCTCCGGTAGCCAATACCTCGAGCGCAAGGAAAGTAACGACACGCCGGCTGACGGAGATGAAGCAGCGAGGCGAAAAGATAGCCATGCTGACCGCATACGATTACTCTTCGGCCAAGATTGTCGACGCCGCAGGCATCGATGTGATTCTGGTGGGCGACTCCGCCAGCAATGTCATGGCCGGTAATGTCACCACATTGCCGATTACCCTGGACCAGATGATCTATCATGCCAAGTCCGTCATCAAGGGCACCAACCGTGCGCTGGTTGTGGTGGACATGCCGTTCGGCACATACCAGGGCAACAGCAAGGAGGCGCTGGCATCCGCCATACGCATCATGAAGGAGAGCCATGCCGAAGCGGTGAAAATGGAGGGAGGCGCGGAGATCCGCGAGTCCATCGAGCGCATACTGTGCGCCGGTATTCCGGTTATGGGACACTTAGGTCTGACTCCGCAGAGCATCAACAAGTTCGGCACGTATAACGTGCGCGCCAAGGAGGAAGCCGAGGCCGAGAAACTGGTCAGCGACGCCAAGATGCTGGAGGAAATCGGCTGCTTCGCCATCGTGCTGGAAAAGATTCCAGCGGCTCTGACCGAGCGGGTCGCCAAGGAGCTGACTATTCCGGTAATCGGAATCGGCGCCGGTCCCGCTGATGGACAGGTGCTGGTGATGCATGACATGCTGGGTATCAACCAGGGTTTCTCACCCCGTTTCCTGCGCCGTTACGCCAATCTGGCCGAGGTGATGAACCAGGCCATCGGCCACTACGTCGATGACGTCAAGAGCGCTGACTTCCCCAACAAGTCAGAATCCTACTGATCTATACAATACGGGGACGCACAAACCGTGCGTCCCCGTATTGTATTTGTAAAGAGCAACCCACTTTAGAGAGCCGCTCTTCGTTTATTCTCTACAATTACTTAACGATTTCAGGATGAAGTTCAAGATATCTGTCTCTTAAAGGGAGGGACATTACAAATATAATATCACCCAGACTTACCACCTGCATTTTTGTCGTTCCGTCCTCATTTCTCAATTCTCTGGCTGGAGCGTTATATATCCAGCTTTTTAGTGGGATGAACCTATCGTCGTTCGACTCAGCAAGCAGAACCGCCGGTGCAATATCTTCCACATCATATGCGGTTTTAGGTGCGAGGACTTCTATCTTCTTGATGAAGAAATCCATATTGGCCTTCAAGAAAGAGTCGGCGCCACTGTCTTTGAGGAGTTCAAGACCATTACTGTTCAACTGACGAGGGCTATGTTTGCCACTGAAATCGGCGGCCGCACGTTCAATCTGCTTGTTCTGGTTCAACACCAATGACTTTACCAGCAAGTCAAGTTGACCTTCCATTCGGCTTATCGCTGCTTTTGAGTCAGCAAACTGTTCATCATGCTTCTCTATCTTAGTGGAATGATGAGAACATGGCAAATCCTCCAGACGCTTAGTTGTCTCCTTATGCTTGTACGTCAGCTTTACTGCCCAGATGGTAAGCCAAACTATCCCACTGACGACCGCACCCACAACAATCACTCCAACCAGGAATGACAAACCAAAGTTTTGTTCTATGAAGCGAGTGAGAGGTTCCATGAATGACAAATATGAGGGATATCTATATAACAAAAGACCGTCAAGTTGAAACTTGACGGTCTTTTAAATGTTTCAAGTTTTTAAACTTTTGTGGAGCATACGAGACTCGAACTCGTCACCTCTTGACTGCCAGTCAAACGCTCTAGCCAGATGAGCTAATGCCCCATTTTTAATTTGCCGTCGGACCGCGGTGCCTTGGCCCTTTTGCGTTGCAAAGTTATATCAAATTTTCGAAACCACAAAATTTATCGCCATAAAAATTCAAAAAAAACTTCATTTATGGTATGGCGAAGCCGCACCGGAATCACTCCGCCGCGGCCTCCCATCTTCCATTGATGTCTTATTTTTTCTTTCTTAGGTAAAGATACCATAATTCTTCGCACAAATCAAACATCATTGATTATCTGTAATTTACCCGTAGCGCCACCGTCCGATTCCGTACACTCTCCATCATTCGACGCCTCTTTTCGGCTTATTGTTGAATATCCACTGAATATGAAACAGGAAGTATCGTGGAATGACTGTATGATAGGTTTCCGTCCGGGCCTGTGCATTGATACTGTAGGTTATGCTGCTCAGGTTATGCAGTATATCAAATCCATCAGCCATCAGAGTCAGACCGACTTTCGGAATGGAATAACTCAGCCGAGCATTCCATACAAAATTATCCGTGTTGAGTTTCGCATCGGAATAGCCTCTTCTTGAATAGACGGTAAAATCCGTAGATATCTGGAAATTAGCCGGCAGCCTGACTATTCCACGCAAACCATAGTTGAAATCCCCTGCATTGAACTCCTTGAATCCTTGATGGCTTCCGCCGTAATGCCGCAAGTCACATTTAAAGAAAACCTCTGCCTTATTTCCGGAATTATTATATCCGAACTTCAATTCTTCGCTTGCTCCGTAGGTGTTGATCTTATTCTCAAACATTTCGCCTCGGTTCTCACTCAGACGGTCCACTGACCGCACGTAATATAGTCGTGTGGCGTTCTCGAAGAAGAATCGGCGCATCTTTCCAATTTCCACATGCAACAGCTGGGTGGCATTTATATCCAAGTTTCCGTTGATATTCTGCACCCATGATGTCTTGACTCCCGAAACAGTGTTGTAGTCATATCCTACCGACAGTAGATTATCATAGATATTGGATGAAACAACATAATTCTGAGATACAGTTCCCCTTGAATTACGGACGTCTATGACATATCTAAATTTATGGATGTATGAATTCCTCAGATTGGTGTTTCCGATGAATCCATTCATCGGGTCGCGCTCGTCAATTACATCTATCATATTGACAAGCGCCGGAGATTTCGAAGTTAGCTCATAGCGGAACTGACTCCTGAAATTGCCGGATTTATCCATCGGGAATTTCAATGTCAGGCCCATATCGCCAGGCCTGAACTTAGTTCTGCTCATCAAATACCGTCGGCCATTACGCAGATAATCTATATGTTGCCTTTCGACACATACATCGCCCTTGATTTCCATTCTTAACTGTCCCGAACGTATTTGCAATGTCGGCGATAATGTATGCAGGTCATCGGTGTTACGGCTGTCATAGCTCAGGGCCGGATTGAATGTGGATAAATATTCCCGATAGGATGGCAGGCATCCAATCCCATTCTCCCCGACACCTCCAAATAACCGGTCAAGCATGTAGAGATTCGATTCCTGTTTACTTTCATCATGTGAGTATTCATAGTATATGTCAAGAGCTACACTTCTTGACGGCATAACCTGATATCCAATCGCGGCCTTCAAGTTGTATTTATCCTGAATAATTCATAGACCCACAAAAAAAGAACGCCTCTCTTGCATATGTGCAAGAAAAGCATTAACTTTAAAGTGCTAAAAATAAACTTAATACAGGCGTTCTTATGTGCAAAGATACTACAAATCCAGAGATCAGTCAAGAAAAAACACTTTTTTCTTTTGAAGATGTACTTCCGGACAGGAAAATCAAGGTGGATTTCAATGCCCCGGATATCTCCTCCAATGGCGGACTGGTCCTCGCTGGACTTGAAAAGGAAAAT
>DXXK01000047.1 GCA_019416425.1 Bacteroidales bacterium
AACTAAAGCTATATAATGCGCGTTTAAGAATGTAAATAATGAAATTTGTTAATTTTTATTTGGTAATTTACAAAATTGATGTTACCTTTGTAATCGGTATTTATAAATGAAAATAGTGCTATGGAAGAGGATAATGTCGCAATTCGTCTAAAAGGGTTAATCCAGGCACTGGGGGTTACAAACTCTCAGTTCGCCGACAAGTGCGGTATCCCCCGCCCCAGCCTCTCCCAGCTACTTGGCGGTAGAAACAAGAAGATTTCAGACGTAATAGTAGGCCAGATACATCAGGCATATCCCGAAGTGAATATATTGTGGCTTCTGTTCGGTGAAGGGCCGATGATGAATATCGTTAATAACGGGTGCATTCAACCCGAGGCCGGCAGCTCGGGGGCGTCAGTTCAAAATTTGCAGCAGGACAATTTAGAATTGCAACCCGGCACGATAAATTTTCAAAATTCCGAAATTGCCGGAGAAGGCGGATATGGAGCAAGTTCAAAAATTGGTCAAGATGGCGGCATAGACCTGAATCTATACAATCAGGGAGGAGAAATTCCAGGCAATCGGTCGAATGTACAGAATTACGGCAACGTCAGGCCGCTAAATAAGCAGAATAATCAGTTTAACCCATCGGCAAAACAGGTAGTTGACGCCGATGCAAGGGTGGTGGGATTGATGAAGCAAATAGAACAAATGAAGAAGAATCCACGAAAAGTATCACAAATCACCATCTATTATGATGATTCGACATTCGAAACCTTCTATCCGAGGTGAAAAATGATGGGCAGCCTGGCGGCTGCCCATTACTCTTCGGCTTCCCCCACAGCCCGGACAAAAGAGAGGCTGCCTGGCGGCTGCCCCTTCTTATTTTTTAGATTTGAGGTCGGCGAGACGCTGGGCCATCTTGGCCTCGGATGGATTGTTGCCGGGAAGCCAGAACTGTGCATCGGTCAATCCGTCGGGCAGATATTGTTGCTCCACATAGTTGCCTTCGTAATCATGGGCATATCTATAGCCTTCCTTGTAGCCCAGATCTTTCATAAGCTTGGTCGGAGCATTGCGCAGGTGGAGCGGCACTGGAAGGTCGCCGGTGCGGCGTACGGCCTCCAGGGCTGCGTCGATAGCCATGTATCCGGAATTGCTCTTGGGTGAGTTCGCCAGATAGATGGCGCACTCGGACAGTATGATCCTTCCCTCTGGCCATCCGATCTTGTTCAATGCGTCGAAGGTCGCATTGGCCAGCAGCAATGCATTGGGGTTGGCCAGTCCGATATCCTCGGCGGCGAGAATTACGAGACGGCGTGCTATGAAAGCCGGGTCCTCGCCTCCTGCCACCATGCGGGCCAGCCAATAAACGGCGGCATGCGGGTCGGAACCGCGGATTGACTTGATGAATGCCGAGATTATGTCATAGTGCATCTCGCCGTTGCGGTCGTAGGCTGCGGGATTCTCCTGCAGACGGTCCACGACAATGGCGTCGTCGATGACCATAGGCTCGCCGTCGGGAGTTGACTGTTCGATCAGGTCCAGTATGTTCAGCAGCTTGCGGGCGTCTCCTCCCGCATAGCGGAACAAAGCAGTCTTCTCGTTTATCCGGATGTCGCGTTTCGCGAGAATCGCATCCTTGCCGACGGCACGGTCCAATAGTTTCTGTAGGCCAATCTCATCAAGGGGCTTCAAGGTGTAGACCTGGGCACGAGACAGCAACGGCCTGATTACCTCGAAGCTCGGATTCTCGGTCGTGGCGCCGATCAGGGTGACGGTGCCGTTCTCAACGGCGCCGAGTAGGGAATCCTGCTGAGACTTGTTGAAGCGATGGATCTCGTCGATGAACAGGATGGGACGTCCCTTGACGAACATGCTTTGAGAGTCGGCTTTGCATCGGTCCAAAATCTCGCGGACGTCCTTTACGCCCGACGTGACGGCCGAGAGTGTGTAGAAGGGTACCTCGGTCTGAGCGGCGATGATTTTGGCCAGTGTGGTCTTTCCAACGCCGGGAGGACCCCACAGGATGAAGGAATTGACTCGGCCCGTCTCGATCATCTGCCGGATCACGCCGTTAGGGCCGACCAGATGCTCCTGGCCGATATAGTCGTCAAGGCTTGTGGGGCGCAGCCGTTCCGCCAAAGGAATGTTGGTATTCATCGTGACAAAAGGATTGAAGAGAGCTGATCCACGTTGATGTCCACGAGCGAGTCGATTACCCGGTCGGAGTACGGAGCGATGACCCGGGCAGGCAATGTCCCGGCTATTCCCACGACATATGCGCCCGCGTTACGGCCGGCCATGACACCCTGTTTCGAGTCCTCGAAAACACAGCAATGCCTGATTGGAACACCGGCCATATCCGCTCCTAACAGATAACCTTCAGGATCCGGTTTGGAGTGCTGTATCATGTCGGCTGTTACTATATGGATGAAATAGTCGCGGAACTGCGGATGCTGCTGCCAGAGCTGTGCCATCTTCTGGTTATTGCTGCTGGTCACCATCACGGCCGGAATTCCGCGTTCCATCAGAAGAGTCAGCAACTCCATCACGCCGGGCTTTATGTCATATACCATATTACTCTCCTGCTCGTCGATGGCGCGGATAATCTCCGGTTGCACCTCGGGGGTAAAATAGGTGGCGAGTATGTTCTCCAGGGTTGTCCCCTTGATTCGGATGGCCAGGTCCGGTACATCCGGACGGTATTTAGCGCCTATCTTGGTCCAGAAGCGCGTATATACGGTCTCGCTGTCGATCAGGACACCGTCCAGATCGAACAGGCAGGCTACCGCGGATGTGGGTTGGTTGATTCGTGTCATCATGTTTTGAATGCTGTCATATTATTAACGCTCGGAGGGGGTGTTTTGTATCGAAAATGGGGTATGAGTGGAATAAGTGTTAATAATTGCACCCAAATTATGAAAATGATAGAAAAAATTGTTGTAAAATTTGGAAATATAGAGTGAATGATATTAAATTCGCGGTGTCTAATCAAAGACGCATTTCAGATTAGTTGTTGTTAGAGAAACAAGGATTGTCAGACCCGATTCAACAACTATGGTTTTGAGAAGAATATATGGCGAATCGATGGTTCGCGACCTTAGATTAATACGAAAATGGTATATAGATTTAAACTTGTAAGCGACGAGGTGAACAACTTCATGCGCGAGATTGAGGTAGACTCCGAGAACACGTTTCTGGAGTTACGTAACTGCATACTGGAAAGTGTGGGCTACACCAAGGACGAGTTGGATTCCTTCTTCATGTGCAACGACGAGTGGGAGATGGAGGAGGAGATCACCCTTGAGGACATGGGCAACACAAGCTCCGACCGCGACACCTGGCTGATGGAGAACACTCCCGTCAGCGAGCTGGTCGAGGACGAGGGCCAGAAGCTGGTGTTCCAGTTTGACTACATGACGGAGCGTGGGTTCTTCATGGAGCTGAAGGAGATTATTCCGGGCCGCAATCTGGTGGAGCCTATATGCACCATGAAACGCGGCAGGGCGCCCAAGCAGTTCAAGGAGATCGATGACTTCGAGAGCCGTGTGGCCCCGGTCAAGGCGGTCACTCCGGATGTGGCCGACGTGGATCCATTGGATCTGAGCCAGTTTGAGGAAGCCAACTTCGACGATGAGGACCTGCGCGAAGGTTTTGATATCATGGATATGAACTGATCGATTGTGGATGCGGGTTCAAAAAGCGCCGGAGGAGCAGCCCCCGGCGCTTTTTGTGCATGAATAAATGGGAATTATCAAGGAAAACCGTTAACTTTGCGTCATGAATCCACTTACAGTATCGATTGTTACCTACCACACGGAACCAGATGAGCTGAGGCGTTGTCTGGCGTCTCTGGCATCGGATGTTGTGGAATGCATATACATAGTCGACAACAGCGCCGGTGAGGATGACATTCGGGTGCGAGACTTGGTGGACGGGTATGACAATGTGGAATATATCGCATCGGATAACGTCGGCTATGGCAGCGCGCACAACGTGGCCATCAGGCGTGCCATGCAGACAGGTACGCGTTACCATCTGGTCCTTAACAGTGATGTCCGTTTCGACGCCGGTATTCTGAATCGGCTGATCGATGTGATGGACACCCGGCCGGAGGTTGGACAGCTGCAGCCCAGGATTGAATATCCCGACGGACGGTTGCAGTGTACTGTCCGAAGGCTTCCGACACCGCTGGATGTCTTCGGCCGGCGGTTTCTGCCTGAATCGTGGATCCGCAGCAGGAACGACCGGTACCTGCTTAAGGACGTGGACCATACCAGAGAGTTTAATCCCGCATATCACCAGGGCAGCTTCATGCTGTTGCGCATGGATGCGTTGCGCCAGATAGGATTGTTTGACCAGCGGTTCTTCATGTATCCCGAGGACATTGACCTGACACGGCGCATGCACCGCAAGTATGTGACGCTGTATTATCCCTTCGAACGGATTGTACACGACCATAGGGCCGGATCCTATCATGACCTGCGGCTCCTACGAATCCATATCGTCAATATGATCCGCTATTTCAATAAATGGGGATGGTTCCATGATCCGGAACGGAGGAAATGGAACATCGAAATCAAGTAAAAAACGAAATTACAGTATAGGGTCAACCGAATTTAGAGATCTTGCGGAGCTGGGGTTCGTTCATGATTCGGATGCGGCGCCCGTCCACCAGTATAAGCTTCTCGTTGACGAACGTCGAGAGGGTGCGGATGGCATTGCTTGTGGTCATGTTCGACAGGTTGGCCAGGTCCTCGCGGCTCATGTATATCTTGAGTGTCGCGTCATCATCCTCGTAGCCGTAGTTGTCGGCCAGGAGCAGAAGAGCATCGGCCAGACGGCCCCGGATGTGTTTCTGGGTCAGGTTTATGATTTTTGTATCGGAGCCACCCAGGTTGCGCGACAGCTCATGGATAAAGAACATCGCTGCAGCGGTATTGTTGCTGATGATTTCCTCAACAATCTTCATTGGGATTACCCCGAGCACTGAATTCTCGAAGGCCGCGGCCGATGATACATAGGGCTCCTGGGCAAAATACGCCCGGTAGCCGAAATACTGCACAGGCCTGTATAGACGCAGGATCTGCACACGGTCGCCGTATCCACTCTTGAACATCTTGACCTTGCCCTCCAGCAGACAGTACAGGTCCTGAGGCTCCTCGGTCTCGGCGTAGATTATCTGATTCTTCTTGTAACGTTCGTACTTGAAGTGGTCAGTGATCAAGCGTTTCTCGTCCTGTGTCAACGTAGCCCATAAGTCTGCCAGATCGTCTCCGATTATGCGTTCAAGAGTGCTCTTCTTAATCATTATGCTGTATAGAAATGTTCTTAAACACAAAATTACAGAATATTTGCAAAGTACGCAAATATTTAGGCATCATTCCTTAAAATTTGTCAATATAATCGCGCCGAGGGGCGAGTTACGGCCTGCGGAGGGGCTTTCCCGAGTCTGTACGAGGGATTCCGCAGTGTATTATCTCCTTGGGCACCTCATGGCGCTGCAGGCGCTGGCGGCAGATGTCCATGATGGCGCTGTCCGGTATGTCGGGGTCCTCGGCAAGCATCACGACGCGCTGGCCCCACAATGGGTCGGGCCGGGATGTAAGGATGAAATCGAAATCCAGAAACGGTTGCAGACGCGCCTCCACTTCCTCCGGATGGACTTTCAGGCCGCCGGTGATTATGACATTGTCCGCGCGGCCAACTATGCGGAAACGGCCATTGCTGTCAATCTCGGCTATGTCGTTGGTCACTACCTGCCGCCATCCGGGAATGTCGATGGCAAGGCATGCATCCTGAAGGGATATGGATATTCCATCCAATGGACTGAACCATTCCTGAGGTTCCGTGACGGGTCTCAGCGCCACGTGCGAGGCTGTCTCGGTCATGCCGTAGGTCTCCCAGCAGTTCAGTCCGGAGCAGGCAATCTCCTGCCTGAGCTGCGTATTGATGGGGGAGCCTCCTATCAGTATTGCTCCGATATCGGGTAAACTGTCAATGCGGTCCAGGATGTCGCGCATCTGTGCGGGCACCACACACAGCAGGTCGATGCATTCTGATTCCATATCCTGCAGCGGATGGTTGCTGGGGCGTTCCCATGTGAACCTGCCTCCTGCCAGCAGCGCACGGATCATCATCATCTTGCCCCCTACGTAATCCGGGGCAAGACATGAATGGAAACGAGATTCCGAACCAAGATGGAAAAAGTCGAGTGTCCTTCTGGCACTGGCCGCCACCTGCTCCTTGGGCAGGTCGATGACTTTAGGTGTTCCGGTGGAACCGGAGGTGTGGCATTTCAGATATGGGCAATCGGATGCCCATTCGTTATATAATTCCTGCCAGGTCATTCCCTCCAGTCCAGGTTGTCGAGTTGTTCGGTGTTAAGCGAGCGCTCAGGATCGTAGCGAAGCCGGTCGCCGTCCAGATAGATGGGAGCGTCCGGGTTGTTGGTGAAGAGTCCGCCGGTTCCCAGACCCTGGGGCATATCGGTGTCCAATGTGGCCACCCACTGCGCCAATGCGTTCAGGCCGATATTGGATTCCAGCGCCGAGGTGATCCACCAGCCTATGTTTCGCTCCTTGGCCAGCTGAATCCATTCCTCCGCGCCACTGTATCCGCCGGTCAGGGTCGGCTTGATGACTATGTATTGTGGCTTGATCACATCCAGCGTCCGGGCTTTCTCTTCGGTCGTGAATTTTCCGATCAGCTCTTCGTCCAGGGCTATGGGCAGCGGCGATACCTGGCACAGGAACTGCATCAGCAGCGGCTGACCGGCCTTGATTGGCTGCTCGATGCTGTGTACGTCCAGGTCGGCCAGCCGTTTCAGGCGCGGCAACGCGCAGTCCATGTCGAGGGCACCGTTGGCGTCCACTCGAATCTCGATCCGGTCGCGGTCATAACGGCTGCGGACGGCTTCGATCAGGTCCACCTCGCTCTTCCAGTCGATTGCGCCGATCTTGAACTTAACGCAACGGAATCCGGCCGCCAGCTTCTGTTCCAGCCGTGCCAGCATCTCCTCCTTGCTGCCCATCCACACCAGACCGTTGATCTCGATGGACTGGGTGCCCATCAGGAAGGAAGAGGTGTAATATACACCCTGGCAACCGCCCGTGAAATCGCGTATGCACTGCTCGAAGCCGAACTGCAGCGAGGGGAAACGCGACAGGTCGGTGCCGCGTCCAAGCCGGACATTGGCCTGCAGCTCCATCAGCTTGTAGAAGAAACGGTCGTCGGCCTCGGGCGACAGGCCGGGATAGATTGCGGCCTCTCCGACAGCGAACCGCTGAGGGTCGCGTTCGTCGAAGAGGCGCATGTAACATGTTGGCTTTTCAGTCAGGATGCCACGGGATGTGCCCGCAGGCTCCTTGAATTTCAGTATATAGGGAGCGAACTGAAGTCTCATGGGAATTTAGGATATTGCCGGAAATCGGGATCGCGTTTCTCCAGGAAAGCGTTCTTGCCCTCCTGCGCCTCGTCCATCAGATAGTACAGTAGAGTCGCGTCGCCGGCAAACTCCATCAGTCCGTGCTGTCCGTCCAGCTCGGCGTTCAGGGCGCGCTTGATCATGCGGATGGCCAACGGCGAGCGTTTCAGTATGGTCCGGGCCCATTCAACGGTGGTCTCCTCCAGCTTGTCGAATGGAACCACGGCATTGACCATACCCATTTCCAGTGCTTCCTGAGCGGTGTACTGCTTGCAGAGGAACCAAATCTCGCGCGCCTTCTTCTGTCCCACGCAGCGGGCCAGATAGCTTGCGCCGAAACCGCCGTCGAAGCTGCCCACCTTGGGACCGGTCTGGCCGAATCGGGCGTTCTCGCTGGCTATGCTCAGGTCGCATACCACCTGCAGGACATTGCCGCCGCCGATGCTGTAGCCGTTCACCATTGCGATGACAGGCTTGGGTATGCTCCGGATGGCATGGTGCAGTTCCAGGACGTTCAGGCGCGGCACACCGTCGTCGCCGACGTATCCGCCATGACCCTTTACGTTCTGGTCGCCGCCGCTGCAGAAGGCCTTGTCGCCTATGCCCGTCAGGATGATCACGCCGATGTCCTGTCGTTCGCGGCAGATGGCGAAGGCGTCCAGCATCTCCTGATTGGTTTTCGGTCGGAAGGCGTTGTAGACCTTCGGACGGTTTATGGTGATTTTGGCGATCCCGTCGATCTGCTCGAACAGGATGTCCTCATATTCCTTGATTGGTTTCCAGTCAAACATAGCAGTATTTTATTTACCGATAAGGTGAAGGAATTCGGCGCGGAGTGCGGAATCGGTGGCGAAATCGCCGGTGTAGTCCGTCGTGGTTGTTATGGACTCCTGCTTTTCGACACCGCGTGCCTTCATGCAGAGGTGCTGAGCCTCGCACCAGACAATCACGCCGTGGTTCGGGAGGGCCTTGTCGATCAGCCTGCACACCTGTCCGGTGAGCCGCTCCTGTACCTGGAGTCGTCGTGCGAAAGCATCCACCACGCGGGCCAGCTTGGAGAGTCCCAGGATCTTGCCGTCCGGCAGGTATCCGACACTCATACGCCCGAAGAAGGGGAGTATATGGTGTTCGCAGGTGCTGTAGAATTCGATGTCGCGGACAATGACCATCTTCGAGCCCTCGTGTTCGAAAACGGCCTGACGGGCGGTGGCCATGGGGTCGGCCTTGTAGCCGCGCGTCACGTCCAGCAATGCTTTGGCGGCCCGGACGGGAGTCTTCTTCAGGCCCTCGCGCTCGGGATTCTCGCCCAACAGTCTCAATATAGCCTCCAGATGGCCGGCGATCTGGTCCACCAGCTCCGGATCATGTTTGGTGTTGTTTGCCATTGCTAAATGAATTAATGGGGTGCATCGGATCATCGGCCGATGACGATGATCTGACTGCGGACCACGCGCATCTCGTTGCTGAAGCCGGGGAATGCGCGTTTGAGTTCGGCCAGAGCGGCGGCGGCATCCTCCTGGGTGCGGAAGTTGCCTACACGCGTGTACCAGTTCGGAGCCGAACTGAAGGAATATACCTGGCCGCGGTATTTGGGGAATTTTGCGATGATCGCGTTGCTGCGGGCTCTGGCGCGTGCCTCGAGGGTACGCTGGTTCGAGCCGTCGCCGAACACCTGGATGCGGTAGCCCTGGAGTTTGTTGATTCCCGGGCGGATCTGGATACGGTCCTCGTTGTTCTTACGGTCGTAATCATCGCGCATTATCTGGTACAGCAGCGACTGCGGGATGTCGATTGTGACCATTCCGTTGCTGCTTTCCTCGATCCGTTGCGCCGGGTTGCCCGCGGTTTCAGTGCTGGCCGTAGATTGTGACGCGGCCGGAAGCGCGATGCTTCCGGCTGCGAACATAATCATTATGACTCGCTTCAGGCTAATCATTAATTCCGGGATTAGTCAAAGGCCTCGATGATGCCCATGAAGCTGTCGGCCTTCAGGGCGGCGCCACCGATCAGACCGCCGTCAACGTCGGGCTTGGAGAAGAGCTCCTTGGCGTTTGCGGGCTTGCAGCTGCCGCCGTACAGGATGGAGGTGTTGTCGGCTACTTCCTTGCCGTACTTCTCGGCAACGGCGTTGCGGATGTTGGCGTGCATGTCCTCGGCCTGCTCGGCTGTAGCGGTCTTGCCGGTACCGATGGCCCATACGGGTTCGTAGGCCAGCACGATCTTGCCGAAGTCCTCGGCGCTAAGCTCGAACAGAGCCTCCACCTGGCCGCGGACCACCTCGTTGTATGTGCCGTTCTCGCGCTCCTCCAGAACCTCGCCGATGCAGAAGATGGGGGTCAGACCGTTGGCCAGGGCCAGCTTGGTCTTGGCCAGGAGCTGCTCGTTGTTCTCGCCAAAGTACTGGCGACGCTCGCTGTGGCCCAGGATCACGTGAGTCGCGCCCGTGGACTTCACCATGGCGGCGCTGACCTCGCCTGTGTAGGCGCCCTTCTCGTGCTCGGAGCAGTTCTCGGCACCGAGCTTGACCAGATTCTGGTCCAGAACAGCATTCACGCTGGTCAGGTGGGTGAACGGTACGCATACGATTACCTCGCAGTTGGCCTTCTTGTCCTTAAGTGCTGCGTTGATGGAGTTGGCGAGCTCGACACCCTCCTGAAGAGTGGTGTTCATTTTCCAGTTGCCCGCTACGATATTCTTTCTCATTTTATCTATAGTAATTTGGGTTCTGTTTGAAATGCAAAATTACTAATAATCCGCCACAATTCAAAATCAACTTTCGTGAGCTCGGACCTGTATGTGGATTTTGTGGGGAAATTGATTGCGGGGTCGGAAAAATTTTGTAATTTTGCAGATGGACTTCCACGCTGAGGGAACAGTATCCGGAGGGATGGAACACGGCAGGCGGGAGTCTGATGACATATTGAAAAGCGTATATTGACGCTTTGTTCTTGGCAATCCGGAACTTCGAACACTCCAAATATCGCTAAAGGGCATAGCAACGATAGACGCCACGGGTATGTATATACTTACTCGGGCTCATTTCAAGTGCAAGGCTTGAAATGGGTTTGAGGTGTATCTGCATATAACAGCGTGGAGTCGAAGTTGCTCGTTCTGGCGATAAAGCAAGTTCGAAGGCTACGGATTGCGGGACGAGTAACGTATGACTCCCGCTTTTCTTTTTAAGGACTAACAGCGCCATTATGGAGTCGATGGCTGTGAAGTGAGCGACCCATAGTGCAGACGCAACTCATCGACAATATCAACCGCACCCTGCGCGACGACCTGATGTCTACCATCAGGCCAGGCAGCCGTGTGTCGATAGCCGCTGCCAGTTTCTCGATCTATGCATTCCAGGAGTTACGCCAGCAACTGAACGACATAGAAGAGTTGCGATTCATCTTCACCTCGCCATCCTTCATAACAGAGAAAGCCGACAAGCAGCGGCGGGAGTTCTACATACCCCGGTTGAACCGCGAACGGAACCTGTTCGGTTCGGAATTCGAGATTCGGTTGCGTAACGAGCTTTCATTGAAAGCCGTGGCACGGGAATGTGCCGACTGGATCAGACGCAAGGTCTGTTTCAAGTCCAACCGCACGAACCAGAACATGATGGGATTCATCAATGTGGATGACGTCAACTATATGCCCGTGACCGGTTTCACGACAGTGGATTTGGGCTGTGATCGCGGCAACGACGCATACCAGTTCGTGCAGCGTACAGACACGCCCATGTCGCAGTTCTACCTCAACCTGTTCGACCAGGTATGGCACGACAATGAAAAACTCCAGGTTGTGACGGATCAGGTCCTGGACAACATCACCAATGCCTACAAGGAGAACGCACCTGAATTCATTTACTTCGTCACGCTCTACAATATCTTCAAGGAGTTTCTGGACGACATCTCTGAGGATGTGCTGCCGAATGAGGCCACTGGATTCAAGCAAAGCGTGATCTGGAACAAGCTCTATAATTTCCAAAGGGATGCAGCTTTGGCCATCATCAACAAGCTCGAGAAATACAACGGCTGCATCCTGGCCGACTCCGTGGGTCTCGGCAAGACATTCACCGCCCTTTCGGTCATAAAATATTACGAGAACCGCAACAAGTCCGTGTTGGTGCTATGCCCCAAGAAGCTTCACGACAACTGGGTGACGTACCGGAGCAATTACATCAACAACCCTCTCGTCGCTGACCGTCTGCGCTATGACATTCTGTTTCATACCGACCTGTCGAGACAGTCCGGCCAGAGCAACGGCCTCGACCTGGAGCATATCAACTGGGGCAACTATGACCTTGTGGTGATTGACGAGAGCCACAATTTCCGTAACGGCGGCAAAGTCACTACCGACGAGAACGACGAGAATCGGCGCGAGAACCGCTATCTCCAGTTGATGAACAAGGTGATCCGGGCGGGAGTCAAGACCAAGGTGCTGATGCTCTCGGCCACACCCGTCAACAACCGCTTCAACGACCTGCGCAATCAGCTTGCCCTCGCTTACGAGGGTAACAGCTCGGTTATGGACGCGCAGTTGAAGACTTCGAGTTCGCTCGACGACATTTTCCGTCAGGCCCAGGCAGCGTTCAACCGCTGGTCGAAACTCGCGCCGGAAGAACGTACCACCAAGGCATTGCTGGAATCGTTGAGTTTTGATTTCTTCGAGGTCCTGGACAGTGTGACAATCGCCCGTAGCCGCAAGCATATACAGCAGTATTACGACACAACCGATATCGGCAAGTTCCCGGAACGGCTGAAACCAATCTCCCGTGCTCCGAAACTAACAGACCTGCCGAAAGCCGTAAAGTTCAACGACATCTTTGTCAGCGTCAGCGAACTGAACCTCGCTATCTATACTCCGTCGGACTTCATCCTGCCCAGCAGGCTTGAGAAGTATATGGAAGTGCGTGAGGACGGACGCTTCGGCAATCTTTCCCGTAGCGGTCGAGAACGAGGCATCAGGCAACTTATGAGCATCAATCTGCTCAAACGTCTTGAAAGTTCCGTCAATTCATTCCGACTCACCCTTGAACGAATCAGAAAATATATTGAAGCCACGATAAAGGCCATCGACGAACTTGCGGCAAAGCAAGAACCATCTATGGTCTGCGATTATGACTTTTCCTACGGACTCGATTTCGATGAAAGAGAGGACACCGTCTTTATCGGAAACAAGAAGACGAAGATCGCGCTGGAGGATATGGACTATGTTCTGTGGCGCGGCTATCTTGCCAAAGACCTCTACAATCTTAACACGCTGTTGTTCATGCTTGCCGACATCACCCCTGAACATGACAGCAAACTGCAAATGCTCATCAAGGACATCCGCAATAAGTTTGCCAATCCCATAAACGGCGATAATAAGAAGATTATAGTTTTTACCGCCTTCTCCGATACGGCTCAGTATCTCTACGAGAACATCGCGCCGCTCATTAAGGAGCGTACAGGGCTGAATACAGCCCTGGTGTCGGGAGACGTCGAAGCTCGCTCAACCTTGAAGCTCCGCGAGAAATTGGACTTTAATAAAGTCCTGACGCTTTTCTCGCCCGTCTCGAAAGAGAAGGCGTCTCTCTATCCTAATATAAATGAGGAAATAGACGTACTTATCGCCACCGACTGTATCTCGGAGGGTCAGAACCTTCAGGACTGCGACTATCTGATCAACTATGACATCCACTGGAATCCGGTGCGTATAATCCAGCGTTTCGGTCGTATCGACCGTATCGGCTCGCGCAACGCGGTTATTCAACTCGTCAACTACTGGCCCGACATGGACCTTGACGATTATATCAATCTCAAAGGTCGTGTCGAGGCGCGTATGAAAGTGTCGGTGCTCACCGCCACCGGCGATGACAACCCACTTTCTGCCGAGGAACAGGGCGACCTCAAATATCGCCGCGACCAGTTGGAACGCCTCAAAGAGGAAGTAGTCGATATTGAAGAAATGAACTCCGGCGTTTCGATAATGGACCTGGGCTTGAATGAATTCCGCCTCGACTTGCTCGACTATCTCAAACGAGGTGATGACATCGAACACACACCTTTCGGTCTCCATGCCATTGTGCCGTCGGCACAAGATGCGCCTCCCGGTGTAATTTTCGTGCTCAAAAATCGCAATAACGAAATCAACATCGACCGCAAGAACAGGCTTCACCCGTTCTATATGGTCTATATCTCGAAGGATTCCGAGGTGATAGTAGATCACCTTGACCCGAAAGACCTTCTCGACCGGATGCGCCATCTTTGCCGTGGCAAGTCCGAGCCGATACTTGAACTATGTCGTAAGTTCAACGCCGAGACTCGCGATGGTCAGCGTATGGGAACATACTCCCGTCTGCTTGGCGATGCCATCTCGTCGCTTATCAAGACAAAAGAAACAACCGACCTCTTTTCGTTCCTCGATGGCGATACCGGCTCGCTATTCGGTAACGAAGTTCATGGCCTTAATGATTTCGAACTGATTTGTTTTCTGATAATTCGATAGCATATGTTAGGACTGCCGCAATCTACCGAAGTCAAGCGACCGCTACCTAAAGCTCGGCTTTATAAGCGGTTCGACTGGAAACCATCGCAACGTGATAGTTTCGATGGTGATGTGGCACGTATTGACTTCGTGAACTGGATTTCTCCTCGTACACTTCCGGCTATTGCCGAGGGTACCGATATCAAGGAGATATTTGTTGTTGAAGTCATGCTTAAGAAACGTAACTTCGAAGACAAAAATATCGCAATGCTTGCCAAGAGTATTCCACAGCGTGTGGTTTATCAGCTTCGCTATGAGGATGAGGCTATGCTCGCTGTATATTATGTGAAGTTGTTTACGACGGACTGGAAGAAAGCAGATGACATAACACTGCAATTATCCGGACTTAATCTTGATGCCGTTTGGGAGGTTATTGTGCGACAAATAGGCAATATCCCACCTAATTCAGATACCCTGTCAAAGCAGGCAGAGATAACCTTTGGGGATGAAGATTCGGACCGATTATCCGAACATGTAGGAACATCCCTTCTGGATATTGACTCCCAATCGGAAGAAATCCAGCATAGCCGGAAAGAGAACCCAAATCGAGTTCAACATCCTCAAGGAATGTCCCTAAAAGCACAGATAGAAGCCATAGAAGAACGAGCCAAGATCCAACGCCAGATTGAATCGCTTGAACGCCAGATGCGTACTGCAAAGCAACCGAGACGTAAAAGAGAACTATTTAATGAAATTCAAAAATTGAGAATTAATTATGGAGTCTAAAAAGGAAAAAAAGATACAGCATTATGTGCCTAAATGTTACCTTAGAAAATTTGGTATAGATAAAAAGTCGATATATAAATTTTCCAAGAATGATAATTCGTATGAGAAAGCAACAATTAGGAACTGCTGCCAAATTGAAGATTTTTATACAATTAATAATAGATCCAAATCTCTATACATAGAGGAAGACATATTGGATCATCGAGAAGAAAATGCATTTGGACTACTTCTTGATAAATTGCGTATATTTTCCAAAAATTATTTGAATGGTAAAACTGTTATGTTCACACTCTCAGATGTTGAGCAAGAGATTTTAGCAAGATGTATTTCTGTGCAATACCTTAGAGGACCAAGATATAGACATGCAGTTGTACAAAGGGAAATGAAATCTGATTATGCAAAAATAACGAATCTATGTAATAGAATAGGCTTTGATTTTGATATTGAAGAAATAGTATTTCAATATGATGAGGCTAATATACATGGCGATATCATTGCATCAAATTCTATAGTTTCAGAACATCAAAATTATATATGGAATAAGAACTGGGAGTTTTTATTTTCCTCAGATTATTTTTTTACGTCGGATGAGCCTGTCGTAGTAATCCCGATGAACAACATCCCCGTACTTCCTCATGAAACCCTTAAATATTTCCATAAAATATTTTTTCCCTTAAACTCTCATCTTTTATTGAAGATTAATCATTCTCAGAATAATGCAAATAATAATTGCATAGGGTTCCGAGAGATTCTAATTGATGAATTAGAAGCCATTAATAAACTTATAATAAAAAATTCTAGAGAGAATTATTTCTGTGAAATTATTAAAAAAAATGGAAAAACTTAGAATGAAATCCCTTGATGCAGCAGAGGGAAATGTTGCTAAGATCGCCGCGTTGTTTCCGCAGTGCGTCACTGAGCGACTAAATAAGGATGGCAAGCCGGAGCTGGCCATCGACTTCGACAAGCTCCGGGCGGAACTGTCGAACGATGTGCTCGAAGACGGCGAGGAACGCTATCAGTTCACGTGGCCTGATAAGCGAGCTGCTTCCCGTCTTGCCAACGAGCCTATTAATAAAACTCTGCGTCCGTGTCGTGAAGAATCGGTTGACTTCGACACCACGGAAAATCTGTATATCGAGGGCGATAACCTCGATGTCCTCAAAGTTCTCCGCGAAACCTACCTCGGACGTGTCAAGATGATTTACATCGATCCTCCTTATAATACAGGTAACGACTTCGTCTATAACGATGATTTCGCACAGGGTAAAGAAGAATTCGAGCAAGTCAGTGGTCTGTTTGATGCCGAAGGTAATCAAACTATTGATCCTATGCAGCGCAACACCGAAGCCAACGGTCGCTTTCACACCGATTGGCTTAATATGATATATCCTCGACTCAAAGTCGCTCGCGACCTGCTTTCAGACGACGGTGTTATCTTCATTTCCATTGATGATAACGAGAAAGAAAATCTTTCCAAAATCTGCGATGAAGTTTTTGGCGAGGACAATTTTATTGCCTCATTCCCTTGGCGCAAACGTACTGCAAAAACCGATGTTCCTTTCGGTATTTCGCAAGATCACGAGTGGATTATTGCTTATGCAAAATCCGCTTCTTTCATTGGCGCAATCCAAGGTAAGGAGCGCAAGTATTTTGAAACCGAGGACTTTCCGGGGCGTCCGTGGCGAATACACGACTTAACTAAACAGACGACTGCAAGTGAACGTCCGAATAGTTTCTTTACCATTGTCAATCCTAAAAACGGACAGCAATTTCCTGCAAACCCCCATAGGACCTGGGCTATAACAGAGGAAACCTTTGAGCAATATTATGCTCAAGACAGAATCGTTTTTCCTGGCGACTATCCATTCTTGAATATTAGTAAGCCTGCACTTCGCTATTGGAAGTCAGACGATGTTGCTAAGGCGGGCGACAACTTCGGCAAAATTGCTGTTTCCACTCTTTTGCCTGAATCTGTTGGTATGTCCTTAGATGGCACACGAGAAATTACCAATCTATTCGATGGGAAAATTTTCTCGTTTCCAAAGCCTTCGTCTCTCATAACTTTCTTTTGTAGAATCTGTAATGATAGAGATGCACTTATCCTCGACTTTTTCAGCGGCAGTGCTACGACTGCACACGCCGTCATGAAACTAAACGCTGAGGATGGAGGCAATCGTAAGTTTATTATGGTGCAGCTCCCCGAAGTTACGGACGAAAAGAGTGAAGCGCGTAAGGCTGGCTATGCCAACATCTGCGAGATTGGCAAAGAACGCATCCGTCGCGCAGGTAAGAAAGTCAAGGAGGAAGCGGGTCAAGCCGCTGCTGGCTTAGACACCGGCTTCCGAGTCCTCAAACTCGACTCGTCGAATATGGAGGATGTGTTCTATTCGCCGGAGGATTTCGATGCGAAGGATCTGTTCAATTCGGTTGACAATGTTAAGCCCGATAGAACGCCGTTAGACCTGTTGTTCCAGGTAATGCCTGAACTGAATATTGAGTTGTCTGCCAAGATTGAAGAGAAGGAAATTAACGGCGAGAAAGTATTTTTTGTCGATGACAACTATCTCATCGCTACCTTCGACATGTATGTGAACGAATCGACGGTAACTGAGATTGCCAAATTGAAGCCTGTATACTTCGTGATGCGCGATGCTTCGGCCGCCACTGACAACGTCCTCGACAACTTCGAGCAGATCTTCCGTCTATACTCTCCAGACACCGCTTGTAAGGTACTGTAAGTAACTTATAAAAAATATGTATATAATATGGCAAAGAAGAAAAAACTGCGTCTTATTGTCTCTGAAATAAAATCATTCACTGAACTGGACAATATTCAGAGAATAGTGAATATCCGTTATGAAGGAAAAATGCCGATGGAAATCTATAGAGGATTCCTTCGTCGTATCAGTAACCCTGTCTTAAAAGCGTATTTCGTTAAAAGATTTGATTCTAAAATATATGTGAAATGTCAAGATTTATCTAATAATGTAGCTCCATCTCAATCTCCATCTAAACCTCATTTTCTCACGAATAGGAAAATATCCTCTAAGGAAATGTATGATAAGGATATTGTTAATGTGAGCCCGATCATGTTCTCATATAAAATAACAGAAAAGGGACCCAGGTTAGTATATCGTTCTCATATGTGCAGGTTCTATGGTGAGAAAAATTGGTTTCAATATCGAGTGTTGAAGTCCATAGATCGGACTTTCAAGATTCGTATAAATGACTGTACCGGTTTTTCTTTTGTTCCATTTACTGACAAACAAGAATTTGCGTCAATTCTGGAACAGAAATACAATGAAGTGCAAAGTCAGATTTATAATGAAGAATTAACCGATTGTCTTGACAAGATAGACCAATATATAAAAAATAGGATATTATCATATATAAATTCTTGTAGACGTTTTGTGATTAAAACGTCTAAAGCAGACTATTTCTATGATAAGAACAAGCAGGTATACATACTGAATATTGATATAATTAAATATTTGAAAATTAGTAATCAATCCTTATTTCACATTCCTCTAAAAGAAATATTAGAAAAGAGTGAAATGGAAGATTATTCTGGCAAATATAAAGAAGAAATTGCAGCGCAATGGCCTGATGGATACTCAGGTCATATCAAAATAAATGATATCTTCCCGAATCTCTGTTGCTCAAAAATATCAATTGTCATACATGATATATATTTTGAAAGACTTAATCTTAATATGGAGGACTATGTTGATATTATCATAGAGTACACTCCCGCAAATGGAAGATTTTTAGGATCTATATCGAGAAATAGTTTTTGCAAATTGGATTATCATCACACTGAGAGTTCTAAGGCAATATTCTCAGATGCTGTTAAATTCTCGCTCATCGAAATTCTGAGAACAATAAATGACAAATTTATATTGATGTTTTATTCTTCATTCAAAAGCATGTATCATGAGAATGATTCCATAATCCAACCAAAATATGATCATTATTATAACCAAATTTTGAGTACAATAGATGATTTTGTTCAATCATGGCGGCTTGATCGATATAAATCAGGATTTGGCTTATCTTCTCTTGTATGTTTTAACAAAAACAACGACTGTGATTGGAGATGGCTTAATGCACAAATGAGAAATGGAGTATTTATGGAATCATATAGCTTCTATGACAGGGATTTCACCTATAGTATGGAAATTTTTCAAACTAAGACCCCGGTAAAAGTGTATTTAGCTGTGGAAATGCAGGGAATTGTGTGCACAGAGACTAATGATATTATCGCTAAGAAGGAATATTTGACAGTAAGGATGTATGCATTAGACACTTCCAAAAGTATTTATTGTTTCATTGTTAAAGAAAGCAAAGTATATGAAGCTTTGTTTTTCATATGGAGTTATTTTGGATCAAATGATTATAACAAACGGCAAGGTTTTGCAGAGATATTATTACAATGGGAAGAAACATTTGGCATTTGTAAATTCTATAAAGAACCTCCTCTTAAGTACAAGCATGGAATAGGTTACTATGATAGACGATGGCCAATGGTAACATGAAATTAAAGAGATAATTAGCAAAAGTATCTAACCTAAAACACGTAATATAAATAAATTGTTGTAATTTTGTAATTGGGAACATAGAAAACAGAATATGTCGGAACAAGAATTGAACTCATACAGATTTACTTCCGGACGTGAGCCCTCGGACGAGATGCTTCAATGCATAATGCGTGAGGTTACAGAGGAGGCAATGATGCGTCGCCATGAAGCTGAACTGCGTGTCAAGGAATTGGTAGACCGCCAGCGACAGGCGTTAAGAGCCGAATGGAGTAGACGTTTAGGCATATCCCTATAATAATAGGTTCCGATTACAAAAATTATCTCAAGGTTTTATAAGTCGATAATGAATTGTGAGATTATAGCAAAACTCGTGGATAGATTATATGTCTATGATAATTCAATAGCCGGTCGAGACGCTATGCCATCATTCCGATTATCGGACGGTGTTTTAGGTAAGTTATATGTTAAAAATGTGCCTGAATGGGCAATAAATATATTACCTGAAACCGATGAAGTTCAAGTTTAAGATACAGAAATACCAGAGTGATGCCGTAGATAATACCACAGCAATTTTCACTGGACAGCCTAACCGTGACGTGTCAAAATACCGACGCGATCTGGGTACATATGCGAATGGGCGATTGGCTGGGACGTATGACGATGACGGCTACCGTAATGCGGATATAGAGCTTACTTCCGCTCAGCTACTGGGAAACCTACATTCCGTGCAGACCCGGGCCGGGGTGGCATTGTCCAAGTCATTATCACACGTTCAGGGACTCGGTGCCGTAAATATCGATGTGGAAATGGAGACAGGTACCGGCAAGACCTACGTCTATATCAAAACGATGTTTGAACTCAACAGGCTTTATGGCTGGTCGAAGTTCATCATCGTTGTGCCGAGCATAGCCATCCGCGAAGGTGTTGCCAAGTCGTTCCGTATGCTCGAAGAACACTTTATGGAGCATTACGGGAAGAAAGCACGTTGGTTTGTCTACAACAGCTCCAACCTGAACCAACTCGATCAGTTCTCGCAGGATGCCGGGCTGAACGTTATGATTATAAACACCCAGGCTTTCGCCGCTTCCCTCAAAGAAGGTGGCCGCTCCAAGGAAAGCCGCATCATATACTCGAAACGCGACGAGTTCGCATCCCGCCGTCCTATCGACGTGATTGCCGCCAACCGACCAATCATCATCATTGACGAGCCGCAGAAAATGGAGGGCGCAGCCACGCAGGCCGCTCTCAAGAAATTCAATCCTCTCTTTGTCCTGAATTATTCAGCCACACATAAGACCAAGCATGACACGGTTTATGCTCTTGATGCCCTTGACGCTTATCGTGAGCGCTTAGTGAAGCGCATCAGGGTGATTGGTTTTGAACTGAAGAACCTTCGTGGCACGAGCGGTTATATGTACCTGGACAGCATAGAACTGTCGTCTAAGAAACCGCCGATGGCGCGTATAGAGATCGAGGTAAAGAATGCCTCAGGTGAACCGCGCCGTCATATTAAAAGATTCGGGGTAGGAGATTCCTTGTTTGTCGAATCAAATGAATTGCTTGAATACAACGGTTATATCATCTCGGAGATATGCCCGGGTACGGACCGCCAGCCTGTGGGATATGTTGTGTTTACGAATGGCAAGACGATAGTAAAAGGACAGGTGATCGGGGCGCAGAACGAACTGCACCTGCAACGCGTCCAGATCCGCGAGACTATTAAAGCCCATTTAGAACGTGAACGGGAATTGTTCAAGCGTGGAATCAAGTGTCTTTCGCTGTTCTTCATTGATGAAGTTGCCAAATACCGTTCCTATGATTCGGACGGCAAAGAGGTGAAGGGTGTGTTCCAAAAGATATTTGAGGAGGAATATGCTGTACTCGTAGAGAGTGCCAAGAGTCTCTGGGACAAAGACTATACCGAATACCTGCAGCGGTTCGATCCCAGCCAGGTGCATAGGGGATACTTCTCCATCGACAAGAAGACCGGCCGCATGACCGACACCAAGGTTAAACGAGGCTCGGACGTCAGCGATGAGGCATCGGACTATGACTTAATCCTTCGTGACAAGGAACGTCTGTTGAGTTTCGAGGAGCCGACTCGTTTCATATTCTCCCATTCCGCTCTCCGTGAGGGTTGGGACAATCCTAATGTGTTCCAGATCTGTACGCTGCGGCACAGCAACTCGGCAACCGCCAAACGTCAGGAAGTGGGTCGCGGCTTACGCATCTGTGTAGATAGAAATGGCGTCAGACAGGATAAGGAACTTCTCGGTGAGGAAGTCCATAATATAAATGTGCTGACCGTGATAGCGAATGAGAGTTATGCCGATTTTACCACTGCTCTCCAGCACGAGACTCGCGAGGCTTTGCGTGAACGTGCATCAAAAGCAACCTCTGATTATTTTGAAGGCAAAACCATTATCCTGGACGGCCAACCGCATGCCCTCACAGACGGCGAGGCAAGCCGTATCATGGTTTACTTAGAAGACAATGGTTACGTTGATGATGCAGGCACCATAACACCGAAATATCATTCAGACAGAGAGTCCGGGACACTTGTGCCTTTTGGTACCAATCTTGAACCAATGGCAGAGGGTATAACTCGCCTGATTGATTCCATCTTTGATCCGTCAATCCTTGCACGTATCACTGAGAACGGCGCCAATACAAAACTGCCTGATCCGAAGCTGAATGACAATTTCTACCGTGAAGAGTTCCAGGCCCTCTGGAAAGAAATCAATCATAAATATGTCTATACTGTAAGTTATGATTCCGATGAGTTGATCGAAAAGTCCATTCAGCACCTCAATACTGACGAACTGCAGGTACGGACATTGCGATATATCAAGATCGAGGGTCAGCAGGATGCGGATGACGTTACTGAATTTGGCGATACCAAATCCTCATCTCAGCAGTTGACCGACGTAAGCACCTCAACCGTGAAGTATGACCTGATCGGTCAGATATCCAAGGGTGCGAATCTGACCCGTAGGTCGGTTGCCAAGATTCTCCAGGGACTATGGCCTTCGAAGATTTCATTGTTCCGCAACAATCCAGAGGAATTCATCCGCAAGGTGATACAGATAATCCGCGAGCAGAAGGCCTCCATGATTGTGGATCACATCCATTATCACATGACTGATGGAACTTATGACTCTGACATTTTCACGGCATCGAGCAAAGCCGAGTTCAACAAAGCGTATCAAGCGGCCAAGCACGTGACTGATTACGTCGTTTCCGACAGCATCGGTGAACGCAACTTTGCCCACGACCTTGACGAGGCCAGCGAAGTCGTGGTTTATGCCAAGTTGCCACGTTCATTCCAGATTCCTACGCCGGTAGGCAGTTACGCTCCGGACTGGGCGATCGCGATGCAGAAGGGTAGTGTCAAGCATATTTTCTTTGTGGCCGAGACCAAAGGCTCGCTGCAGTCCATGCAACTCAATGCAATTGAAAATGCCAAGATCGACTGTTGTACCAGGCTTTTCAATGACATATCGACATCCGACGTGCGCTACCACAAAGTGACCTGCTACCAGGACCTGATCGATGCCATGACCTCACTTCATTGACACGATAGAATTATATGACCGCCATCTTGCGGACGGCTGTTGAGGTCTTGACTATATAGATGCCGGGACGTGACACTGTCACTCTGTCGGTACCTGTTGCCACTATGTTGCCACTGATGCTGTAGACCGAGATAGGGCCTGAGGCCTCGATATCTCCGCAGCTCGATATTCTGATGTCGGAAGTGGAATTCCCGGGTATGTATCCAACGCCTGATGAGTCACCGCGCATGGTGTATCGGAAATTGTTATCAACAATAGCATCGATCAGTTTCCGGCCGTTCACCTCGTGATCGCCCGAAAGGTCGACGCCGGCAAAGTCCATCATCACCATACCAGTAGGTCCGGTTTGAGACCTGCCGGAAAGATAATCCGCGACAGCGGTATTGGTGGAAACTGCATTGGCGCGGTAGGCATTGCGTGAGGCGATTCCGGTGTTGCAATAGCCGGAAGTGTGGTTTATGACCCATGTGTGGAATACTGTCTTATTAAAGGCAGAGGAGAGGTCCAGCAGTGTCAGGAGAGAGGATAGCTTAAGATCCATTTCATCCCTGACTTCATAGAAATCCTGCACATAAAGTCTGGCAGGATCTGAAGCATTCCCTCCGGTGATCGAGGGGCGTGACTGGTCGGACAGGTCGGCACTGTGGGTCCAGCCGTCGATAAATCCTCCGACAGGTCTATCGGCATATCTGTCGCGGCTCAATATCAGGATCTTGCCGCGGGCTTCGCCTACGGTCAGTGCTTCATGGAATTCAATGAATCGTTCGGCATATCTGTTATCGTTCAGAGTCTGCCTAATCAATGTGTTCCATTGCTGTCGTTCGGAATCGCTCTCATGGTCATCCTCATGACGCATGATTACGATAACGAATTCCGTAGGATTGTCGTCCAGACGGCTGCATAGGGCCGACAGGGCCTGGTCGAACGATATTTTTGTCCTGATCGAGCCGTGATATATCTGCAAGGCTCCATCATTAACCGACGGCCGGAGATCAAATGCCCGGACGCCTGCGTCAAACTGCTCTTCTATCGTCAGGTCCTGTGTCCGGGCGAAGGCATCCAACGCCGTACCGTTTCCCGTACCGGCATCATGAGTGCCCGGAATCGATACCTGATGCACATATGCACCGTCAACAAGACGGCTCATCCAGTCTTCGTTGCCATTCACTGCGTAAGCACCCATGCAATACACGATGCCAGATGCCACGGTTGCGATAATATATCTGTTCATATGGTCAGATGTTTTGCGATACGGTGACGGAAGCCTTCTGGATCAGCCGGCCGTTGTAATGGACCTGCGGCCGGGAGACGGAGGTTATGATTCTGGCTCCCGGCGGCACGGTGTCGTCGAATACGAATTCCGGAATGACGCGCATACCCTCGTCGTAAGGCTGTCCCAGGTATGACACCACCTCGTAGCCGTAGGCCCGGAGATTGTCGTTGATCCTGGCCAAGGCCTTCAGCAGAGGTTTCACGCCTTTGACGTCGGGATCCATGCGCTGCAGGTTCTTCTCCATACGGGCCACCTCGTCGGCTATCTTCAGCACCAGCGAGTGGTCAGGAAGGTGTTCAGGAATCTGATTGTCCATAATCGAGCGGTTTTGAGATCAATACAGATCGCTGAAATAACCCTTGGTGTCATCGGGAATCAACCTGTCCAACTGGAGGACAATCGGCATCAGCGATTCCTTTGTCGGGTTGCTGTTTGCCATATCCATCCCTTTGGCCAGAAGCGGCATGGCAGCCTCACGGTCGGTCCAGTTGATGGAGTCCTTCATTTTGTCAAGGTATCTGATGCGTCCCACCAGCGACTCCAGCATGCAGAGACGGAAATAAAGGGACTTTGCGGAATCCAGAAGCTCAAGGGCCATGTTTACGTTCTGACGCTCGACAATGGCCCGGAACTGGGTCTGCAGGGACTGAAGCACCCGTTGTGTCACGGCATCGCCATGCGCAGCCTGGGCATATTCCAGGGCCGAGAAATAATCCTGCAGTTCCTGATAGACACGCATCCATTCGGTGCTGTCCTCGAAATCCTCGATTCGGCGCAGCACTTCCTTGAGATGCTGCATCACCATCTTGGGCTCGGTATTGTCGGCATGCTCGCGGTCAACATTGTCGAGCTGTTCCATCAGGAGGCTGACGTCATATCCGTGGTTGAGCAATTCGCGAAGCGTCTTCTGGGCGCCCGGCATCTCACGGTCCACAAAGGCGCTGGCCTCGTCGAGCGACTGCTTGCGCAGCGTATCGATACGCTTGTTCACGCTCACGTCCAATTCCGGGAAATACACCTCCACGCTCATCTGTTCGTTGCGGTCCACCTTGACGATGATGTCGACATTGGCGTTCTTAGGAATGACTACATCCAAATCCGCGCCGGAGACCAGTACCTCGCCCACCAGCTCGAAGAGCCGTGCGGACTTGCCGTTGCCGCCCTGGTCGGCCTGGTAGATCGGAATCCTCAGCACATCGTCTGCATTGCCGGGACGAAGCTGCACGTTGGTGTGCAGTCCGTTGATGACACCCACGGCGGGGAGGGTCTTGTTACGCTCCAGACCCCTGACATGGGCCACGATGTCCCGGCCCTTTCGGGCGTTGCGGACGGCCAGGGAGATGTCGTAGGGGAGAGTGGCGCTTCCCACGCGGGCACCCTGGATGATGGTGATGCGGTCCGGCTGGCAGCTGACGCGGCTGCCTGTCGCATCGAAGCACAGCACGTCGAATGTGTTGGCTGTGTTCGGCAGCAGGCTCAGCTCCACTATGTTGCCGTTACGGTCTATTTCAGTCTTGCCGCTGTCCCAGGCATTATCGTCGCGAACGAACTGTACCGTCACCGTATCGGGGCCTGACTTTACCGACACCGGAATCCAGCTGATCTGGTCCACGGTCATTGATTCGAACACCATGTCCAGCACCACTTCATCCTGATCCTGCGGTGTGGAATCAGGTTCCTGGTCGATGCCGTCTGCATTGTCCTGCTCATCCTCATTGTCCAGTGTCGATGCATAGATAGCCGCACCGGCCGCCACGGCGGTCATAGGATTGATGCCGGTATCGACATTGGGCGACACTTGCTCGCTCAGCATCTTCCGTATCAGCGGCGACTGTGTGGGACCGCCCACCAGAATCAGCCTGGCCACATGGTCCGAGGTCAGATTGTTGCGGCGAAGCAGTTCCAGGCACATGTCGACGGCGCGCTGGAACAATGGACGCATCACGTCGTTGACCTCCGTGTCACGGACAGTCAGGTCGATCTCGATCTCCTCGCCATCCTCATCGACTCCCAGGTCGCCCGGATCCACATACAGATTGTACTCACTGCTGGAGGATATTCTGTTCTTGACTTCCTCGGCATACGTCTTCATGGCCTCGCGCAGGATTTCCTTCCTGACGGGGTCGTCCAGATAACCGTCGATACTGTAGTTCCGCTTCAGGTATGGAATCAGGATACGGTCCACAATTGCGTAATCCAGATTCTTGCCGCCAAGATAGTTGTCGCCCTCGGTGTCGGTGACCTGGATGATTCCATCCTCCACGTTGATCAGGGCGGCGTCGAACGTGCCGCCGCCGAAGTCGAACACCAGCCAGTATCCGTCGGTCTGGTCAACCGTAAGTCCATAGGCCATGGCCGCCGCGATTGGTTCCTGCAGGAGTTCCACATGGTCGAATCCGGCCATACGCGCCGCCTCGATGGTGGCTGTCTTCTGGTTGACGGTGAATTTGGCGGGAACTGTAATCACAGCGGACCGGAAGTCCTCGGGGACGGATGCCTTCAGGGCCTTCAGCACCTGGGCCGAGAGTTCCTCCGAGCTGTATTCCCTGCCGTCCATGTTGGGCGACACATACTTGCGGTCCGTTCCCATGGTGCGCTTGAATTCCAGAAAAGCGTTTGTTTCCGGACTGTCCATCCGCCGCATGGCGCGGCGTTTGTCGCTCTTCATGCTGTTGTAGGCAGTCTGGCCTACGTAACAGCTGCGGTTCTTGTGGAAGAAGACGCAGCTGGGCATCGTGTCGTCGGTGACTTCGATTTTCTGTATCACCGGGCGGCCACCCTCCATACGGGCGACGGATGAGTTGGTCGTGCCTAAGTCTATGCCATAGTTAATCTTTGCCATCTTTTTTCTCTATTTCAGATCTAATATTTTCTCTGATAACGCTGTCCAGATTATTGGAAATTGCGTATTGACGGACAACGCTGTCTATCTGCTCCCGGGTCAAAGGCCTGCTATGAGCAGGAAATACGATATGTCCTTGTGGATTTTTATATTGAGACTTCGGAGTCAGTTTTTCTATCCTTGCCTGTGCTTCTTTCCGGTGTTTTCCGTATGGATGATGTGCCAGGTAGGTCTCGTAATATTTCTTCTCGTTGATATCGCATGCCGTTGTCCAGGCCCAGGATTCCTTTTGCCATAAGGGTTCCATTTTCTCGAGTTTCCGGCGTGAGTCACGTAGGTGTTCCAGCGAAACCGCAGCCTCGTAATCCAACCATCCTTTATATGTATTCTTATTTTCAGCAACATTGTATAGGGAGTCAACAATTTCATTGATTTTATCCTCCGTCAGTTCCATATAATGCGAATCGGAACACTTATCCTTGAAGTCCTCCAGGAAACCGATACCTGAGGGAGAGTAATAGTCTTCGGAATATTTATTGACCGATGCGAGGCATGAATCCAGCGACAGCGCGTAGTAATCCTCAAGGATCTGTTGCTTGACATTCGGTTTGAGTTCCGTTCCATAATCGAACAGGAACATTTCATACCGGAACAGGGTCGGTTGCATCATGAGTTCTTCATAATCATATCTGAGTTCTCTTTTGCGCTCCAGATTCTTGTCTGCCTGAATCAATAGGTATCCACCTGTTGCCAGCGCCGCTGCCAGAAGCAGGGTCAGAAGATTGGTTCGCGTCGAATCATTGTAGGGAGGAGCAACGACAGCATATACAAAGGCGCATGCAAAGAAGATCAACATACCTCCAACACCCTTGACACCCGCTGCGAGATAGCCGATCAGGAAGGGCATGAAGAGGATGAGGAACAGCCAGAAACCGGCCTTGACTTTCTCGCGTCGTTGTTGCCTTTTCCATTCATCAATGGGGATTTTTCTGGTGCTGCCGGTAGAGGAATCAGAGTTGTCGGAGCTATCGGAAGAATGGGAGCTGTCCGAGGAATGGGAGCTGTCAGGGGAGTTCGTAGAGTTAGAGCTGTCGGTGGAGTCTGAGCCATCTGTTTCGGAGACTTTAGTGTCGTCATCGGACTTGTCATCTCCTGACATGATCCTTTTAAGGATATCGAGGTTCTCCTGACAGCGGAGTTGGATGGGCGAGTCCGGCGGAGCGACGGATTCTGCCTTTTGGATCTGCTTGTATACCTCACCGATGATCAGGAATCCGATATGGGAGGCATTGAACCTCTGGATGAAAGCTTCCAGGGCGGTCGAGGCCATTCGCTGCCGCAGGTCGATGATTTCAGGACAATCCGTGCCAAGGACCTCCTCGATGGCATTCAGGTCGGTTTCAGACAGCATGTCGTCGGCCAGCTTGGAACGGCCTGTCTTGTCCGCCGGATCGGTGGCGGCGATGGCTGCCAGCCTGTTTTCAACATCATCTATTTTCGGTCCGATAATGGCATGTTTGATCAGATGTTTCCATACAAAGCCCGGAGTGTATGCAACCTGCATATAGAAACCCCCGTACTCGATGGCGTCAAGGAGTATGGGCAGCATCTCGGGATCGTTCTCGCGTATCGTGTCGATGTACAGCTTCATCAGTTCGGTCCCGTCCATGTTCATTGTCTCGCCGGCCAGGGCGCAGACCTGCGCGGCCTTGGCTTTGTCGCTGAACAGACGGACGGCGTTGAGGATCAGGCTCTGCAGATTCCAGGTCAGCAGGCCCAGGGTCATGCGGTTCAGCATCGAGCTGAACGAGTCGGACCGTTCCCAGATGGTCAAAGCCTTGTCCGGATGGCCTGCCATGAGGTATTCCAGAGCAGACTTGTCGTCATCCGTTATGCTTGTGAACCAGAACAGCTGTGCCTTGAGACGGTCCTTGGGAAGCTCCAGAGTCTTCTGTGCCTTGACGATAACTTCCGCAGTACGGTCCGGTGCCTCGAGTCCTGCGATTGAATCCGAGGGAAACGACACCGTCCGCTTGACCTTCAGGAAGGCCTTGATCTTGATTTCATTGGACACGATCTCACGTTTGGAAGCATTCGAGAACACTCCCAGGCAACGCAACGGATTCTGTCGGATATAATCGCGCATGTAATTTTACGGTGATATAATTGAAGATGTCCCCGGGGAGAGTCCGGGGACATGGAGGTTCAATCGAATACGGCGTCCCAGTCCTTCCAGACGGGCTGGTATCCGCCGGCGGCTATTGCCGCAGTCACGTCGTGCGGCGTACGCTCGTCCGACACCTCGAACTGCTCAAGCGCCTCGGGTGTGGAGGCATAGCCGCCGGGCTCGGTCTTGCTGCCGGCGCTCATAGATGTGACGCCAAGGGGCAGCATGTGGTTGCGGTACTCCGGAGCCTCGCGTGTGGAGTAGGAGATGTCCACGTCATGGTCGAACAGACGGAAGGCGCAGGTCAGCTTCACCAGCTCGCGGTCGCTGATGATGCTGCGGGGCTGGTAGCCGCTTTCGGACGGCCGCATGCGCGGGAAGTTGACCGAATAGCGCGAGCGCCAGTAATGCTTCTGCAGGTAGCGCAGGTGACGGGCCATCATCACCACGTCCGCCTGCCACTGCTCCAGACCCAACAGCACGCCCAGTCCGATCTTGTGCACGCCTGCCTCGCCCATGCGGTCGTAGCCGTTCAGGCGCCACTCGTAGAAGCTCTTCATTCCGTGCGGGTGGTAGAACCGATAGGCATCCTTATGGTACGTCTCCTGGAAACACACCACGCCGTTGAGTCCGAAGTGGGTCAGGTGCTCGTAGTCGCGCGAGCGCATGGGCTGCACCTCGATGGTCAGGTTGTGGAAGTAGGGGCGGCACACCTGCAGCACCTTCTCCAGGTATTTCACGCCGCTGACCGACGGATACTCGCCCGACACGATCAGCAGGTTCTGGAACGGTCCCAGATCCTTGATGGCCTTGCACTCGGCCTCCACCTGCTCCAGGGTCAGCGTGGTGCGCTCGAACTTGTTGTCGTGGTTGAAGCCGCAGTATATACACTTGTTGGTGCATGCGTTGGACACATACATCGGGATATACATGGAGATGACGTTGCCGAATCGCTCCTGGGTGTATCGGTGGCTCAGCTGTGCCATCTGCTCCAGGTATGGGTCGGCGGCCGGCGAGATCAGCACGGCGAATTCCTCCGGCGTGAGCTGCTTGGCGTTGCGCGCGGCTTTGGCCAGCACGCGGCGGACGTCGCCGTCCGTTGCGTTCCGGACCAGATTCAATGTCTCGTCCCAGTCGTACTGGCCGATCATGTCGGCGAACCCGTGTCCGAAGACCGCGTCACGGGTCGGGTCGCTCTTTGCAAAGAAATCCTTTTGTCCTGTTTCCATTCTCTTATTGATCACACTTATCGGCGATGCTCTGGCTGATTCGCATCGCGCAGAAGTTGGGGCCGCACATTGTGCAGAAACGGTCGTCGGCGTCGGGTGCCTCCCGGCGGGACTGCATGTAGTATTCCTTAGCGCGTGCCGGGTCAAGGCTCAGGTTGAACTGGTCCTTCCAGCGGAAATCGTAGCGGGCTTTGGAAAGTGCGTCATCGCGCACATTCGCACCCGGGAAACCCTTGGCCAGGTCGGCGGCATGCGCTGCGATCTTGTAGGCCACGACGCCCTCGCGTACATCGCTCAGCGTCGGGAGCGACAGGTGCTCCTTCGGGGTGACGTAGCAGATCATGGCAGTGCCCAGCGACGAGATGATGGCTGCGCCGATGGCCGACGTGATATGGTCGTAGGCCGGGGCGATGTCCGTGGTCAAAGGACCCAGCGTATAGAAAGGCGCGGAATGGCACGACTTGATCTGACGGTCCATGTTCTCCGGAATCTTCTGCATGGGCACGTGTCCGGGACCCTCGATCAGAACCTGCACGTCATGCTCCCATGCCTTGGCGCAGAGCTGGCCCAGCACGTCCAGCTCCAGGAACTGGGCACGGTCGTTGGCGTCGTGGATGGAGCCGGGGCGCATGCCGTCGCCCAGCGAGATGCCCACGTCGTATTTGTTCAGGATCTCGCAGATCTCGTCGAAATGCTCGTAGAGGAAGCTTTCCTGGTCGTGGATCACGCACCACTCGGTCATGATGGAGCCGCCGCGCGACACGCAGCCTGTCAGACGCTCCTGAACCAGCCTGGCGTGTTCCTTAAGTACGCCGGCATGGATGGTGAAGTAGTCCACGCCCTGCTCGGCCTGCTCGATCAGAGTGTCGCGGTATATTTCCCAGGTCAGGTCGGCTACCTTGCCGTTGACCTTCTCCAGGGCCTGATAGATTGGCACGGTGCCCATCGGCACGGGGCAGTTGCGGATTATCCATTCGCGGGTCTCGTGGATGTTGTCGCCGGTGGAGAGGTCCATCAGTGTGTCGCCACCCCAGTAGCAGCTCCAAACGGCCTTGGCCACCTCCTCCTCGATGCCCGACGACAGGGCTGAGTTGCCGATATTGGTGTTGAGCTTGCAGGCGAAAGCGCGGCCTATGACCATAGGCTCCGCCTCGGGATGGTTGACGTTGGCGGTGATCACGGCACGGCCGGCTGCCACTTCCTGGCGCACGAACTCAGGCGTGATGTGGCTCTTGATGCCGCGGGCCTCGTTGTCCAGGTTCTCGCGGATGGCCACATACTCCATCTCGGGCGTTATGATGCCTTTCCTGGCGTAATGCATCTGGGTGACGCGGCGCCCCTCCTTGGCGCGGCGAGGCTTGTGGAACTTGGGGAAGCGGATGGCGTCCAGCTCCTTGTTGTCGCGGCGCTCGCGGCCGTAGCGGCTCGTGATGTCGTCCAGCACTTCCGTATCGCCACGCTCCGCCACCCATGACTCGCGCATGCGCGGCAGTCCCTCGTTGATATCGGTCTTTATGTCCGGGTCTGTGTAGGGACCCGATGTGTCGTAGACGGTGATGTCCTCGTTGGGATACTCCACGCGTTTGCCGTCCTCGATCTTGACGGTAGGATACTGGTGTATGCGGCGCATTCCCACGCGGATGTCAGGACGCGAGCCCTGCACGTAGATTTTCTCGGAGTTGGGGTATGAGGAGACATCGATGTTTTCAATTTTCATAGCTAATATTTTTGGTATCAGTCAGGATTTAAGGTTCAGCTTACGAATGCGGTGAGGGGAGACGAAGCCTGGGCCGAACGCGACACGGCGCCGAGACCGGCATTGAACGCCATGCGTCCCGCCTCGACGGCCTTGGCGAATGCGCGGGCCATCTCCACCGGGTCACCGGCCACGGCGATGGCAGTGTTGACCAGCACGGCGTCGGCACCCATCTCCATGGCCTCGGCGGCATGCGAGGGTGCGCCCAGGCCGGCGTCCACCACTACGGGCAGCTGCGACTGCTCGATGATGATCTCCAGCAGGTCGCGTGTCACCAGACCCTTGTTGGTGCCGATGGGGGCGGCCAGAGGCATCACGGCCGAGGCTCCCGCCTCCTCCAGAAGCTTGCACAGAACAGGGTCGGCCTGGATGTAGGGGAGCACCACGAAACCGTCGGCTGCCAGTTCCTCGGTGGCGCGAAGCGTCTCTATGGGGTCGGGCATCAGATAGCGCGGGTCCGGATGAATCTCAAGCTTGATGAAGTTGGTCTGGAATATCTCGCGACTCATCTGCGCGGCCAGTATCGCCTCCTTGGCGTTGCGGACGCCGCTGGTGTTGGGCAGAAGCTGCACATGCTCGCGGTTGATGTGCGTCATCATCTCGTCGGTGGCCTCGTTCATCATGTTGACGCGCTTCATGGCCACAGTAATCATTTCCGAGCCCGAGGCCTTGACTGCCTCCAGCATCAAGTCGGCCGACGAGAACTTGCCCGTGCCGACAAACAGCCGCGACGTGAATTCGCGACCTCCTATTATCAGTTTGTCTGTCATTGTCGTCTCAATTCGCATAAAATGCAGATCGGGAGGCCAACCCGGCCTCTCAATCTGCAAATATACGAAATTTTATTGTAATTGGCACTTTTTGTTTTCTTAAAATGCCAATTGTGTGGTTTATTTCACGAATGGCTTCAGTTCGTTCACGAAGTCCCGGGTGGCCTGCTGCATGTCGGGAGCGAAAGCGATGGCGCCGCTGACGGCGATGCCGTTCACACCCGCCTCCATCAGCGGGGCAACGTCGGTCAGCTGTATGCCGCCTATGGCTACTGTGGGCAGCTCGATCTCCTCCTGCCTCATCTCGGTGACTATACTGCGGATGCCTTCCAGCCCCAGGATGGGGGCCAGGTTTTTCTTGGTCTTGGTGTCGGCATAGGGGCCTACGCCCACATAGTCCACGTCCAGGTTGCGCACCGCGCGGATATCGTCGATGGTGTTGGCTGTCACGCCGATGACGGCACCGGCACCCAGCAGCACGCGCGCTTCCGACGGACGCATGTCCATCTTGCCTAAGTGTACGCCGCCAACCTGCAGTTCCTTGGCCAGCTCCACACGGTCGTCAAGAATCAGGAATGAGTCCAGCTCCAGACACCAGGGCATCACTGTCTCCACAACGTTGCGGATCTCAAGGTCGGTGGCATCCTTCATACGTATCTGGATCCAACGGCATCCGCCGTCCAGAACCGCACGAATCTGATCGACGACCGGCCGCGGTGAGTCGGTATTGGTAATGTATTGAAGTAACATATCTTTGGGTTATTTGATTGTCATAGTTAGAACGAGTGCGAGCGTGCAAATGTTTTGGTCAAGGCTGCGTCCACAGGCAACCCAGCATAGCCGCGCCGCGGAATCCGGCCTGGCGCAGAAGGGGCAGTTTGTCCGGCGTGACGCCTCCCAGAGCCACCACGTTCATTCCTTTAATGACAGGAGTCAGTTCCATCGGATTGAATCGTGAGGCATAACCTGGTTTGGAGATGGAGTCGAAGATGGGGGACAGCGTCTGATACTGTGGCATGGATCCGTCGGGCAGCGGCATGGTCAGCTCCTGCAGCGAGTGGCACGAGCGCGTCACTGAAGGGCAGTCCGCGGGAGCCTCGGGGTTGCGGCTGTTCAGATGCACGCCACCCAAGGCGAATTCGTTGAGGAGGTCGAAATGGTCGTGGATCCGCAGTCGCGGATGGTACAAGGCCGGAATGGCTTGAATCAGCCGGCTCATGTCGTCGCGGGCGGCACCTGGCTTGCGGATGTGGACCAGGTCGATGTCAGTGTCCAGCAGGCGGACTATGCGCTCCGCTTCGCCGTCGAAGAATTCCGGCAGGGTGAACCCAATGGTCAGGAAGTCGTGGTTCATCCTCCGAAGGCCGCTGAGATTATCACCACGCGGTCGCCTTCGGACAGCTTGGTAGATTCCCACAATGCATGGCGCACTATGCGGTCATTTATAGATACTGCTGTGCCGTTGTGGCTTATTCCTTTGGTATTCAACAGTTCCAGAACGGTGCAGTCATCGTGCGCCAAGGTGACGCTCTCGTTATTTAATGTTATCTTCATAGTTTTTATATTGTCTTGCTTTCTGGTTTCTGCAAATTTAGCAACAATCCCCCTAAAATACAAGTTTACAAAAGCCAAAATTTTATTTCATTGAAATTCAAGTGATAGTAATGGAATCGAAATTTCCAATAGTTTTTTCATTTTTTTATTAGAATATTTTGTAGTTAATTTGCATTGCGAATGGTTAGGACGCCACAAGCGGTCCGCCCTGGAAATTCAATTAAACCCTCAAGAAACACAAATGACCATGGACAGTTCGGTACAGGAAAAATGGGCAAAGTGCCTTAGCTTAATCCGCGACAATATCGGCGAGGATAAGTTCAAGGTATGGTTTGCCGCAGCCGAGCTGTTGAGTTACGACAACGGTCATATCGTGCTTCAGGTTCCATCGGCCTACTATGCCGATCTGTATGACTCGCACTTCAGTTCCATCCTGCGTCTGTCGCTGGAGAAGGCGTTCGGTTGCCGCGTCACCATGGATTATGCCTACAACGTGATCGGCGACGACGATACGTCGCGCGTGAAGGTGCAGAGTCCTGAGCTTTCCAAGTCGATTCAAAATCCCATAGTTCGCCAGACGGAGAACGCTCCGGTGGCGCAGCGCGGGCAGAATTTCGACTCACAGCTGAATCCGGCACTGAATTTCGAGAACTACTGTGTAGGTAAGTCCAACGAGGTGGCCTACACCATCGCTGAGCATATAGCCAACCATCCCGAGAAGCGGGAGTTCAACCCTTACTTCCTGTATGGCGCGGTAGGCGTGGGGAAGACCCATCTGATCCAGGCCATCGGCCTTCGAATCAAGGAAAAGAATCCGCAGGCGCGCGTGCTGTTCATGACCATGCGTCAGTTCCAGAACATGTACCAGCATGTCGCTATGGATCCCAAGGGAGACATACCGCAGTTCATCAACTGGTTCCAGTCCATGGACTGCATCCTGTTCGACGACCTGCAGGAGATGACGGGTGCCAAGACGGCTGCGACGCTTTTCCCCATCTTCAACCATCTGCATCAGCACAACAAGAAGCTGATATTCACCTGCGACCGTCCTCCCATGGAGCTGGACGGCCTGACGGACCGTCTGATTGACCGTTTCAAGTGGGGCATCACCGAACCACTTCCGGCGCCCGACCTGGAGCTGCGCAAGAAGATTCTGCACGCCAAGGCCGCCCGCGGCGGTCTGGACCTGTCCGACCAGATTATAGACCTGATTGCCGAGAGCTGCACAGGCTCCGTCCGTGAGCTGGAGGGTATCGTGATCGGCCTGCAGCTGCGCTGCATCAACGCCAACCAGCCACTGTCGCTTGAGATGGCGCGCGAGGTGATCAGCCACACTGTGAAGACCCCGGTGCGCAAGAGCGTCAATTTCGATATGATTGTGGAGAACACCGCTGAGTACTTCAACCTGAATCCCGACAATCTGTTCAGCAAGAGCCGTCTGCGCGATATAGCCGATGCCCGCCAGATTGTGATGTACCTCTGCAGCAAGCACACTGACCTCTCCACCCCTGCTATAGGGGCCAAACTGAAACGCGAGCACAGCACCGTGATTTACGGCATCAAGGCTGTGCGCGACCGTATCTCGTGCAGCAAGGACACCGCCGCAGCCGTAGCTGCCATCGAGGAGGTCCTGCTCCGGTAAGCTCAGGTATCTGCCTGTCGGAAGATTATTCCACACTTCAACATATATGTAAAGAATCAGCGCCGGCATCGCCGGCGCTGATTCTTTTTTCGGGTATGAACGCTCGCTTACTCTGCCGCAAGATTCACGGCGTAAGTGTACTTCTTGCCGGTGGGGTAAACTCCGTACAGGATCAGGGCCTTGTAGTCGTCGCTGTCTTTCATCACCTTGTTGTAGATCTGCTCCACATCGTCGCTGCTGTTGACGGGAACGTCGTTGACGGCTGTGATGATGAATCCCTCCTTGACGCCGGCATCGCGGATGGCGCCGGCCTTGAGGCCCTTGACCTGGACGCCGTTGGAGATGCCCAGACGTTCCTTGGTCTCCGGAGTCAGCTTCATGAAGGCGCAGCCCAGCTCGCTGAAGTCGCCCTTCTTGGTTATGGATGTGGTACCGCTCTGGTTGCGCAGCGTGGCGCTCTTCTCGATCTTCTTGTTGTCGCGGTAGTAGGTCACGGTGATACGGTCGCCGGGACGGAACTTGTTGATCTGCTCCACAAGCTGCGCGTGGCTGCCTACGGATACGCCGTTGACTGCAGTGATGACGTCGCCTTCCTTAAGTCCGAGCTCCTTGGCGGTGCTCATATCGCTGACGCTGGCCACAAGCAGACCGGCCTTGATGGCGGTGATATCCTTCTCCTTGGCGATCTTGGCGTCGAGCTCCAGAACCTGTACACCCAGAACGGCGCGTTGCACGGTACCGTACTGCTTGATGTCGTTCATTACCTTCTGTACGATGGTGGTGGGGATAGCGAAGGAGAATCCGGCGTAGGACCCGGTGTTGCTGTAGATGGCGGAGTTGATGCCGATCAGCTCACCCTTCAGGTTGACCAGGGCACCGCCCGAATTTCCGGGGTTCAGCGCCGCGTCGGTCTGGATGAATGACTCGATGCTGAGGCCCCCCTTGTGGTTCTGGCCCAGGCTGCGTGCCTTGGCGCTGACGATACCGGCGGTAACTGTAGAGTTGAAGCCGAAAGGATTGCCTACGGCCAGAACCCATTCGCCGATCTTGACGGATTCGGAGTCGCCCCATACGATGGGGGTCAGGCCCTTGGCGTCGACTTTGATCAGCGCAAGATCGGATGCCTCGTCGGTGCCGATGATCTTGGCGTCGTAGGTGCTGTTGTCGTTGAACAGTACCTCCAGCTTGTCGGCGCCGTCCACAACATGGTTGTTGGTGACGATGTAGCCGTCCTCGCTGATGATCACGCCCGAGCCGAGGCCGGACTGTACGGGCTCGCTCTTCTTCTTCTGCTGCGGGGGCTGCTGCTGACGCGGCTGTGGGTTACCGAAGAAGAAGTCGAACATGCCGAAGGGGTCATAGCCTCCCTGGCCGTAGGGGTTCTGCTGGCGCGTAGTGTACGACTTGATACACACCACCGCGTTGACGGTCTTCTCCGCGGCAGTGGTGAAATCGGTCTCGAAGGCAGGGGTAGTCACGGCCTGAGCCGACCCGGCGCAAAACAGGGCGAGTGCGAGCATCGAGCCGGTGAGTGTTTTCATTTTTCTCATATATGATGAATCTGTTTGTTTATAAGCGGATTTTGTGTTTATCCTATAGGGAGAGTAGGGATTGCCTCATCTCATCTAATGGAATTTCAATAGTCAGTTATTGTTTTAACATTCCGGTATGCAAAGTAAATGTAAAAATCTGTAAGATATTATTCCGCTTAACACTAATTGTTAATTTTAACGTTATTTAATCGCGAGGCCTTATAAGACACACGATGATATGTTTTGATATGGAAACGGGAGGTAGACACGGATGATGCGTGTCTGCCTCCCGTTTTAGCAGGGGAATCCTAAAGGGTTATTTCTTGAGGTACTTGTCGAGGAAGCGGAAGAAGGTTCGCTGCCACAGGATGGCGTTCTGGGGCTTCAGAATCCAGTGGTTCTCATCGGGGAACACCAGCATTTCTGCCTCCAGGCCGTGCATCTTGGCGGCGTTGAAGGCCATCATGCCCTGCGATGCCAGGATGCGGTAGTCAAGCTCGCCCACGGTCACTAAGATTGGAGCTGTCCAGTTGTTGACGAATTTATGCGGAGAATTGGCGAACGTGCGCTGTGCCGTGGCATTGTTCTGGTCCCAGTACGGACCACCCATGTCGAAGTCAGCAAACCACATTTCCTCGGTCTCAAGATACTGCGACTCGATGTTGAAGATACCGGCATGAGCCACCAGAGCTGCAAAACGTCCGTCGTTGTGGCCTGCCAGCCAATATACGGAGAAACCGCCGTAGCTTGCGCCGATGGCTCCGACATGGTCTGCATCAACGTATGGCTGTGCCTTGATGTAGTCCGTAGCGGAGAAGTAGTCCTTCATGTTCTGGCCACCGTAGTCACCGCTGATCTGACGGTTCCATTCGGTGCCGAAGCCGGGCAGACCGCGACGGTTGGGGGCTATTACAACATAACCGTGAGCCGCCATAATCATGAAGTTCCAGCGATAGCTCCAGAACTGGCTTACGGCCTGCTGCGGACCTCCCTGGCAGTAAAGGATGGCGGGATACTTCTTGTTGGGATCGAAGTCGGGGGGCAGGATCTCCCAGCAGGTCATCATCTTGCCGTCGGTGGTGGGAACCATCACCTTGCGGACCTCGCCGAGCTTCAGCTTGCCCAGCAGCTCGTCGTTGACGGATGTGAGTTTCTTCTCCTCGCCGCCGACCATGTATATCTCGTTCGGCTCGCGCATGCTGTGGCGCAGCGTCAGGGCCTGCGTGTCGCTGACAGGCAGCGGTTTGCCATAGTCGCACACACCGTTTGCGACGGTATCGATGGCGCATGTGGCCACATCGATGGTGAAGACAGGCTCAGTACCCTCATAGTAGCCGGAGAACCAGATCTTCTTGCCGTTGGGCGCCCATGAGATGTTCTCGGGCCAGTAGTCCCACTTCTCTGTCAGGTCGCGTACCTGCTTGGTTGCCATATCCATGACCATCAGGCGCTTCTTGTCGCTCTCATATTTGGGTGTAGCCATCGACAGCCATGCCAGCTGCTTGCCGTCGGGCGAGAAGGCCGGGTCCGTGTTGTAACCCTGCTCACCCTCGGTCAGGTTGACGGTCTGCTTGCTGGCCAGGTCGTAGCGGTACAGGTTGGAGTTGGTGGAGAAGGCATAGTCCATGCCTTTCAGCTTGCGGCTGACATACACCAGGCTCTGGCCGTCGGGTGCCCAGGCAAAGGACTCGGCGCCGCCGAAGGGACGCATGGGGCACTCGTAAGGTTCGCCGGCCATGATGTCGGTGGCCTCGCCGATGCCGTTAAGGCTGAACTCGGCTACAAAGGGATGGGGAATCTTCTCGACCCACTCGTCCCAATGCTTGTACATCAGGTCGTCCACAACGCGGCCGGTGGTCTTGGGCAGACCCTGGAACAGAGTGGAGTCCTTCTGATTGAAATCATCGATGGGCGATGCGAAAACCACATGCTTGCCGTCGGGTGCGATCTCGAAGCACTCGATGCCGTTCTTGACATTGGACAGACACTTCACGCCTGAGCCGTTGGCGTCCATTACATGGATCTGGTTGCCCTCGGTCTCCTTGTCGTAGGCAAGATAGGCGATCTTGGCGCCGTTCTCGATCCAGCGTATGTTGCTCTCGGACTTGGCGGTCCTGGTGAGACGGGTCATCTCCTTGCCGTCGAGAGGCATCGTGTAGATCTCGGCGTTGCCTTTGTTCTCCTGGATGTCCTCGTAGGTCAGGGTGAAGGCCACGGTCTTGCCGTCGGGGCTGACGGCGGCGTCGCCGATGCGGCCGAAGGCCTCCAGCACCTCCGGAGTGAACTGCCCGTCCACGATCTGGATGTCGGGCTTCTCTATGATTTTCTCACTCGCCTCCTTGCTCTGGCATCCGCTCAGCGCTACGGGCAGCAACATCGCACACATGGTCAATTTTGTTTTGTTCATGGTGTTTTATTTAGGTTTGTACTTCTTTTTAGTTCGTTGGTCGTATCTGTTTCGGGAACCGTAATCTGTCTTAGGTTTCGCGGAGTTCCTGAGCGCCGGGTTGGGGTAGAGGGCGCGTATCAGGTCCTCGCGGTGCATCTTGCGCAGCTCGGCCAGGATGGAGGGGCGTTCCTCCGGCTTGTACCAGAAGAAGAACTGCCTCTGGGCCAGTTTCTGGTCGGGCGTGACGGCGGTGTATACGCGCTCGCCTGTGTAGGGATGCACGCCGCTGTAGTATATCTCGGTCGAGACGGTCATAGGTGTCGGGGTGAAGTCCTGCACCTGTTCCAGATGGAAATCCATGCCCTTGGTGATGGCAGCCAGCTCGGCCATATCCACCTCGCGGCATCCTGGATGCGACGATATGAAGTAGGGGATAAGCTGCTGCTTCAGCCCCTCCTCGGCATTGATGCGGTCGAATATCCGCTTGAACTTGTGGAACAGCTGGAACGATGGCTTGCGCATCACGTTCAGTACAGCGTCCGAGGTATGTTCCGGCGCCACCTTCAGGCGGCCGGACACATGGTGACGGATCACCTCCTCGATATATTCACGGTTTGTCTCGCGAACCTTGACATCGGGATTGTCAGCCATGGCCAGGTCGTAGCGGATGCCGCTGCCGATAAACGATTTCTTCACACCCGGAATGGCGTCGACAGCGCGGTAGATGTCCAGCAGCGGAGCATGGTTGTTGTCAAGGTTCGGGCACGGTTTGGGATGCAGGCATGAAGGGCGCACGCACTTCTTGCATGCCTCGCGGTTGCGCCCTCCCATGGCATACATGTTGGCCGAGGGACCGCCCAGGTCTGAGATGTAGCCCTTGAAATCGGGCATTCGGGTGATCTGTTGCACTTCACGCATGATGGACTCCTTGGAGCGGGAAGCGATGAACTTGCCCTGATGAGCCGATATGGTGCAGAAGGCGCAGCCCCCGAAACATCCACGATGCATGTTTACGG
>DXXK01000048.1 GCA_019416425.1 Bacteroidales bacterium
GATGCGATCCAGTCCATGTCAGCCACGCGGAAACTCAAAAATATCACATTGATATCATGCCCGATTGAAATTACTACGCATTGCCTCGGTGTCCAGCCATAGCCATGTTCATCGAGCTACCCCTATGAATAATGTAGGCTAGTTTCTCAGTATAATCTTTGAGTTGATCACCGATGTTATTGACCTTCGCAAGTAAATCATCAATGTTGATTTTATCAGTAAGAATCATTGGATCAAATCTCCAGATGACACGTCCCTTACCCAATTTATTAACCAGCATCTTGAATGTTTCAATACGCTGAGCCAAAGGGGGCACTCCTTTTTCCAAACCTTCCGTCTCGTAATCATTAAGAGTATATTGTATATAGCATCCGATATTTCGCTCGGCCAGATAATCAAGGTGCTCTAAAAGCGGTCGCGGGTTTTTCGACCAGAACACGATGAATCGCGTATTGCGATAAGACACATATGAAGTAACACCGTTGAAAGGATTAGTCCAAGCCGAGTATCCACGTTTCAACCTTTCAAAGAACCAATCAGCATAAAAAGCTGGAAGATCCGTGCTCCTACTTGCTGACACAATAACCGGAGCCTGCGCTTCCGCATTCACACCAGAATCTAAGGTTATTCTTATTTTGTTTGTTGATTTTGCCATGTTTGAATCTATTAAAACAATTAATCGGTTGGCACTTGTATAAACATTCTCATGTTTACATTTAATAACTCTGACATCTGTCGTAAAGTATACAAATCAGGTTGGGAGGTGTTGGTACACCATTTGGAGACGGTGACGGGGTCTTTGCCTAATTGCTCTGCGAGCCATTTGCCGGTGTGTCCGGTTTCTGCCAATACTGCTTTTATCCTGTTTAGCTTTTGTCGTTCTGATTTTGTCTCCATTGATTGATTTATTAAATTTGAACGCAAATTTAGTTCATATTTGTAGCTCTAACAAATTTAACAATATGTTTTTGAGCATAAGACAGTAAGATGTAATATGATGTAGAAGGTGATTTGCTCTGTGAAACAGCAATCGAGTTCCATAGGAGCAATTCTTTGATGACAGATCCTTACTTCATAGCGAATGGGTCGAAGTGACAGCGGGCGAGGAAGCGGTCGACATCGGTTTGAGTGTACCAGTATTTGTCGCCATGACGGGAATAGCCGAGGAGACCATTGTCGCGGAGTCGTTTCAGATAGCGGTCTTTCACTCTGAGGAGAGTCATAAGGGCTTTGTTGTCATAGAGCGCAGGGGAACTGACGGAAGCAATCTTTTCTTCCATGCTTGTCAGTCTAAGGAGGATTTGGTGAAGGGTTTCAGTAATCGAATTTTCATTTTCGGTCATGGGATTTAGAAGTGATTGTCACGGCATTCTTGCCTGTGACTGAGACCTGAAAGGAAAAACGCTTATAGAAATATACGGCTTGGATAAATGAGGGTATGTGGCCGGATAGACGTCTACGTCGCTACAGACAGATGTCTGTTTGGGAACATGTGCGCTATAATGGTCGGTCTGTCAGATAGACTATCAAACAAATGCATATACAGACATTTCTATGTGTGCTTGCCTTTCGGGGTGGCAAAATTAACATAAGCACACCAATGTGTCCAAATGTTGGAGCTTTATCGTACTCGGCAGCCTCGGATTGCCTGAATCTACCGCTGCCTAAATCTATATATTGTGGTTTCGGAGTTTGATATCCAAATCTACTTACGTACTTACATAAATACTTATGTCAGCATACGAGAAATTGCAAAAACAACTATAGACATAAGCAATCCTATAAACAGGCTTTAATTAGCATTGTCCTTTGCAGTTGAAGATGCATCCACATGGATGAGCAAGGTATGTTTTTTCATAGGGAAAACCGATATAATCCGTTATAACTATTATCGGTGAATATCAGCATATTAGATAAATCAGGCTTTCTATTCAGTTTCTTCTGATTGTATCTTTTTTCGCATTTAGTACACCATAAGTACACCATTTGCCCATTTCGATTGTTAATAGATGTTGTGGGTGATTTTCGTGTCTCACAACCTGTTATTACCTTTGCTCCACAAACACAAAATTAATTCATTATGGGCAGACTGCCAAATAAACAGAAACAAAATCCCAAGCTCATCCAAAGGGAGATGTCAGATGGACGCGCGAGCCTCTGGCTGGAGTATTATCTCGGCCGGAGCGAATCGCCCGTCTATGATGATGACGGCAACCATGTCGTATATGAATCCGGGGCGATGAAAGGAAAACTTAAATACAAGGTGCAGCACCTGCGCAAGAAGGAGGCCCTTAATCTGTATGTGTGGGTTCATCCCCGCTCGGCTCAGGAACGGCAGCAGAACAAGAACACCATCGCCCTCGCCGAGAAGATACGGTTTGAGAAAGAACAGGAGATGCTTGAAGACCGAAAGGGTTACCGCCTGAAAAGGGAAAAGGAGAGTAATTTCCTCAGGTACTTCCGGCAACACAGGGACAACGAGGCGTTCACACTGCCTGTCCGCAGGTCTTACAAATATTCTCTGACACGCTTCATCGAGTATCTTGAGCTAACTCCACAGTTTTCAAAATACAAGAATGTCCTGCCGATGGATGCCGTCACTCCGGACATGGTTCTCGGATTCACCAACTATCTCCGGAAGAAATGCACCGGAGAGGGGCCGCGAAAGAATTACCACTGGTTCAAGAAGGTGCTGGCCGATGCGGTTGATGAAGAACTGATAAAAAAGAATCCCTGCCGTGGAATCCGCATAGTGTACGACACAAACATTATGCTGAAGGAGATTCTCACACCGAAAGAGATAAACACCCTCGCGGCGTTCCGATATGACGGCGAACACCGTGAGGTGCAGCGGGCATTCATCTTCTGCTGTTTCACCGGACTGCGGTACTGCGATGTGTCGGAACTGACATTCGCCAATGTCGATTACGAGAGCATGGTGATGAGGTTCAACCAGAAGAAAAGCGCGGGACGCAGCGCACACGCCGCTGTCGTGACGCCGCTCAACGATGAGCTTATAAAGCTGATTGGACAGCCTAAGGATGATGATAACCCGAGGGAGAGAATATTTGACCTGCCTCACAAGGGTACGGCGAGAAAGCATCTCGCCCGATGGGTGAAGAACGCAGGAATCAAGAAGAGCATCACGTGGCACTGCGCGAGACACAGTTTCGCCGTAAATCTTCTGAATGCCGGAACCGACATAAAGACAGTCTCCTCTCTTCTCGGACACGCCAGTATAAAGATGACGGAGAAATATCTGCACGTGATTGACCAACGGAAGCAGAAAGCAATCAACAAACTCGGCAAAGTCGCGTTTGACACGGGAACGGCATAATTGCCACTGGCATTTCCGGCGCTTTGGCTCTTTCAGTTGTTATAGAGTTGTGCATACGGCTTAAAAGCACTATCTTTGCATAAGATTCGCAGTCATAATGTAATTGTTTCATCCTGACGCGGATTAGTGGTTGGACATCGGGAGGGATACCCGGTGTCCTTTTTCTCACTGTTGCCCAATCCAATGAAAATGATTATCTTTGCAGAGTGGCTGAGACAAAAATTACAATCAACTCCTGCTACCATAACCCGAATGGCTAAATTAGTTGTAAAAGATACCACAATCAGGACTCTTGCCAAAAATGGCATAGATTATATCTGCATTACCGACATCGCTCGTCAGAAGAATCCTGCCGAGCCAAAAGATGTGGTAAAGAATTGGATGAGGGTAAAGAATACTCTTGAATATCTTGGTTTATGGGAGTCGTTGAACAATACGGACTTTAAAGGGGTCGAATTCGACCCCATTTTGAGAGAGGCAGGGTCAAATTCATTTACGATGAGTCCAACCCGTTGGGTTGAACTTACCGGGGCAATAGGCATCATCAATAAATTAGGCAGAGACGGAGGAACATATGCGCAGCGGGATATAGCATTTAAGTTCGCAAGTTGGGTTTCTGTTGAGTTTGAACTATATCTTGTAAAAGAATTTCAACGGCTCAAAGAAGAAGAACAGCGTCTTATCGGCTGGTCTGCCAAACGCGAGCTGTCGAAAATAAACTACCGAATTCATACCGATGCCATCAAGCATAATCTCATCCCTGCCGAAATCACCAAAGCACAGGCAAGCATCATCTATGCAAATGAGGCCGATGTGTTGAATGTGGCTATGTTCGGCATGACGGCCAAACAATGGCGTGATGCCAATCCCGACCTCAAAGGGAACATCCGCGATTACGCCTCCATCAACGAGCTTATATGTCTGTCCAATATGGAGAACCTCAATGCGGTGTTCATTGAGCAGGGAATGCCGCAATCAGAACGATTGGTAAAACTGAATCAGATTGCCATCCATCAGATGAGTATTCTCGAAAGTGGAGAGAAGGACAGAAAATTGCTGAAATGAGTAGGATACAGACCCTCAAAAACGGCTTCATGACGCAGATTGGCCCTCCGGGGCTCAAAAAACTTGCATATATCGAAACCGTTTCGTAACTTCGCAGCCGTGACGGAATCACATCCGTCAGGAAAGAAAGACACACATCGGCAATCGCCGGAATAAACCGGACATCGCTGAACAAATCTGTTTTTTCTTTTGTTGGAAAAATATCAAAGCGGTTAGGTGGCAGTAGCCCTGACCCCACGCGGCAACGCGAAGCACCGACCCGGGAGGGCGGTGACGGTTGACGCACCCCTGCCACACCCCTTGCGACAAGGGCGATTATTCATTAATCGGAGACATATCAGGAAAGGACTGAAAACATAATAACGAGACCTCGCCAAAGGCATGTTAGAAAGACATATCGGCGCGGCCCCGCTTTTTTATTGCCCGTCCGGAAGGGCAACCAAAACATATAGTCCGTAGACATTTCAATGATATTCGCCTTTACGCACCTCAGAAGGACGCAAGTCCTGTATTAATTTTGCAGTGTCCGCCAGCCTTTAATCCTCCGGGTGTAGTCATCGGGCTGACAGACGGTATCACTATGATCTGACGACACCCCCTAAGAGTATGTTGAACATACGGCATATCACTTATCATCCGAAAACTGATGCGTGAGAAAAAAACAAATCCCCAAACCACTAATCCCCCTATCCAAATGAACACAATTACAGATTACCTGAATCTTCCTTTCATCGAGGTTCTGAAGCGCCTCCTGAAAGACGCGGTCAAGGACTGCCTTGCTGAATCGGGAGTGCTGGCGACACTCGCCAACGCTTCCGCAAAATCAAAAAAGCGGGATCCCGATGGGCTGAAAGTGACCGAAGCACTCGAGTTCCTGAACGAAAACGGCTATCCCATGAAAATCGGGCAGCTCTACAAAGAAACGAGCAACGGCACCATACCGCACTGGAAATTCAACAATAAGCTTCACTTCAAGGAATCAGAGTTGCTGAGCTGGGCTGAAAGCAGACTTGTCAACGGCAAAGCCGTAGGCGTGCTGAATGCGGAAGACAGACCGAAGAAGAAAGGAGGTAGCCGATGAAAAAAGAAACCGAATCATCAGTAAAGACAGCCTCAAAGCCAAAAGGCAATGAGAAGAAAACCTCCGTCAAAAAGAAAAACAATGATGTCAGTGATACACCTGCAATCACAGATACACAAGTGACTTGTCACGAAAATGAGGAAGTGACAAATCATGCTCCTGACCGACTGAACAGTCAGTCTGTACCTCCGTCAATCTCCGAGTGCTTGATTGCAGACACAGACAACAGCAAGAAAACCAATCAGTTCCCGATTGATGTCCTGTCGTCAAGATTACAGGAAATCATCAAGGAGGCAAACGCCACTCTCGGTTTCCCTGTTGACTACATGGCTGGAGCGATGCTTTCGGCAATGGCGGCGGTAATAGGCTATTACCCATGCAATATTATATAACTATCAAATATACAATTATATACTACTGCATTTTGGCTAAGTAAGAAACAAATAAGAAACATTAATGATTTTTATTTGTAAGTGCAATTTCGCGCTGTTCGAAATAAATAATTTTACAATGCACCGACTTCGTTAACGCTCTGGAGAAGAAACCCAGCATCATCGCCCAATACGAGGAAAGAACCGCCAATCTGAAAGCAGATGTTCCCCAGCTCGAAGTCATCATCTCGAAGCAGTGGAGCACGGAGGACGAACTGAAGCAGCTCAAATCCGACCTTATCGCCCTCAACCGGAAGATTTCCGCCGAACTTGCACCCAAGCACGATGATAAGACGGCGATGAAGTCAAGCGTGATGAACAGCCTCAATCTTAGCGAGTGGCGGTTCAGGCTCAATCCACAGGCTCAAAGGAGTCGATGGTAGCAGAACCCATAGCGTTTTATCCTAAACGCAATAGATTATAACTCAACCTGGAATAAATGGAGCCACATAGAAACAGAATGTAATGCATTGTGGCTCCATTTTAATATAAGAAATCAGACAATATAATCAGGAAATTTGACATTGGCGCATCTATGGCTAAAATGTTTTACTTAATGTCCCAAATTATAAAAGCTAAATATTGCATGATTTGTAAATTTGCCGTTGATAACAACTTAAATTTTATTACAATGAAAACAGCCCGTTTTTTCAAACATGCATTAGGCATGTTAACAGTGCTGTTGTCGATGTGGCTTACTGGCTGTCAAAACCAGATAGAGGAAGTAGCTCCTGAAAAAGCATCGGCAACGTCATCCAGTCTGATGAGTAGATCGTCAGATAGCGAACTCCCATTTCTTCAAGGAGCCGATTTGTCCTATATCAATGAGCTTCAAGATGGCGGTGTCCAATACACCAAAGATGGCAACACCGTTGATCCATATCATTTGATAAAGGAGTACGGTGGAAACCTTGTGCGTTTACGCCTTTGGCACAATCCCACATGGACTAATTACTCTACGCTCACTGATGTGACACGGAGTATCAGAAGGACCAAACAGGAAGGATTAAATGTTCTTCTTGATTTCCATTATTCCGATACCTGGACTGATCCCCAACAAAATATTGTGCCTGCAGCATGGCGACCAGTAGTAAAATATTCTGACTTACTTGCAGATTCGGTCTATAACTATACTTATCGTATTCTAACCCATTTAAAAAATTCCAATTTGCTTCCTGAATTGGTTCAGATTGGTAACGAGACAAATAAGTCAATAATGGTAGCAGATAATGCAGACCTCGAACCGACAAATTTTGTAAGAAATACAAAACTCTTCAATGCTGGCTTGCAGGCCGTAGCCGATTTCAATCAGAACAATGCAAAAAGTATCAAGACGATTCTTCATGTAGCAATGAACCCCAATGATGCAATGAATTGGGTGGCCAATCATAAGAGATACGGATTAAAAGCATTTGACATGTTGGGAGTGTCTTATTATCCTCAGTGGCAAGACTATACCCCAGCACAATTAGGAGATTTTGCATCTTTGTTATATTCCACCTATGGCGTACGACTGTTTGTAGCAGAAACCGGGCACATTTGGACTCGCGCTTGGAACGACCAAAATATAAACCTAATGAGTAAGATGTGCATTGGTTATCCTGAGAAACCTTGTCCTCAACTTCAAAAAGATTTTATTGTGGAAGTAAAAGAAGCACTGCTTGCTAATGGAGGTGCAGGATTCTGTGCGTGGGAACCGTTCTGGGTTTCAGCTGATAATGAAACTTTATGGGGAGTTGGTTCTAATTGGGAGAATGTCGCGTTCTTCGACTTTAATAATAATTTGTTACCACACTGCGGCATAGAAGCATATGGAGATTATAATGTAAAGGTAACCTTTGAAGTAAATATGTGGAATGCCGGAAGCGATAAAAAAGGTTATGTTACGGGAGATTTCACCGATGATGGGTTTGGTAATTGGCAGATTATCCCAATGAAACAAGCTGCTGAGGGTTCTTCAGTATATTATTTTGACACATACTTATGTCGTAATCAGGCTGGAAAGTATTATTTCCTCTCGGATTCCACATGGACAAGTCAAGAATACATTGATGGCTATCAGCAAGACAGGAACTACTCCATCAATACAAGCGATAACTGGATGAAGATCTCGAAGAACTTTGGTTCTAATTAAAACTGTGAACAATAGAAAGCTCTATTTTGAGCCTATGCCTATTTTATCAAACAAATAGGACATAGGCTCATTGTTTTGACTGTCGTCCTAATCATTTCATACTTTGTCCGAAATGGTGTATGATATGACAGCATAAACTCAGCCGGTCTCGTTAAAATTTATTAACTTTGCACATTAATTATCGAATAATCAGAGGTATGAAACGGATGCGCCAAATCCAATCTTGGATAATATTCCTCGTTATGTTCATAACGAGTGGCATTGTCATGGAAGGTCGGCCGGTTCCTCAGTTGCCAGAACCGGAACTAGCATGGAAAAATGTAACAGTTGATGGGAAAAAGACTGCTGTTTTCTGTATGTTTCGAGACAGTCACGGAATAATGTGGGTAGGTACCAATAGTGGGCTGTATTTCTATGATGGCGTTACCGTGCATCCGGTAGGAAAGAATGAATTGTTCGGAACCCAGATATATTCTATCGTTGAAAAAGACGGCCAATTATATGTAGGAGGTAACAACGGTCTACTTATTTATGACTATAATACAGGAGGTGTAACTCTCAGCAACGCTCCCTTACCTAAAGAGATTAGATGCCTGCTATTATATGATAACCAGCTTTGGATTGGAAGTCTTTATGGGATATTCCACTTAAATCTAAATAATGGAAGCGTAAAAGATTTATCTGCCGGATTACCCAATAAATCTGTTTATTCCATATTGCGCGACAGTCGGGGAATACTATATGTGGGAACATATAACGGGCTTGCCAGATGGAATTCCAATACCAATAAATTTACCAAAGTCAAAGCGGGAATAAATAATCCGAATTTAAAGAATCTGTTTGTGAACTGTCTGTTAGAATCCCCGGACAACAGTAGTATTTATATAGGCAGTGAAGGATCTTTATACGAATATACTCCCGTAAATGATACCTGGAAGAAAATAACAGCATTAGAGAATAATAATATCAAGAGTTTGGCAAAAGGCCCCAATGACCATATTCTTATAGGTACTGACAATGGCGTATATGATTGGCATCAAGATACCATACGCCATTATCGCCATGATTCAAGGCACGAACTGAGTTTGTCGGACAATGAGATATGGTGTATTTTGGCCGACGGAGACCATAATATCTGGACCGGACATGAAAGGGGCTTTTCAATAGCATCCAACTCAAATACTATCAGGACAATAAAATTAAGTACACTTGCTCATACCGGGGAAGGAAATGAGATTCACGCGATACACAGAGACAGTAAGGATAATCTATGGCTTGGAGGAACCAACGGGGCAATAAAACTATCTGATGGTGTATCTCCCAACTGGTATCGTCACTCAGATTTGTCAAAATCATTATCTCATAATAGGATAAGAGCCATAGACGAGGACAGTAATCACAATATATGGCTTTCAACTGATGGAGGATTAAATAGGTTTAATCCAATTCTAAATGGATTTGATGTGTTTCATATCGTTGATGAAAACGGTGAGCATAGCTCCAATTGGGTATACTCATTTGAAGAAGACAATGATTATTACTGGATTGGCAGTTTTCTCAGTGGTTTGCATCGGGTTCAAAAATCGAAATTCGATACAAACGGAGGAACGATTGTGGCCGACTACTCTTTGAATACGGATAGCAAATCTTCAAATGGCGACAGTTTGAGTATTGCGAATGACCTTGTTAACGACATGGTTACGGATGTTGATGGCAATATATGGATATTATTATTCAGAGATAATATTTTAACTAAATATTCCCCGTCCAGTGACACATTGGAAAAATATGATGTATTCCAATTAACGGGTGGTTATCCTACCCATTTGTGCCGAGATGGAAAAGGTCGAATATGGTGTGCATATAAGGGCGGTGCCATAGTCTTTGACAGCGACGGCAAAAATGAAATAGTCAAATTTCCAAATACAAATAGCGACGAGACAATTCTGGCTATTGGTAAGGTCGGGAACGGCATATGGGTCTCGACACAAAGCAATGTATGGAGCATTAACGGAGAAACTCTGAAAGCGACACTATTGCCTATCCCACAAAAATCCTATACCGCAGTTTATGAAGATGCTGTCACCAGAAAAGTTTTACTTGGTGGAACAGATGAAATACTTGAAGTAGATTATCATAATATAGGCAATGTCGCTGATTATAAGGCCATAAAACTTGTGCTTCATGACAAGGGGAAGGGTCTTCTTGATTTGTCTGATCTGGAAGGTGGCAAAAAAGGCGTTTCGATTCCTTATGGTGGTAATATTACTATGGTGGTAAGCACATTGGATTATTCACCGGAGTCTCCGCAACGCTTCATGTATAAACTTGCGGAGTCGCAGGCTGATACATTGGATGGATGGATTGTGATGCCGGAAGGCGCCAATACCATTTCATTCTCAGACCTTAAAATGGGGGATTATATGATTCTGGTAAAAACTGTCGGTTCGCCGATAGAGCCAATATCTATTCCACTTAAAGTAATGCCTCCTCTGGCATTGTCATGGTGGGCTATCTGCTTATATATCCTTTTCGGTATTGCGATTATCTTTGGTATAGTCTTGTATATCAAAAAACGAAGCATTAGAACATTCCAAGAGCAAGAGCGACAGACGGCTTTAGAAAATGTTGAGAAAAAATTGTCTTTCCTCTCTACAATTTCACATGACCTCAAAACTCCGCTGTCGATGATTTTAGGGCCGGTAAGCTTAATGAAGGAGAAAACAAAAGACCCTGAAAGCAAACGGAACCTTGAAACAGTCTATGATAATGCCGTGCGCCTCAATAACATGATACATCGCACACTGGAGCTGCAACACCTGGAAGATAATGATGAAAACCTGTTGATATTGTCCACTTTTGATGTTGTGGAATTCTGTAAAGGTGTTTTTGAGGTTTTCAAAGAAAACAACGCCCAGAAGAAATTCATCTTTCACTCCGAATGTCCTCAGTTACTTATAGAAGCCGACGCAGTTAAGTTCGAGTCTGTAATTACCAATCTTCTGTCTAACGCCTGCAAATATTCAGATGACGGCTCAACAATATCATTAGGTATAAGTGTTAATGGCACAGAAGTGGAGATTACCGTGTCAGATGACGGCGTAGGCATAGCCGATATAGATCAACCACTTGTTTTTCAAAGGATGTTCCGTGCACCCTCCACATCTAAACTTCACGAAGGGACTGGGTTGGGACTATATCTGATAAAGAAATATCTGGAATTGATGAAAGGTAACATTGCTCTGTATAGTAAGGAAGGTCAGGGGACCTCATTTGTCGTAACACTTCCCATATCGGAAAAAACGATGCCTGTCTCAAGTAACAAGGAAACTGATGTGGATTCTGGTAAAGCGAAAATCCTTATTGTTGAGGATAACTCACAAATATCTGGTTTTATTTCTGAAATAATAAGAGATAGTTACACTTATTTTACGGCAGAAAACGGCCGTTCCGGACTTGCTATCGCTGCCTCTGTAATCCCGGATCTAATAATTGTCGATGAAATGATGCCGATAATGAGCGGACTGGAAATGGTTAAACGAATAAAACAGCATCCGCGTCTTTCGTCGATTCCAATCATCATGCTGACAGCAAAATCTGACAATAAAACTGAAAATGAGAGTATCAAGCTCGGCATAGATGTTTTTATGACGAAGCCTTTTGAGCCGTCGGCTCTCTTAGGCCGCATAAGCCATCTTCTAAAAGGCCGAAGCGAGATAAAAGAGAGAGTACGGATTCAGACCATTGCAGAGGCTGAGGCGAAACCGATCGAAGCCGAATCCGTAAATGAAAAGACTTTAGCGAAGATTGCCAAGGTCATCGAGGATAATATCTCAGACCCTGATCTTAATGTAAATCTACTGTGTGAAAAGAGTGGTATCCCGAATAAGCAACTCTACCGTCTCATAAAGAAATATATGGGCATAGGACCGCTTGACTATATAAGAAGGGTCAGACTTCAGAAAGCAGCCGTGCTTTTGAGCCAGCACCGTTTCACCGTTGCTGAAATCAGCTATATGGTAGGGTTCAAAACACCATCATACTTTGCCAAATGTTTCCAGAATCAATATGGTGTGAAACCGAGTCAATACCAAAGTGAAGATGAGAATGTAAGCCATAAATAGGACAAATAGCTCATAAAAGCGAGTCTGAAACAGCTTTGTCCATTTTGTTACTGCATTTGTCCGATTTTTAAGGTGCTATGTATCTGCAAGGTACTAATTTTGCATCAGGAAGGTATAAAGACAAAGGTAAGAAAGATTGTTTTTTAGTTTTGGAAATGGCTAATACCATTTGATCACCTTAAATTTTCAAATTAAAACAACAATAAACATTTCTAATGGACAAAGCAATTGGCTACGCCGAATCAAGGAGCTGGCTACTGGGGTTGATCCTCTCGATTCTCCTGATACCCGTTTCGGCTTACGCCCAGAATCAACGGACAGTAACGGGTACTGTCATGGATGAGACCGGAGAGCCTCTGATTGGCGCTTCGGTGAAAGTTGTAGGAGAACCGATAGGTGCGGCAACCGACTTGGATGGCCGATATACCGTGAAAGTCCCTGCAAAAGCGAAACAACTTACATTTTCATATGTAGGTTATGAAAATCTCACTGTTGATATTACATCGGATGTGATTGATGTAACCCTGAAGCCCAACAATGAAGTCCTTGATGAAGTTGTGGTCATTGGCTATGGTGTCCGCAAGAAAGACGATTTGACAGGTTCTGTATCTACTGTGGGTGAGAAAGATTTTAACAAAGGTATGATTTCATCTCCTGAGGAACTTGTCAACGGTAAAATCGCCGGCGTGCAGATTGTGAACAGTGGTGGTTCTCCTACATCCGGTTCTACAATTCGTGTCCGAGGTGGTGCTTCACTCAATGCTTCCAACGATCCTCTTATCGTCCTTGACGGAGTGCCTATGGAAGTGGGTGGTTCAGTCAGTGGAAGCGGGAACTTCCTGAGTCTGATAAATCCTAATGATATTGAGAGCATGACAATCCTGAAAGATGCCTCTTCAACCGCCATTTATGGTTCTCGTGCATCAAATGGTGTAATTATAATCACCACAAAGAAAGGGAAAGGGGATGGCATCAAGGTTTCATTCCAGACCACAAACTCCATATCGACTAAAACCAAGACCTCGGATATGCTCTCGACTGATGAATTCATCGGTATTGTCAACGAACTTGGGACCGACCGACAGAAAGCACTTATAGGCAACAGCCGTACAAACTGGAATGATTTAATCTACCAGACCGCATTTGGTACAGATAACAACCTCAGCGTCTCGGGACGGGCCACTTCATGGCTTCCTTTCCGCGTTTCCGCCGGTGCATATTATCAGGACGGTATCCTTAAAACTGACAATGCAAAGCGTTTTACAGGCAACCTGAATCTCACGCCATCCTTTTTCAGGGATGAACTTAGATTCCAGTTCAGTCTTAAAGGCACTTATTCCAAAAATCGGTTTGCAGATACAGGCGCTATCTGGGGTGGTGCTACTCTCAATCCCACTATTCCAGTTTATTCCGGCAACGATGCTTTCGGAGGATACAATGAGGCAGTGGATGCCAATGGGATTCCTGTTACCGGAGCCCTTGCCAATGCGTTGGGACGACTGAACCAGTATAAGTCAACATCTGATGTTTACCGTGTTATTGGCAATATTGATGTAGATTGGAATATCCGTTGGGTAAAAGGCTTGAGACTCCACGCCACAGGAGGCTACGACTGGTCAAAAGGAGAAGGTAAAATATACGTGCCCAAAGAGGCTATATCATATTATACCACCGGCGGCCGAGATTACAAATACGGGCCTCAGAAAAATTACAACAAGCTTCTTACGATTTATGCAAATTATAATCGTGACTTCGAAGCTATAAATTCCAATGTTGATGCCACTTTCGGTTATGACTACCAATATTGGAAATATACTACACCGTTCTATGCCGTACTTAATGCAGATGGCGTTCAGCAAGCTACCTCGGCTGCCACTGACCAACGTCACTCGCTCATATCATACTATGGACGCTTGAATTACACATTCAAGAACCGATACCTTCTCACGGCAACAGTCCGTCGTGACGGTTCATCACGTTTCTCAAAAGACAACCGTTGGGGTACCTTTCCTTCTATTGCCCTTGCTTGGCGTATATCACAGGAAGACTTCTTTGAGCCTCTGCGTGGAGCGGTCAATGATTTGAAACTTCGCGCCTCTTACGGTGTCACCGGCCAACAAGACGGTATAACCAACTACGGATATATTCCAGTATATACCCCCGGTCTTGACGGCGCCCAGTATTTGTTCGGAGGGAAGCCGGTTTACACTTATCGCCCTGAAGCATATAATCCTGATTTGAAATGGGAAACTACCAAATCTTGGAACTATGGTATAGACATCGCCTTGTTGGAGAACAGGTTTACATTCTCAGCAGACTTTTATACACGCAAGACAGAGAATCTGCTTGCCACCGTACCTGTCCCCGCCGGAACAAACTTCGACAAGCTGATGCTTGAAAATGTAGGCAACGTTGATTCCAAGGGACTTGAACTTGCCCTGACTGCCCACATCATCAGTAATAAGGATTGGAACTGGGATGTCACTGCAAATGCGGCATGGCAACGTGTCCGAATCAAAAATCTGACCCTGACTCCGGGCGCACCAAGTCCGGATACCGAAGTAGGACCTTGGATTGATGCATATCAGATGCAGGTATTCTCTACCGATTACGCTCCATATTCATTCTATCTGTATAAGCAGCTCTATGATCAGGAAACCGGAAGACCCATCGAAGGAATGTATGCCGACCTTGATGGTGACGGACAGATTACCAACAACGACCGTTATCACTGCCATTCTCCTGCTCCCGATTGGATTCTCGGACTTTCGACCCAACTTCGATATAAGAAATGGTCATTATCAACCTCATTGCGTGCTAATATCGGCGGATACATTTTCAATGGGATGGCAATGAATACAGGTGCATGGGAAACCATGAGTTACAATGACTATCAGCTCAACAACCTCAACCGCAGTTTCCTTGATACCCGTTTCACCCGTCGTCAGTTCCTGAGTGACTATTATCTTGAAAATGCCTCCTTCCTGAAAATGGACAATCTTCAGCTTATGTATGACTTCGGTCAGATTTACAAGAGCCTGAATCTCCATATTTCCGCAATGGTACAGAATGTTTTCACCATTACCAAGTATAAAGGTGTGGATCCTGAGACAGGAAATGGTGTTGACACAGCGGTATATCCTCGTCCCCGTACATATTCAGTAACTGTCGGACTAAACTTCTAACTCGAAAGCAATGAAAAAATCATATATTTTATACGGCCTGATGGCGGGGCTCGCACTGTTGCTCGGCTGTTGCACGGATGACCTTGACCAGATGCCGGTAACAGAAACCACATCGAAAGATGTATATACCGAAGCCGCAAACTATAAGCGAGTGCTTGCAAAAATTTATGCATCGTATGTCCTTGCAGGTCAGGGACAGGGCGGCGACAACGGAGACCTGACGACAATCAATGGACAGGATTTCTCAAGAGGTTACTTCAATCTTCAGGAAGCTGCCACTGATGAGGTTGCCAATACGTGGCTGTCAGGCAACAACCTTGTTGACCTAACCTATATCAACTGGAGTTCAAAGGATGCTTGGGTATCTGATTCCTACTATTGGCTCTTCTTCAACATAACACTATGCAATGAATTCCTTCGGAATTGCTCTGATGAGTCTATATCTAAATTCTCATCTGCCGAGCAGGAGGAAATCCGCGGCTATCGTTCAGAAGCCCGTTTCATGAGGGCCTTCAGTTACTGGATGGTACTCGATCTGTATAGAAAAGGGCCGAAAGTGGACGAAAACACTCCTGTTACTGGTTTTATTCCTGAAGCCTATGACGGAATAAGTCTTTTCGATTTCATTGAAAGCGAATTGAAGGAGCTGGTTGCGGAAGAATCTTCAGCAGCGCTTCCCGATACGAATGAATACGGAAGGGCGAGCAAACCGACCGCCTGGGCGCTCCTCGGCCGCCTCTATCTCAATAGTGCGGTATATCGAGGAACAGTAGATACAAAATACTATACCGAGTGTATCACTGCCTGTCATAAGGTTATCTCCAACCCCGCGTTTTATCTTGAACCGGACTACGCAAAACTGTTCAACGCCGACAATCATAAACGTACTCATGAGATTCTGTTCGCAATGGTATGTGATGCGACAACCTCTGTAACATGGGGAGGCGGAACGTATCTTGTATGTGGCTCCTGCGGCAATTCAAGTTCCCAGGATCCTGCCAAATATGGTCTGACAAACGGATGGGGAATGTTCCGTGCCCGTGGAGAGATTACTTCAAAATTCGGCGATGTAAACAATACCAATGACTCTCGCGCCATGTTCTATACCGATGGTCAGGAACAGTTCTTCACCGGGCCCATTGACAACCAGTCGGAAGGATATTTCTTTGAGAAATTTACTAATCTCACGGATGACGGCGAGCCCGCATCAAATTCGGCTGCAACGGGATGCTCTACTGATTATCCCATGCTGCGACTTGCAGATGTGTACCTAATGGCAGCCGAGGCATTTCTCAGGGGTGGAGCAGGTATATCAAGGGCTGAAGCGCTTGACCTTGTCAATGCCGTGCGTCTGCGTGCATATAAAAACGATGAAAGCGGTAAAATATCTGATGCCGACTTTACTCTTGATTTCATGCTTGATGAGCGTGGTCGTGAACTCTATCTTGAGTCCGTGCGTCGCACAGACCTTGTCCGCTTCGGAAAATTCACCTCGGATGCATATATCTGGCAGTGGAAAGGCGGGGTGTTGGATGGTCGTGCTGTGAACGACAAATACAATATCTATCCTATTCCGGATACTGACCTGACGGCCAATCCGAATTTGTCAAATCCCCAATATTGATAACCATTTATGAAACTAAATAAAATCATAAGAACGGTACTGCTGTCAGGAGTCATGACATTAGGTCTCATCTCCTGTGACAGTGACATCGATCCGGTGTACGTTCAGACCCCCGATGACATTTCATTGGGCGGCGCTTCAGGAGATATCGTGTTGACTCCTGACAATCCCCAGGCTCTCGCCATGACCATATATTGGAGCGGCGATGGTAAACTTGCTCTCAGCGATACTCTCCTTCAAGCCCCCGTGAATGCTGCCGACGAAACGATACAGCTTTCAAGGGATGAGGATTTCGCTACAACTATTGACCTAAGTGTGGAGAAAGGTGTCCGTTCCCGCCAGTTCCTGTGCGAAGAACTTAACTCTCTGTTAGGCAGACTCGGTTTTGAAGCTGATGTAAAAGCTCCTTTATATATCCGCATACGTTCCGTCCTTGCAGCAAATATGCAACCGACATACTCATCAGTCCTCAAAGTGATGGTTCAGTCTTACAGAATACACCTTATTCTTGGAACTGTGCTGGATAAAGATTGGAATGAAACATCGATGAAGCTCGCATCTCCCGAAGAAAATGGTATCTATCAGGGATTCATGGGTGTGAACGGATGGATGAACTGGTGGTTCCGCGAGGCTAATAATGTGGTATGGGGTAATCTTGGAGAAGCAGGAAAGACTTTCCATGCTTCTTCCGCCGATGACCATTGGAATTTCTGGTTCCCGGATCCGGCAGGCTGTTATTTCACAACCCTCAATACTCAGGAAGGCTGGTGGAGCGCTCTGCACATTGACAATCTTAATGTCGGTGGAGACCTTAATGGAGAAATGACCTACAACATGAAGGCGAACCAATGGATAATGCCTGTCAATCTCCCAAGTGCATCCCCCGTCACTATTACCGTAAGCGGTAAAGGTACTCTGTATAACAAGGAAACCACTGATATGGGACCTGCTGTTGCAAAGAATGTAGCATTCGGTGGAGATAGTGGAAACCTGACATTTGGTGAAACTGGCTCGACCATTACAGTAACACTTCCGGCAGGTGAGACAAATCTTGTTCTTGACTTGTCAGACCCGATGGCGCTCAAAATAGGAGCCGGCGAAGCAGCTCCTGAACCCGAAGCAGAACCGCGCCTGTATTTCTCTGGTTTAGTAAACTGGGATGGTTTTGACGATTACATCTCCTTGTACGATGAAGGTTCTTTAGCTTATGGAGGCGCACACTGGGTTGATTCCGAATGGGGATACCGCGCTTATCCTCAAGCCGATTGGAGTCCTGCATATAAAGCGGCTGATGGAGCTGCCTCTCTCAGTGGCAATCTCATCCTTGCTGAATCAGACGGAAATATTCCAGCCCCGGAAAAAGGTCTGTATGTCATGGATTTCAAGATGAAAGATCTGACATATCAGCTAACTAAAGTGGAAGCAGTAACTTTCACCGGCCTTAACGATGACTGGTCGGAACACCAGATGACACAGTCGCCCGACAATCCCGAAGTGTTTACTGCGGAATTCGTCAAAGAAAAAGAAACGCCATGGGGTGTCAAGGTTCTCATAAATCATGACTGGAGCCTTTTCTTTGGAGGTGGCAACGGAAACCTGCTGTTAGGTCACTCCGATGCAACGACAGGTTTTGACGGTGACAACGCCCTTACTGTTGGAGAGACCTACATCCTCAGGGTTGATCTCGGTACTCAAACGTATTCTTATTCTCTAAAATAAAATAGAACTCAATGAAAATGACAACAATAATATCCGCTTTTGCACTTGCCGCATCCTTCCTTTGCGGTTCATGCTCCGAAGACGGACCTGTCACCAATCCGCGACAGGAAGACACCTCAAATGTCGTTAAAGAAACTGGCTTTGCCCGTGGTGCGGATGTAAGCTGGCTTACACAGATGGAATCGGAAGGACGAAAGTTCTACACTCCGGGCAATGACCGTCAGGAAATGGAATGTATGCAACTCCTTCGAGACTTCTGTGGGGTCAATTCCATACGTCTTCGTGTATGGGTCAATCCCAAAGACGGCTGGAACAACATCGATGATGTTGTTCTCAAAGCCCGTAGAGCTGAAAATCTTGGCCTACGAACTATGATAGACTTCCATTTCTCGGATACTTGGGCCGACCCCGGACATCAGGAAATGCCGGAAGCATGGAAAAACCTCTCATTCGATGAACTTCTCAAAGCGATGGGCAATCATGTGACCGAAACCCTTAACGCCCTGAAGAATGTCGGCGTGACTCCCGAATGGGTGCAGATCGGTAACGAGACCACTCCCGGTATGATGCTCCCGGTAGGGTCGGTCGATAATCCGGTTCAGCTCGCCCAGCTCAACAATGCTGGATATGATGCCGTCAAATCTGTTTTCCCTGAAGCGAAAGTGATTGTACATCTTGACGGTGGGAACAACCAATGGGCTTATGACCGGATGTTTGACATTCTTGAAAACAATGGCGGTAAATATGATATGATTGGTATGTCGCTCTATCCCTATTGGGCGGAACAACAAGGTGAGACCGGTGGCTGGCAGAAAGTGGCTGACGACTGTATCGCTAATATCAACCACCTGAAGCAGAAATACAACAAACCCGTAATGATTTGTGAAATTGGTATGCCGTATGACCAAGGTGAACTTTGCAAGCAGCTGATTACAAAAATGATGCACTCGGAAGTTGAAGGCATCTTTTATTGGGAGCCTGAAGCACCGAATGGTTACAATGATGGCTATAACCTTGGCTGTTTTGATAATGATGCCCCTACGGTGGCATTGGATGCGTTCAAGACTAAATAATGGCTATGAACAGACACTTTTTATTTACAGTAATGGCTCTTTCGGGAGCCATTACTGTAAACCTCCATGCCGAGAGGATAGTGACTACCCTGAACCAAGGATGGGAGTTCACCAAAGGCAGACCGGAAGCTTTAACGGTATGGCAACAAGTCAGAGTACCCCACGACTGGGCTATTTATGGCCCATTTGACAGGGATAATGATCTCCAGACCGTCGCGGTGGAGCAGAACGGAGAAAAAGAAAAAACTGAGAAAACAGGCCGAACCGGTGGACTCCCCTTTATCGGGAAAGGTACTTACCGGACAGTTTTTGAAGTTCCTGATACTGCCAACCGAAACATTACTCTTGTATTTGACGGAGCAATGAGCAATGCCCATGTCAAAGTCAATGGAAAAGAGGTAGCTTACTGGCCTTACGGATACAATTCGTTTTATGTGGATGTGACAGATGCTGTCATACCCGGTGATAACAACGTGATTGTTGAACTGGAAAACTTTGAACGGGCATCCCGTTGGTATCCGGGAGCAGGTCTATATAGGAATGTCCATGTTGTTAACACGGATAAAGTGCATATTCCTACTTGGGGAACCTACGTTACTACGCCTTATGTTTCATCGGAGAAAGCCTCAGTAAAGATGGAAATAGAGATAGCAGGAACTAAAAAAGGCGATAAACTTGGTATCATAACTGAAATCCTTTCTCCTGAGGGAAAGATTGTGGCAACCAATAATGCCCCCTTCATAGCACAAGGTCAAAATCATTTTCAAAATTTTCTGATTTCACAACCTGAGTTATGGAGTCCTGAAACCCCACGTCTTTATACCGCGAGAACGAAAATTGAGAAAGATGGTAAGATTGTTGACTGCTTTGATACCCGTTTCGGTATCCGCAAACTTGAATATATCCCGGAACAAGGTTTCTTCCTGAACGGAAAAGCGACTAAATTCAAAGGAGTCTGCAATCATCATGACCTCGGTCCACTTGGAGCTGCTGTAAATAAATCTGCATTGCGTCATCAAGTTGAACTTATGAAGGATATGGGGGCCAATGCTATAAGGACTTCCCACAATATGCCTGCACCGGAACTGGTGGAGTTGTGTGATGAACTCGGTATGATGCTTATGGTTGAACCGTTTGATGATTGGAGTTTCCGGCCGAAATCACCTAACGGTTATGGAGCTTTCTTCAGTGAATGGGCAACTAAGGACGTGACTAATATGGTAAAGCATTACCGAAACAATCCATCTGTGGTGATGTGGTCAATTGGAAACGAAGTCCCAAGCCAATGGGGTCCGGATGGAGTCTCCGAACTTACCATGCTTCAGGATTTGGTAAAAAAACTTGATGCTACACGACCTATTACCTGTGGAATGGATCAGATAGGTTCGGTGTTGGACAATGGTTTTGCTGCATCTCTGGATATTCCGGGATTCAATTATAAACCCCAGTATTATAATAAAGCATTTGAGGTGCTTCCGCAAAAGATGATTCTGGGTTCTGAGACCGCTTCGACTGTATCTTCAAGAGGAGTATATCATTTCCCTGTTTCGTTTGAAAAAGAACATAATTCTGTGCTTCATTCCGACCATCAGTCTTCGAGCTATGATAACGAGACTTGTGATTGGTCAAATACGCCCGACATAGATTTTTATATGGATGAACAGCCGTGGGTACTCGGTCAGTTCGTCTGGACTGGATTTGACTATCTCGGTGAACCGTCTCCCTATGATACTGATGCGTGGCCAAGTCATAGTTCTGTCTTCGGTATCGTTGATTTGGCATCTCTGCCTAAGGACAGATATTATCTTTATCGTTCTGTATGGAATACTGAAGATGCTACCCTCCATATTCTTCCGCATTGGAATTGGAAAGGACGAGAAGGACAAGTCACACCCATATTCGTTTATACATCATATCCTAAAGCAGAATTGTTTATCAATGGTAAAAGTCAAGGTATTAGAGAGAAGAATGATTCCACTTTGCAAACCCGCTACCGTCTTATGTGGAACGAAACAAAGTATGAGCCGGGAGAAGTGAAGGTTGTGGCTTATGATGTTTCCGGCAATAAGGTTGCTGAGAAAATCATGAGAACAGCAGGAAAACCGCATCATCTTGTCCTGACTTCCAACAGGCAAACACTCCTTGCCGATGGAGATGATCTTGCATATATCACTGTACAAGTTGCTGATAAAGACGGTAACATTATCCCTGATGATAATCGAAAAGTGAAATTTAAAGTATCTGGAGCCGGAACATTCGAAGCAACGGCCAACGGTGACCCTACCTGCCTTATGTCGTTCCAGAACCCTGAAATGGAATTGTTCAGCGGAGCGGCAACTGCCATTGTCAGAAGTGCAGCTAAAGAGGGAGATATACAGTTTACGGCTTCTGCCAACGGGGTTAAACCAGCAACTTTATCATTAAAGGTAAAATAGTGACAGCTAAGGTAAAAAGATTGTTAAGGTTGCTTTTATCGGGAGAATCCAAGTATGATTTTTCTGATTTACAACAAATTCAATAACACAATGGAAAATAAACTCATCAACGAATTTCAAAAGAGATTCAACAACAGACCTGAGTTATATGCTTCGGCTGGACGAATCAATCTCATCGGAGAACATACTGACTATAACGGTGGTTTTGTATTTCCCGGTGCAATAGATAAAGTAATAATGACTGCGATTGCGCCTAACGAGACTGAGAAGGTGCGCGTTTTCTCAATCGACATCAATGAATCAACTGAATTTGGGCTGAATGAGGAAGATGTCCCGGAACAATCATGGGCAAGATATATCTTCGGAGTCTGTCGGGAGATACTCAAACGTGGCGGTACAGTCAAGGGTTTTGACGCTGTTTTCGCTGGCAACGTGCCTCTTGGGGCTGGTCTCAGTTCTTCTGCCGCTCTCGAAAGCTGTTTCGCTTTTGCGCTCAACGACCTTTTCAACGACAACGATATTGACAAGTTCGAGCTTGCGAAAATCGGGCAGTCAACGGAACACAATTACTGTGGTGTAAACTGTGGTATCATGGACCAGTTCGCTTCAGTAATGGGACAGGCTGGTAAACTCATGCGTCTTGACTGTCGTTCAATGGAATTCGAATATTTCCCCTTCGCACCGAAAGACTACGAACTCATCCTGATAGATTCGAGAGTAAAACACGAACTTGCTGACTCGCCATATAATAAACGCAGGGCATCTTGTGAACGTGTAGCAAAGCGGCTGGGACTGGAGACTCTCCGTGAGGCCACCATCCCCATGCTGAAATCTATCCGTACCGACATTTCAGCCGAAGATTATTTCAGAGCCAAATTCGTAATTGAGGAGAAAGACCGTGTGCTTGCGGTTTGTGAGGCACTGATCTCGGGCGATTATGAGACAGTCGGTAAAAAGATGTACGAAACACATCAAGGATTATCTGATGACTATGAGGTAAGCTGTGAAGAACTCGATTTCCTCAACGATATCGCACGCGAGTGTGGAGTTACCGGCTCGCGTATCATGGGAGGTGGATTCGGAGGCTGTACCATCAATCTCGTAAAGAAAGACCTTCGGGATAAGTTTATCGAGACCGCAAAAACAAAGTTCAATGAAAAATACGGCCACGAGCCTAAGGTTTATCCCGTCATCATCAGCGACGGTGCCCGCAAAGTGACCGATTAAAATAACTCATATTATGAAACCTACATTATTCGTTCTTGCCGCCGGAATGGGCAGCAGGTATGGAGGGTTGAAACAACTCGATCCTCTTGGCCCGAATGGTGAAACGATCATGGATTATTCAATCTACGATGCTATTCAGGCTGGTTTCGGAAAGGTCGTGTTTGTTATCCGAAAGGATTTCGAACAGGATTTTCGAGACAAGATTCTGTCAAAGTATGAAGGACATATTCCCGTAGAGATAGTTTTTCAGGCAGTGGACAAACTTCCCGCTGGATTTGTCTGCCCTGCCGACCGTACAAAACCGTGGGGGCCTGCTCACGCGGTCCTGATGGCTAAAGGGGTCATAAAGGAACCTTTTGCGGTTATAAATTCCGATGATTTCTATGGACGCAATTCATATGAGGTTCTTGCCAAAGAATTGATGCGTTCCCGTGATTGCAAAGGAGACTACTGCATGGTAGGTTTTCGCCTAGGTAACACTGTTACTGAGAATGGTGGCGTGAACCGTGGTGTCTGTCAGACTAATGACGGTCTGCTGTCATCAGTTGAGGAATGTAAGGAAATTAAGTATAACGATGCTCACGAGATATCCTACAAAGATTCCGATGGCAAAGAACACAAACTTGATGTCAATGTGCCTGTTTCCATGAATATGTGGGGTTTCACACCCGACTACTTCGACTATGCTGAAAGAGAGTTTGCCAAATTCCTTGACAAAGATTTGACGACCCCGAAAGCGGAACAGGTTATACCCGATGTGGCTGATGCTCTGATCAAGTCTCATGAGGCAACAATAAAAGTTCTGGATACTGATTCACACTGGTTCGGTGTAACTTATGCGGAAGACCGTCCGGGGGTCGTGGCTAAATTCGCCGAACTCCACAAAAATGGTGAATATCCTGATTCCTTGTTCAAAGGTTAATAATTATACTCCATATAGTATTGTAAGAGGGAAGGTCATATATCGTTGAGCTTCCCTCTTCTTCCATTTTGAGGAGTTAAAATTAGGGCTGATTTTTTATCTTCTGCGTCCTGATTTCGGAGTTTTGCCGAGACGGGATGCGGCTGCGCGGGCGCATCTGCGGGCACGTTCAATCTCTTCCTCGTCCTTGCGGTCTCGCCGGTTGTCATCGTTGGATGAACCGCCTCCGCCGCTGCCGGTTGAAACGGTATCAAGCGTGGTTAGACCAACGAACAGAGCAACCGCCATGTCGGTAAGCTCCTGCCAGTTTACAATCGCGCGGTAGTCAAACTCATCGTCGAATACCTGCATGACATCGTTGGGAATGTAGAACTGAGTAGTTCTGCCTCTATGCGTAAGCTCGTATCTCGATGTCCCTTCTTGCCAAGAGGTGTAATCCAGAACTTGTTTGTCAGGAGATACAACAGGCTTTGATACAACAGGCGCAACCAGCTTTGTGCCGGATTTCTTAACAGGCTGAGCCGACTTAACTGCGGACTGACTGTGAAGTTTATTCCATGTGTTTTCAATCCTCGAAGCCGTCAGCTTTCGACCTGTGCCAAGTTCGGATGCCTTGAATCGGGCTTTGCCTTTGCCGATAGAATAACCATAAGGGCCTTTCTTGCCGGGACGTATCATAATAGTATAACCTTTTGCCCGGATCCGTGCTGCATAATCATTCCACGACCATGACGGCATGGCACGAAGGATTTCCATAAGATCGTCGGCAATCTTGTCGGCGTTTATCCTGTGAATCTCGGCTGCTGTTATCCAGCCTCGCTGAAGAGCCACGTTCTGAGCCGCTTCCTGTGCGCGGATATGAATGTTGTGGTCGTTGTTGGTCTTGCCGAAGCGGTCTTTCCGGCACACTGCGGCGTGGAGATGCGGGATGCCGCTGTCGGATTCATAATGAAGCCAGACCGTGTAGATGCTGTTTACAATGTTTGTCTTATGCGAATACACCTTGCCGTTTTCATCCTCCAGCTCTATCTTGTCGAACTCCCTCACAAAGTCGTCCCACAGCTTCTGCCACTCCTGCATCGTGAAATTTTCGGTGTGCTCTCCGCCTGGACAAATTTCCATGCGTATAACACTTTTCTTCATCGGCGCACCGGCTTTCATCATATCCCAGATGCCCATTGCGTCAAGTTCACAAGGGAGAAGATTGTCCTTGACACGATAGATCAATTCCGGATTTTCCTTGTTCTTCGACTCGCCGGATATGTATCTTATACAGTTGATGCCGTGACTTATCGATGCTGCTTTCGCTACCATGACGGTTCCTGTTCCTTGTCCGTTTCAGATGATGTTCCCGGTACGCGGTTCGGGGAAAAATATCTGTTGATTATATCGGTGATAAGTTCCGCAGTCTTATGGAGGCGACCCAACGCCTCGGTCATCCACGGCTGGTTGCGGAACATCGCCATGCGTTCGTGCTGCGGCATGGCGTTCAGCATCGAGATATATTTGGCATAGTCGCTGCGGGCGATTATAAGCTCGTCGCGGACTTTGGTCTGCGCAAATGTCAGACTGGCTTTCGGTTTGTAGCCGTAGGCCCGTGACAGCAGGTATTCGCTGCGGTTCATCCCGCATTGGGCGGCGAGGCCCTCTATCCGTTTCCTCTGCGATTCGCTCACTCGAAATGACATGGTGGAACGGCGGCGTTCTCCACCGTTTTCATTAGATTGGTTCATCGGAAGTTATAAGTTGGTTATGAGAATCGTATAAATGATACTGATTATTATAAAGGTCATCGGTGCGAGCCTGCGAGCGGCGTCCCGTTGCCCTGTGCGGCAACGCAAGAGAGCCGTATGTGCAGTGACCGACAGGGAGTGTAATACAGCGGCATATCTTGCAACGAAATCCCCGTTTCCTGCTTCCCCGAAGCTTAAGACATACGGCTAACCGTGCGGCTAACTATGAGGCATTGTGCACCCCGGAGGATTCACCGTATAGGGTGACGGAAGCTCAATCCGCATTGAAAAAGACGGGATTGCGGATATAAGGCTTGTCAGGGCGGCTCCAGCCCAGTACGGAGGGGAATGTCATCACCGATCCTACAAGTGAACGGTCAGTGTAGATAAGCCCAGCCTGTTCCATCCTGTCAAGGAGATTGCGCAATCGGGTACGGTTCATCTGCCATTGCTCCGCGAGGCGAAGCTCCGAATACTGCGCCTGTCCCGGTCGCAATGCCAGAGGGCGGCGGAAGTCGTTTGACACTTTCGCATTTACAGCCATTCTTGACAGCAGGTCATAAAAGAGGACTGTGTTGCTTACCTTGTCGCCGCGTTTGTTCTCGGTGGTGCCGCTAAGCAGATTCATCACCTCGGTAGTCATTCTGAAAGTAATTATTTCAAAGCGCGACGGTATTTGAAATTTGTATGTTTCCTTGGATTGTTTGTTCATGTTTCCTTGTTTGCGTAGGTAGTGCAACCAAAGCGTTGCCGGATAGAAGAGACTGTATATGATGAAATTAATTTGAGATTATTTCATGTGTATTCTCCCATCCGCACAACACTCCGGTTCACGGTTAAAACTGTTACTTCCCTGACATTGATGAGTTGTAGAACTGTATCATCCTCACGCCCTCGTCAATGTCGGTCTTGCATCGTGCGATTTCACTGACGGTGAACATCGCCGCCGTCATCTCCTCTTTGTCAAGGTATCGGATAGCCGATTTGACAAGTTGACGGGCCCGCGCCTGACGGTGTTCCGAAAGTTCCTGCACGGACATCTCCTTCCTGTTCGTTCCGGCGTTGAGATAGAGATTGAGACGGTGACGGTCGGAACCTTTCACAGCCGACGCTTCCTGATTGCCAACGCCGATTGCGATACACGCCGCAAACGCGTCCGCCTCATGTATGCCGAGCGAGGATAACAGTTTGCGCTCAATCTGAATTATCTGCGATTCTTCAATCGTTTTGCTCTTTCTCTCCTTACGGGGAAGTGCCGGAGCATCCATCGCTTCTATGGTCTGTTCCACATTCTGAATAGTAGGTTTAGTCGTTTCTGTCATGATTTATAAGAATTTTGGTTATGGTCTGATACTGTTTTTGAGGATGTAGGCCTGTGCCTGACTTTCGATTTCCTCGTCCGTTGCGACACGGACACTGCGCTGCCACCTGTCGAGGTCTTCGGGGTCGAAGTAGCAGAGCTTGCCTCCCGGCTTGTAGTACGGGATGACACGGCGCATCATCAGCTTGTAGAGATAGCTGAGTTTGATTCCGAGGTATTCGGCCGCCTCGGTCGGCGTCAACATACTTGGTTTTGTCATTAAAATTCCTGTTGATTATGAAATTATTTGTGATTGGTTTTCTTGTTCGGACTGCAAAGCTATAATACAGGAATGGAAAACATGAGAAGATGGCTGCATAAGCCCTTGTCTTTTAAGCTTATCTATGAAAATCGCAAAATCGGCACCTTTTTCCGGCACTCATTCACACGGTAACAGTGATTGACAGATGAAATGGCAGGGCAAGAAAAATCCCCATGCCGGACAAGGCACAGGGAAGAAATTTCAATTCATGTCGGTAGTTCCGCAAACAAGGTACAGCGGCTGAAAATTCTATAAGTGGTTCTGCTCTTCAAAAGCCTTGTCAATCCGGCTCACGGCATCATCTTTCTTCTGGTCAACAATTTTTCCGTAGATCTGAGTAGTTTTCACATTGGCGTGACCAAGAAGCTTCGATACTGTATAAAGGTCTGCGCCGAGTGTCAGCAGCATGGTAGCGAAGGTATGCCTTGATGTATGGAACGTGACATGCTTTGACAGTCCGGCTTCCTTCGCCCATGCTTTTATAAGGTCATTCAGATACTGTCCTTTCGGAAGCCGTGCAAAAACATTGTCGCTGTCGGCGGCATCGCCGCGCTCCGGCATCCATGCCGTCGCCTGTTTTGAAAGGGGCAGGTAGATAGGCGCGGCGGTTTTCTTCATGACGATTCCGACTCGCCAGATGTCACCGTCGCGCACAAGGTCTTTCCATTTGAGCGCATAAACATCGCTCAAGCGCAGACCGCAGTAGCATGAGAACATGAAGGCGCGCTTGACAATCTCATGCGAGCACTCAGTGGCTATAAGAGTCCTGATTTCGTCGATTGACAGGTATTCCCTCTTGCTTTCGGGTGCCTTGATACGTTCTTGCGGTGTCAGCCGGTTGACAGGATTCTCGGGAATCACATCAGCCTGCACAGCGGCGTTGAGTGCGGAATTGAAGATGCCGAAATAGCTACGCTGGGTATATGGGGCAATCGGTTTGCCTTGTGCAGTACGGTAATCATTGCGTAAAAAATCGATAAAGCCGAGAATAAACTCCTTGTTGACATCCTTCATTCTGACTCCTTTTCGATACTGTTCAAGTAACCGTTTGACTTTCTTGACAATCTTCATGCCCCGTGCGCCGTTCTTCTCTCTGTCTTCCTTATAGGTGTCGAGCCAGTCGGAAACGAGGATGCCGGCACGTTTGGAAACGTGGCGCAACGAAGCCCTATCTTCGGTAAGCTGGATTATACGTTGTGACTTTATCTTCTCGGCTGCCGCCATTGTGGTGCGATTCTGTTCCTTGATATTGGCGTTCAGTTCGGGGAGAATGTAGAGCTTCAGGTATTCGTAGCTTCGATTGCCGTCAACATAGATGTCAAGGTATATCGACTTTGAGCCGTTGGCGAGCTTCTTGAATCGCATCCTTACCGGCTCCTTTAGTTTAGTAGTTCTTGGTCTTGCCATTGGAGAGTTGTATTATAAGAGGTAAAAATTGAATAATTATATGGATGATTTATCGGACTGATTGAAAAATTCATTGCGTCAGCTACCATTCGATGCCGTCGGCGAGACATACGGTGTTGTCCTTTGCCTCGTCGATAATCCTGGCGTATATCTGGGTAGGCTTCACGCTGGAATGTCCGAGCATCTTCGACACCGTATAAATGTCGGTTCCCAAAGTCAGCAGCATTGTTGCGAAGGTATGCCTTGAGGTATGAAAAGTGACGGTCTTGGTTATCCCTGCGGCTTTCATCCACCTCTTCAGATGATGGGAAATAGACGGTCTTTTAAGAGAAGGGAAAACAAATTCGCCAGTCTTTTCCGGCATCCATTTCATCGCCTGTGCGCTCAACGGTATATGTAGGACACGTTGGTTCTTGCTTGCCACGATTCCGATTTTCCACCGCCCGCCGTCATTGGTGATGTTTTCCCATTTGAGGCTGATTACATCGCCCAATCGCAGTCCGCAGAAACATGAAAACAGGTAGGCACACTTGACGGTCTCGTTCCTGCAAGGAGTGGCTATAAGAGTTTTGACCTCGTCAATCGTCAGGTATTCGCGTTTGCTCACATCATTCTTTGGCTTCTCATTTCGAGATAGGCAGTTCCACGGATTAGAGCCGAGTCGGTCAGCTTGCACAGCCATATTGAGCGAACAAGAGAGGTAACCACAAAAATTGAAAATTGATTTCGGACTGAGCTGCCTCCCTTGTTTGGTAAGGTACTCATTGCGAAGATACGTTATAAATCTCAGACAGAAATCCTTGTCAACATCCTTGAGTTTTGTCGTATCGTCAAACTTTGCGAGAATTTTACGGTAGCACCTGATGCGGGGAATTGCTTTGATGCCGCGCCGCTCCTGCTCGTCGATAAAAAAGTCAAACCACTCCAGCATTGTAACCGGATGCTCTTCTGCAACAGGAGCTGTCTTCGATGAAAAATATTCGTCGATTCGCTGATGCAAGAGGTCATTCGCCTTGCGCATGGTGCGGGCGTTTTCCCTTCGGGCTTTCTCGTTTGTCTCGGCTATGAGGAACAGCCCCGTGTTCTCATAGTGATGCTTCCCGTCATAGAAATGGTCGATAAGTATTGCCTTGCGGTCACCTGCCCGTTTCTGGAACCGCAGGTTTATCGGCACGTTCCCGGCTATTTGTTTCCTGTTTCTTCCCATATTGGAGAGAGGTTTGTGTATTAGAAAAATTCAATATAAATTCGTGACACGTTTCCGATGTTTTCTTATTCTTAACACGGTATCTGTCAGTACGGCAAAGTTACAAAATAAATCCCAAATCCATCTCACTTTGGGAAACAAAAATGACACTTAAAAGCGCAATTCTCGGAAATCATCGGAAATTGCTTAAAATTATAATAAACTAATATTAAGATATTTAATTACACTTACCCTCCCATCGTTTCTCTTGTTTTCGCTATAATGGGTATTAGGCAACACCCATCACGCCGGGGCTATGGCAGGATGGAAAGAATATGCTATTCTTTTCGTTGCCCTTGTCGGATGTCCCGGAGTGTGCAAGAGCCATCCGCTGAGTTATGTCATGCAACCGCTCATCGACCACGACGCGGAGAAAGCGGCACAGTTCGCAGAGGCGTTGAAACGCTACAATGCTGCGATGGAGCTGCCGCCGAAAGAACGTGTTCCAAACGGCTACGACCTCAATCCCGTCGAGCCGCACCGCATCCGCTTCATGATGCAGGATGTGACCAACGAGGCGGTTCACCGCATATTGTCGGAAAACTGTCGTGGACTGATTCTGATGTATGACGAGCTTGCCGGATGGGTCAAGAACTTCAACCGCTACAACAACGGCTCTGAATCGGAGTTCTGGATGTCGGTGTTCAACCACAAGGTTGCCATGTCCGACCGCAAAGGCAGTCAGAGCGGCGTGTTTATCCGCAATCCGTTCCTTTGCGTAATCGGAACTATCCAGCCGAAGGTTTTGACCGACCTTGCCGCCGGAAACCGCAACGCCAACGGATTCATGGAGCGCATACTCTATGTATTCCCGTCCGACCAGACGAAGCCTAAATGGAACCGGAGCCGCCGGATGCCTTCTTTTGACATCGCGGCAGAGTGGCGCAGCATCCTTTCCCGGCTTATCGACATTGTTCCTAAGGTGGATGCAGACGGCGAAATAATATCCGAGGATGTTCTTTTTTCATCGGACGCTCTTGACCGCCTTTATCAGTGGCAGAACGAGCAGACCGACCGTTGCAACGCTGACGGCAGCGATACCCTTACCTCCATCGCAAGCAAACTCGAAATCTACGCCATCCGCTTTTCTCTTTTGCTGGCTCTCGCTGATTGGGCGTGTGGCAGTGAGAAGAAACAGATTGATGTGGACACTGTGCAGAGGGCGATACGCCTGACGGAGTACTTCCGTTCGACAGCCTCAAAGGTTCAGGGCATCATCAGCGAGGATGCCCTGACTGAGATGCAGCTCTCGGTTCTCTCGGAGCTTCCCGACGGCTTCACTACCGCCGAGGGCGTTGCCATCGCCGGAAAATGCGGCATGTCGGAGCGCAGTTTCAAGCGGTTCCTCCGGGACAGGAAAGGCGTTATGTTCGCCCGTTCCTCCCACGGAAACTACACCAAATTATAAACATTTCCCCTTGGCATTGTCGTCACTTTGGCATTTTCAACGGAGATGCCGAAGCACCACGTTTGTGCCAAAATGACGAAAGTGCCAGGGGGTAAATCCAAAACAGAAAACCAGTGAAACATCCTTTTTTCATCGCCGTAACCATTGCAGTCAGTGCAACGGTTATACCGGTGCATCACTGCTATGGCAGTGCAGTACCATCCGTGCAGTGGCGGCACGGAAATTACGCCATCCGGAAATTCCTTAGTAGCATATTAGGGAATTTTCCGAGCCGCCTATCGTTCCGATACGCTGAAAATGTCCCCAATATGCCAAAGAGGTCAACCCCTTTGGAATCCCCGGAACGGCTTAACAGGAAGCCGTACACTCCGATTGCTCCGCAACTTAACCCAGTCCGCCTATGAGCTACGCAGTGTTACACATCATCAAGGCGAACTCGTCGCTGAACTCGCTAGCCAAGCATATCGAGCGCACCGCCCATCCCGAAAACGCAGACCCGGCGAGGACGCATCTCAACCGCTACAATCTGGTCGAATATCCCAACGGGATAACCGGGCTTGCGGCGGCTGTCGAACACCGCATAGCCAATGCCGGGATTACCCGCAAAATCTCCGACAGGCAGGTGCGGTGCCTCAACCTGGTTATGACCTCCGACACCGAGGGTATGCAGAAAATCATCGACAGCGGCAAACTTGACGAGTGGATTTCCGACAACATCAGATGGGCGCGCGACACATTCGGCAGCGACAATGTTGTCGGAGCAGCCCTGCACATGGACGAGCGCACTCCGCATCTTCACATCGCCGTCGTTCCGATAGTTACCGCCGAGAGAAAGAAGAAAGCGAGGGAGGCGACCGCAAAGAAGCGTTATCGCACAAAAGCCGCCAACCGTCCGAGGCTGTGCGCCGACGACATAATGGAGCGCGGAAAGATGAGCCGCTATCAGGACATCTATGCCGAGGCTATGGCGAAATACGGTCTGGAGCGTGGCATCCGAGGCTCAGAGGCGCGCCACATCGGGCAGCACGAATATTACCGCGACTGCATGGTGAAGAAGAAAGGTCTTGAAGAAGACATCGGCAATCTATCCATTGAGAAAAGAAAGCTTGACAAAGAGAAAAAATCTCTTGAGAGCAAGGTGGAGAACCTTGAGTGCCGGACAACCGCCCTCGACACCCGGAAGAAAATGCTCACGCAGGTCAACGAGGAGATACGGCAGCAGAACAACGAGCTTTATTCCGAAAACTCCCGGTTGACCGAGGCTAATTCTTCTCTCGCCGCCGAAAACAAATCGCTTGCCGATACCAACGCAGGACTATCGGAGGAATCCGTCAGACTTGCGGAGCAACGGAGGGGACTTGCAGAGGATACAGACAGGCTGACTGCCGAGAAAAAGGCATACGAGGCTCAGACTGACGAGGCGAGAAAAGAAGCCCGAAACGCCATCCGTGAGCGCGACGAGGCGAAAGCCGAGCGGGATGCGCAACGCAAGGAACTCGGCAGCAACATCGCCAATATATTCACCGGGAGCAAGACCAAAAGGCTTGAAGCCGAGATTGTCAGAAAGGATAATGAAATCCGCGAGATGAAAGACCGTGCAGAGGCGCGGGAGCGGGATTTACACCGTGAAATATCCAATCTATCGGATAGCCTGAGACGGCAGAAAGAACATGAGGCAGACACCGTCCGCAGCTATGAATGGAAGATTGGTAACTTCGTAAAGTTCTTTCCCAATGCGGTTGCCATGCTTCCGGCGATAGAGGAATGTCAGGACGTGGGATTGAATGACAACTCCATAAAGGGGCTTCTCTCGATGAATGAATATGTCTTAAAGTCCGGCACGACACTCTATTATCCGTTCCAGCGGAGAGAGGTGGACGCTTCGGGGGCAAAGGTACAAATCAAGCGAGACCCCACGGACAACAAATTCCATCTCCATGTCAATGGCACCCGGATATTCCAATGGCTCAAAGACCAATGGCAACGGCTGACACAGACGGTAAAGCGAGGTTTCGGAATTAAATAATGCAAAAAGCGAGCCACAGGCAAAAAAAATTGTGGCTCGCTTTTATACTTTTGAAATGTATTTATTTCTTACAGACATGAGATTAAGCATAGATACACGAATGATGTGCGGTGTATTATTTCCAATCCCAGTTTATGGCACCCAGAGAAAACCACATTTGAATTTTAGCATCTCGTGGCAACTTCTTGACTAATATAGCGTATCGAGTAAAATACCATGTTTCTGTATTGTCATCCGGAATAGTGGAGGTTTCTATACAGATAGCCCATTCATAGATTTTTTCTATGTTATCAAAGTAATATCGATTACGATATGTATCAATATTCCAATTATGAAGATTATACGTAATAAATAAAGTGTACTCCTTGAAATCGACACTTGTATAAGCTTCAGAAAATCCTAAAGGATCATCGGGAAGTTCAGATAAATCATTTACAACAAATTTTTTATCGGCCCACCCCTTAATCTTATCTAACCATTCTGTGTCCGTGATGTTGAATTCTGAGGTACATGGCTGATAATATTTGGAAATTGGCAGAACTGTTTCAGTTGGCGGCTCGTCATTGTTGTTGCAGGAACACAACAACAACAATGACGAGAGAACAAAAAACGTTAGACATCTCATTTAATCAGAATCTTTTTACCGGATTGGATATAGATATTTCCCGAAATTGGTTTTTCAACCTTTCTTCCAAATAAATCGTAGAAACTGTTATCATGTGCATTCCTATCGATTGTAATGCAATCAACACCAGCGGACGGGAAATTGTCGGTCTCTATGAAATTGGTCATGTAATCCCACCCTGAAGCTGTCGTATATTGCTGCTTTGTTCCTACAGGAATGTAAACTGGCGTCGCGGGATTGACGCCGGTAAATGGTGTCCTGTCAGACTCATATCCTTGTGCCGGAACGTAAACGGGAGGGACTGTAGCCTTGCACCAGATGCTTGTCAGGCTGCCACATAACGCAAAAGCACGGTCTGCGAGGGTTTTGAGCGAAGCCGGCAGAACGATAGTAGTGAGTTTGTTGCAATTTTGAAATGCGTTTTGTTCGATAGATTCCAATGTTCCCGGGAAATCTATAGTCGACATTTTGGCCTGATCGTATGCAAATTCTCCGATGGTGACAGCATGGGACGGGACATTCACCTCTTTCAAAGAAAAGCAGCCTAAGAAAACGTCGGGCGGAACGATAGTCGAATTATCCGGCAAATGCGCCTCGGCGAGGTACCAATTATTGTAGAACTGTCCACCATCGGAACAAAGCATGCAGTCGTCAGGCAAAATCGCCTTTCCCAGTTCAGAATTGGCAAACGCCATGCACCCAAGGAATTCCAGCGATTGAGGAAAGTTGATCTCAGTTATTTTACAGGTATAGAATGCAGCGCAGCCAATCGCTTTCAACGACTCGGGCAGTGTAATTTTGCCCTTTAGTCCGCGGCATTGATAAAAAGCCTGGTTGCCGATAACTTCCAGATTTTCGGGGAAAACGAGCTGTTCGGAGGTTAAACTTATGCAGTCGGTGAAAGCCGATTTATCGATTTTTTGTAAAGCCTTTGGCAATTTCAGCTCATTGAGCGAAATCGCATAGGCAATAGCAAACTCGCCTATTTCGGTCACGTCAGCAGGAAAAACAATCTTTTCCAACGGGATTGTAGTGACCGTCCATGTTTCCCAATCCATTTGCGCATCAACATGAAACAATGCGCGGTCAGGAATCTTATCACCCTCAATCTCGGCGTGTTCAAGGTCGATGATTTTTAGCTTACCGTTAAACGATGATTCCCAAAGGGTGTTGAAATCAGCATCGTTCATCGGACCTTCCACAGTGATGGATTCTATCTCATGGATATGCTCGCCAAGCACGGCTGAAAGGGTGCCACTTTCTTTCAGAACAGCTTTGAAGGACTCTATTCCATCCGAATTTCTGACAGGAGCATCTTGTTTATAGGAGAACCCGAATCCTTTGAAGGATAATTCTTCTGACTGTGAATGTTCATAGACGACAGCGGGAAGTGCGACAAGGTCGTGATTGCCCGATGGGTTAATGATGTCTGTATGTGCGGATGCCAAGAACGGCGTCGCTATCATCAGACATAAGATTGATCTGAGTATCCTATTTTCCATTTGCCAATTTTTTATTGGCAAAGTTAGGCAAAAAAAACGACTTGGAGATAAAACAAGTTTTATTCGCCGGATTTTTTAGCGAGATTTTTTCGGATTCGGCTAAGATATACCGGTGTGACGAGCAGATATGAGGCTATGTCGCGCAACGAAACGACATCTAAAATCTGAGGATACAGTGTTATCAAGTCAAGGTATCTTTCTGTAGGTGTCTTTCTATATAGTTCAAGTTGGCGGGAATAAATCTCACTGAACAGCGCGCCATTCACAGCAGAAAGATTGCCGTCAAACGATGCGTAAAATACGTTTCGCGCCTCTTGTGTTCTTATTTG
>DXXK01000049.1 GCA_019416425.1 Bacteroidales bacterium
TTTTTATATCTTTCTATAAGGAGGATAGCAAAAACTATGCCAATCGCCGCCTTTTGGCGGCCGAAATTTTGAGCAAAATCAACGGAGCGACTTCATCACGAGGTCGCTCCGCCTGCTATATTACGACTTGGCAAATGTTAATTCTTTTTATTCAGCCATTCATCACGGCGTTGTCTGCACTCTTTGAGGGTGGGGGCGACGCAGGAGAATAGTTCTCCGTCAGTGTGACGATAGTCATACTGGTAGTGCTTGCGCCGTGGGCGGTAGGCGTTATAGAACACCTCGTATTGTTCAGTGCCGGGAGTTGTGGTTGTGCTTACTCCGTGGGCGGTCATTCTCGTTGCCATAGTAATGCGGTTTTAGTATTCTACAATCAGTATCCGATATTCAAATATTATATCGGGGTTGGTTATCTTTCTTTGTTTCAGCCATAGGTGGTGACTCCCGTAGCCATAGACAAAGTATCGGTCAAGGTCGTACTTGTCGGCAAAATCGGCTATTATCTGCCGTAGCGTTTCCTCGCTGTCGGCATAGAGAATGTGGTTTACAAACTCTATGATGACTTCGGCAATCTTGTTGTCAAAGATGATTGTCGGGTGTTCAAATGTTACGTTCATATTCAGTGGGGATTTATGACCTGCGCCATTGCTGACGCAGGTTGTGTTAGACATTTAGGCGGTCATTCTCGCTCTGATTTCTTTTCTGTGGTTTGCGATAGTGTTTTCTATGCGCTCCCGATATTCGCTTACCTTGTTGCAGGCAGCACGGCATTGTATCACTTTGAGTGTCTTTAGGTCTATCTCTATGGTTGCCACAATTTTGCCGTCTATGCGGGCAGAGAATACAAGGCTCTCGGCTTTAAGATAGTATTGGCTTGTACCGACGCAGATATGCTGTGTGGTACCTTCATTATAATATTCATCAACGCTGTCAAGAGTCTTTATTTCTATCTCGTTGTCATTGAATACAAGTCCCAAAAAGCGACCTTTAAGTTCCTTGAACTTGGCTTCGTTCTCCAACGCCTTTATGCGGTCAGCCTCTTTGCGCTCCTTTTCCCGCTGGCGGTTGACTTTCCGCATATATTCATCGTGTGCGTCAAAGAGATTGGAGGGCATTATCAGTTTGGGGGAGTGGGTATCCCTGCCGAAACGCTCCAGCATACGCAGATAGTCGTACCACGTTGAAAGGTCGGGAATATCATATCCGTGACGCTTGGCGATGAGATACGAAGACCAAAAGTGCTTTACCTCTGCGGTATTTCCTGCCATATATCTGAGCATCCTTATATTGCCTTCTTTCAGCAATGTCTCGGCTTGCGGTGCTGAAAGCAACATTGAGAAATAGCTGACGGGGTGGATGTCATGGAAATTGCCGTCAAATCCGTTTCTTTTCAATTCCGGTATGACTTTGATTTTCGGATAGAGGTATTGGTTTGCGATGTGCTGATATGTGTAGCTGTCCTTTCTAATCTCCATTGGCGAGCCGAAAGCGAAGCAGTCAAGATACAAACCCATAGTGCGTTGGAGAGCGACAAGTGCGGTCTTGCCATTGGGAGCAATCCAATACTGACCTATCTCCAGAAATGCAGGGGATGCCTTGAAGCCTTTTCGCATTTCCACTATAAGGAGGAACATCCGCAATATCTGATACTCACCGCAAGTGGTTATCACATTGAAATAGGATTTCTGCTGACACTTGCGTGTATAGGTTTCCTTGACCTCAAGTTTCGCTTTACAGTTGGGGCATTTGCATTTCTCGGCTGGCTCCGACATAATCCACGAGTGTCCGCAGTCCATACAAGTGGTGCGACCTTTGGGCAGACGGAAGGCATAGTGGTTGATAGTGTTGGTGAACGCCCAACGGCGTGGGGCGGTCGGGAGTGGGCGAAGATGCCCACTCTGTGCTATTACCGCTTGTTCGTATTTCGTTCTCGGTTTCATAGTCGTAATGTGTTAGAAATCAAATAGACTTGGTTGGACTTCGGGTGCTTTCTTCTCGGTGGTCTTGGGTCTGCGCATTTTAGCCATTTCCTCGTCACGGAGTTTGTTGATGGCGTCCTGCCGTGCCTGTTCCTTTTCTTCCTCGGTAAGTTCTACCGTATGGTTTACTACCACTTGGCAGTTGGTGGCTATATTGCTTACCTCGATTTCGGGTTCATCCCAAAAGTGCATAGCCCAACCGAAGATTTCATCGTCGGTAAAACCGCAACATCCGCTTTTCTTTACCTCTCCGATGATATAGGCGCAGCACTGCTCCATCGTCTTGGAGGGATTTGCCAGCCTTACCGCTACGAGATGGTCGTTTTCTGCCCTTGCCATAAGATACCGGGCGATTGTGTCTTGGAACGCTTGTGTTCCCTTCATTGTGTTCATTGCCATAGTCGTAAATGTTTTAGAGTGTCGTAATCCAATAGATTATCCCTATTGCTGTGAGGATTGATATTATCCAGCCTACGCCACGGAATATCGGTTTGAGTATCGCCCAAAGAAGCACTCCGACAATCAGACTGGCTATTATCCCTATCACTCTCGCCGCCCTTTTTAATGCGGTATGAGCTGGAGAAGGAGTGAAGCTCGTATTTTTGATATGTCTGTTGTTCAGTGTCATAAAGCGATATTTTTTTTAATGCGTATAATCGCTGTTTGAAGTTTGTTCGCTCGTTGACACACTTGCATGACGGGAGAAAAGGGGTGTTCTGCACTTGCCGGAAAAAATACTACCGACCAACGGGAGCTGTGGAGATTTTTTCAGGCGAATGCAAAAGAATACCCCGTCCCGGCGTGTTCATCAACTCCGAGCGAACAGACTTTGAACCTCGATTATAATCCGCGATAAACATAGAGCTGGTAACGCCCTATGAGGTGACACTGAACGACAGACATACAGAGAATGCAATCCGTAAGAAAAGAGTAATGTCCATAAACATTTCCTAAACTAATGTATGTCATGCTTTCTCACCGATGATAATGTCTATACTTTCATTAGAAACCGCTATGCCAGCCCCGGTATAAGGCAATGTATGTGTCGGGGACGACCCCGGAATTTATGGAGGGATCGTAAGCGACACGTTCTTTGCCGCCGTGGGCCGTAACAAACGGAGAGTGGCGCGTCGGCTCAAATTCCTTATCAAAGAGCAGGCGTTAAGAACACGGGCTGTCGATTAGAAGTCTTGTGTGTGCGACATCCCTGTCGCAATCTCACAAGGCGTATGAGGCAGCTGGTGTTCAGCCGGCTCCCATAGTCGGCGTGCGGTCGGAGGGTGTCAGTGAAGCCTGCTTCGCCGACACACTCTGACGGCATAGCCGACGACAACACCGTGAGCCGCCACGCCTCTCGCAGTTTTCGCAGTGCTTCCCTATTGAGGATGAGAGTTTTGTTCTCTAATCTGATTTACGTTTGTATTCCATAAATACTGTAAATTTGCAGTAAATTCGGAATGGAAAACGGACAATCATATATTTCAATCATTCTTAAATGCTCATTTACGCAGTGCGTGAACTATAAGTTGCCTGAATCTCAATATATTTTTGTAACTTTGCATATACAATACCACTGAATTTATGACGATTGATTTAGGCTACATACAGCATTTGGCGGAAAACCATGAAGGTGTTGATGTCGAATTTAAGGAAACCACCGGACAGCTTAACCGTGGTATGGAGACATTATGCGGTATGATCAACGGTTCCGGAGGTGTCGTTGTGTTCGGGGTATCTAACAAAGGCAAAATCATCGGACAGGAAATTGGCGACAAGACCACCCGTGAAATCGGGGAGGCAATCAATAAATTCGATCCGGCGGTTGACATTCAACCGATATATGTGCCGGTTGACAATTCCGACAAGTATGTCATAGTATTCCGGACAGATGGATTGGAGACTGATAAGCCTTATATGTGGGACGGCAAACCGTATCGCAGACACGACAGTGTGACAACTGTCATGCCCCGCGAGAAATTCATCCGGCTTCATGAGCTTCAGCACGGATTGAAGTACAAGTGGGAGAATGAAGTTAATCATAATCTGACCATTGATGATCTTGATGAACGGCTCATACACAATGTAATCCAAAACGCAGTAAGGCGAGGCCGGCTGTCAAACGATGCCCTTAATGATACTGTGCCCATTGCTTTGTCACGACTCAATCTGACTAAAGACGGAACTGTGTGCAATTCAGCGGCTGTATTGTTCGGGAAAGTTTTTTATGATTATCCACAATGCAGGTTACGCCTTGCGCGATTCAAAGGGACCAGCAAGCAATATTTCATCGACAACCAACAACATGAAGGTAATATCTTTGAGTTGGTGGATGCGGCTATGGCTTTCTTCTTCAAGCATCTTAACCTTTCGGGTACGACGCATAATCGCCTTTATAGAGAGGATAATCTTGAGATTCCGTATGATGCTTTGCGTGAGGCTGTTGTCAATGCATACTGTCACATGCAATGGGGATATGAGATTGCCACTGTGGGTATTGCGATTTACGATGACTGTATAGTAATTGAGAATGCTGGTCGCTTCCCAGTCAGAATCTCGCCAAACACGCTGATGCGCAAGGAGGAAGAAGATCATAAAAATACCTCAATGCCTCCAAATCCGGTAATTGCCAATGTCATGTATCTTGCCGGCCTCATCGAACATTGGGGGCGTGGACTGTCAATGATGGCAAGACAATGTGAAGGTGCGGGATTGCCTGCTCCGGAATTCTATTGTGACGGTACTGTTGTCAAAATTACTTTTATGCGTCCCAAGAACACAGTGGACGCAAGTAGTAGCACAAGTAATAGTACAAGTAAGGACACAGTTGGTGCGAGCAAGGACACAGTAAGACACAGTGGGGACACAGTAGGACGCAGTTTGAGATTGTTGAACAATATGCCGATAAGTAAGTCAATCATCATTCTCATTCAATCTATCGGAGAAGATTGGTTCACAGCGAACACATTGTGTGAAACAATCGGCTTATCCTCAAAGAGTTCATTTATAAGAAATTATATTAAGCCTGCCATAAAGCTTGGTTATGTCCGACTTGAAAATCCGGATAGTCCTAATGCTCCGAACCAAAGATACGGATTAACATTGAAAGGCAAAGCCCTGTATTACGAGCGCCATGATAACGATAATGATGTTCAAAATGACCTGCAAAGAGTAAATGTTGACCCGCAAAATGACCCGCAAACCGATTTAGAGGGTCAAACTGACCTTCTAAACGAAGAACTTGACCCTCAAAAGTCAGCCATCATCAAAGCTATCAAAGAAAACAATGACATCAGCCGTTCCGAGTTGGCAAGTATAGCCGGATGTTCGGAAAGCACCATCAAACGACGGCTTAAAGAGTGGAATATTGCGTGGCTTGGTCATCCCAAAACCGGGCACTGGGTATTTGTCAAGGATATTCAATAGCGGTTATTGAAAGGAATTTTTAACACTGAAAACAGCCTGAAATCAGACTATTATAGCTATTTTTGCGTTGTAGATATACGAAGAACATTGAAATGTCCGGGTGTGCAAAAAGGGAACATCCATGATTTTCAAGAAATCTAAAGTATTGACAGACAATATAGTTGACCCCGTTTCGGGTAAATCCCACCGGGGTCACAAGGCCAAACGGCAAAATCAAGCAAATCGCTGAAACTAAGACAGTTTCAGCGATTTTTGTAATATCCCTATCCGGCAGAATAAAGCATATTGTGGGGTTAAGAGGTGTGCAATTCGTGAACAGCCGGAATCGTGAACAGTTTGTTCACGATGGCATCCCCCTCCAATCGTAACTTCTTAATCATCTGTGTTTTTCTGCGATTTGTAAACTTAAAAGTGGGGCCGATGTGCGGTCCGCAAGGTTCAAAACCCCACTTTTCGGATAATTTGAGTTGATTTCAGCCGAATTTTAACATCAATTTAGATTTTTAACTATATGATGTATGATTCAGCCGCGTTTTTAACTCTTTTACGCCGGTATCGCAGGAATCTGGAACGCCGCCATTCGTGAACAAGGCGGCAGAACGATGAAATATGATGAAGTTGACTAAAAATAACCGTGAACAGATTTATGAACACTGGTCCCTGTTCACGGAGCTGTTCACTGAATTTGCCATACAGCACTGATTTTGGGGTTCTTGCCTATTGTGAAATTGGGCGAAAATGATTATATTTATGTAACCATTAAACCACAATTTCAAATTATGTTACATGATTCGTATTTCACTCTCTCGTTCATCGCAAGGAAGGCGCGTGCCCTCCGCAACGGAGAGTATCCGATTTTTGTCCGCATTACCGTAAGCGGTCAAATCTCGGAAATGAACCTCGGTCGCAGCGTCGCCCCGGAGAACTGGGATCAGAAGCGTGCCATGTCGAAAGGGCGCTCGCGCCGTGACCTTGAACTGAACAAGTATATCGAGGTTGTCAAGGCCCGTTTTCTCGAAATCCACAATATGCTCGTGCGTGAGGGGAAGATGGTCAACCCGAAAATTCTTCGTGACCATTTCCTCGGCACTGTGGAGAAACCCAAGATGCTCTGCGACGTGTTCCGCGAGGCAAACGAAAAGCGAAAGGAGGAACTTGACCGTGGCGATATTGTCAAAGCCACCTACCAGCGATGGACACGTTGCGTCGATTATCTTGAGGAGTTCCTCAGATTGACGCAGAACGTCGAGGATATTCCCATAGGGGATGTGACCTCAGGCACGATAGACGACTTCGAGCATTTCCTGCGTATGAGAAAAGGATGTGCCAACAATGCCGCCGTGCGCTATGTCCGCTGTGTCAAAAACGTGATGCAGTATGCCCTCGCCCACAAATGGATATCCCATGACCCGTTTATCGGCAAGAAATACCAGAGAACCCACACAGAGCGTCAGCATCTGGACGAGGCTGAACTGAAAGCTGTGATGGAGCTTGAACTTAAAGACTTGCCTCGACTTGAGGTAGTGCGCGACACCTTCGTGTTCTGCTGCTTCACAGGTCTGGCGTTCTGCGACATCAAGTCTCTCAGACGTTCCGACATCACAACCGATGCCGAGGGCAACGCATGGATACGCAAAGCCCGTGAGAAAACAGGAGAGATGAGTATAATCCCGATGCTGGCCGTTCCCCGAAAGATTGCGGAGAAATATGCCGGACATCCGACTGTTCTTCAGAAAGATGTGGTGCTTCCGGTAATCACCAACCAGAAGATGAACGCCTATCTCAAAGAGATTGCCGACCTTGCGCGGATTGACAAGCATCTGACGACGCATCTTGCGAGGCACACCTTCGCGTCGCTGTCGCTGAGCAACCATGTCCCTATCGAGAGTATTTCCAAAATGCTCGGACATGCGGACATTCGCACAACGCAAATATACGCCAAGACGCAGGACAAGACCATCTATGAGGATATGGAGTCGATGCGCCATAAATTTGACTGTGCTATGATGAACTGACATCCGTTTCACCGAAAAAAGACAACGGCAACCGGGCGATATGCTTGGCTGCCGTTGTTGCGTTTAGTCGAATTTGGGTCGGTAGTTGGATTGCAGGAAGATTTCGATGTCTTCCTCGGCGTATAGGATTTTGCCGTCAAGACGATAATATGGGATTATTCCCCGGTCGCGGTAGTCCTGTGTTGTGCGTCGGCACACTCCAAGCAGCTCCGACAGCATGGCATCTGTAATGAAACGCTTGCCGTGGAGTAATGGATGGTACTCTTCTTTCAGCCGTTGGCACATATCGGCAATATCGTAGGCTTGTGCTGTCAGGCGCAGTATGCGCGGGTCGTTGGCGGTAACTGTTTCTTTCATTGCCCTGATGCTTTTCCATTGACAATCAGACCGGCTATATCGCTTCCTTTGAATTGCGACAATCGTCCGAGATGTGAGAAGCCGATTTTGCCGCGCTCTTTCATAGTGCGCAACTTTCGCTCGGATATATGCAGGAAATCACAGGTCTGCTTTGTGGTAAGCCAGTCTGACAACTTCTTGTCGCGCAACTGTTCATACAAGGCCTTGACGGTCTTGTGTAGGAAATCGACACGGTTGATGAGCGCATCGAATACTTCACGTTCAACTTCGATTATGTCCATAAATTTATGTGGATTAAGTGAATGTAATGGTAATGAGTTGGATAAGATTGAAAAAGAAGGCGGGTATCCCTCCCGCCTTCTCACCACTAAATCCACAATCAAAATAAATTTATGACTGCGATTCAGTGGCAAAGTTACGGAATAATTCTGACATTCACACTATTGTGTGAACAATCAGCTAAATCAGTTAAAAACGATGGCGTGGCCCCTTTTTCTTTTTTCGCTGCATACGGCGGCGGAACTCTTCCTCTTCGGGATTGAACGACTGCCCCTGCTGGAACAGGTCAAAACCCGGAAGCGTGAAATCGCTGTCGCTGTATATGGTAGTGGATTGAGAATTGGCAGATTGATGCTGGTTGCCTATGGTCTGATGTCCTCCTGATATACGCTGAGTGCTGTCTGGATGGAGTTGCGTATCCGAATGGGTGTCGGTGGTCTGCTCCGGCTCCGGCACGATAACGGGAGTGTCGGGAAGCGGCACATCGTTTGGCGCCTGCGGATTGTTGAAACGCTCGTTGAGTGCATTTGCCGAAAACTGCTTGCCGAGCCGGGAACCGTTCAGTACTGTCATAGTATTATGGTCTATGAACGTAACGCCATATATGCGCCCATCTTCGGTGTAGCGGAACACAATGTCGATATTTCGTTCTTTCAATCCTGATATGAAGGCCTCTTTACTCCTTGACTGTGCAAGCACATCAGAAACCCTGCGCCTTGTCGGTGTGATATCAATCTTGTCTTTGGCGCGCTCGAAGCGACTTTCAACGGCGGTGCGGCTTGCGAACTTGCCGACGCGCGAAGCCTTGAACGGATTTGCGATAACCTTGCCTTCATCGTCGGTTGCAAAATACACAAGACCGTGATACTCACGTCCGTTTACCTTACCGTCGGTCTGCTCGCATTTGAGATTATACAAGGAGAGAACAGCGTTATACTCGCCTATGGTCTGGAATTTGTAGCGCATACCGACCATTTTCACGGTGTTGGCAACCTGACGTTTGATATCACCGTAAGGGTCAACCTTTCTGATAGGCATATCAGGAGTGATTTTCTCGCGCTGCGCCTTATGGAGATTGTATTTCTCCTCCAGTTCGGTGGTGATTCTCTTGCTGCGCCGGAAAAGGAAGTCCTGATTGAGCCGCTTGCCCTGCTCGTTGACATTGACGGTCACTATATGGATATGGTGGCGGTCAATGTCCATGTGCTTATAGATTATGAAAGGCTGCTCGCCGAAACCGAGTTTTTCAAGATACTCACGGGCGAGGATTTCAAAATCCTGATCGGTCAGTTTGTCGTCGGGGTGCGGATTTAGCGAGATATGGAGAACCGGTTTTTTCGTCCGTCCCATCATCGGCATAAATGCCCTGAAATTTTCTGCAATACGCCCGATGTCGATTTGCCCGTCGGCAGGAAGAATGATTTTGTTGGCACCCAAAAGCCTCCCTTCCTCCCGGTTTATCTTCTCGGAATTGTATGCCAATGCACCGTATAGTGACGAGCCTATCGAGATTTTTGCAACCATCGTTCATCGAATTTTTCCGACAGAGCCATGACATCCGTCATCACGGCAATCATGTCGATTGTGGCTTTCTCCAGCTTGTAGAGGGATGCCATTGCTTTCTTTTCGGTGAAATTGGCGCGAAGCTCCTTCACAACGAGATTGTAGTTTACCCCGATTGTGCGGTACTGGCAGAAGAATTCGGATAGTTTGGCGCAATAGACGGCAAGCGATTTGTCGGTGGTCAGTACCCTGAAAGGCTTGCCGAAGATGAGCTGCTTGATAAAAGTGGCCTTAACAGTCGCGTTTGCCCTTTCCATCATCCGGGACAATTCATCCCATTCGAGGTCGTCAAAGCTGACTTTGACATGATGGCTGCATTTGTTGGCAACCGGCGGTCGCCCGCCTTTACAGAATAGATTTGTCATAAAAATGTGGATTAAGTGGTGGTACATCGCGGAGCCTCTGCCAGCCGCAGGCTTAAACATGGGATGTCCGACTTCGGAGGACAGCCTCCACATAGCAAGGTCGTTTCGTGGGAACATCAGTTACCCGAAACCTTTTGGGGAACCCAAAAGACACCTTGCTATGTACGTGTGTACATCCTTCATATTATGAAACAGGAGGTTGAATCCTTAATGGCGGCCCGGTTTGCCATTCGGGATGTACGGAAGTCGTACTCCTGCCTGTTCTATACCAGCGGAGGGCATTGAATCCACTTGGTGCTTATATAAAGTTACGAAAAAATGCCGATAAATCCAAACGGCGAGAAAAAATCTCGACACCTTATGCCTGATTTCAATGCTCCATAAGAGACTGCAAGAAAAAAATTGAGGTCGTAATGTTAAAATTTCAGCTCCGTTTTACGGACATACTTGGACATAACCGGACACAGCCGGACACCTGCGAATCAGAGGCATTTAACTGACCAAAGACACATAAAACTATCTGGAAATTTATTTGTATCTTTAAGTAGAGATTGATTTACAGAGCTGTCTTCAAGGAGTTCAATTTACTTGACTATATTAGGAACTGCCTTTTGAACTATAGATATGCCTTTCAATCTGACAGACTTTCTTTATACTTGTCAACTTACAAATCTATTGACTCAGAAATATCATAGGTTAAAGTTCAAATTAATTATAAATCTATGGAACATTCTACCTACCTATTTCTACATTCATACGTTTGTATGTTTATTGATAAGTAAATTGAAAAGTCTATATATAATTCAATCGTTCAAACGGTTGTAGCCCTGTGGCCACGTAGCCTAAGGCTATGATCCATCGTTTCACCACTTAAATCCATTTTTATGACTGACAACACCAATGTCAACCATTCCGACCAGACCCGTTTTCGTGAAGTCTATCTCCGTAAACGCGACACGAGCCAGTTCAGCCGTCGTTTCTCTGAAATCGGCATAGAACCGCAGTTCGTTCAGGCAATACGCCGTATGCTTCTGTCTGAGCAACGCCCGCCATGTTACGTCCGCGACGTGATCAACAACATCCTCGAAAAGTTCTTCATGAACAACAAGGATATTATCGATAGTATTAAGTAAGTATTATTTCAGATAAGCGATATTCTACGACCTTGCACCGCCAAGCTCGAAGCTATCATCGCCATGACTTGGGGCAATGAGGACGAGTTGAAGCAGCTCAAATCCGACCTTGCTGCCCTTGACCGCAAGATTACCGCCGAACTTGCTCCAACCCACGAAGTGCCGGACGACCGAATGGGAGTCAACCACGATGAAAATGACGGCGAGGAAGTCAAACGGGATGAGCAGCCTCAACAATCCCAGCGAGTCGATACTCCGGCTCAATCCTCTGACTCAAAGGAGTCGATGGTAGCGGAGACAAGATATTCGTATCCTAACGACCCTCCGGTTCAGTCTCGTTTCGTTTCAAGTGCAAGACCCTTTCAGTCGCCTAATCAGCCTCAGTCTTTTCGCACGGGCCCTAAATCCTAAACTTATCAGGCGACCATGATAGATTTTAATCTATCATGGTCGCCTATTCTATATTATAGCTCACTCACCAAATACATATATTTTTTGAATATCACATTGACCTGGCCGGGACTATGAATACTGGTGGTCATTACTCATCTCTTAGAAAACTTGTAATTACGTTTCGCTCTTGTTTTGGTATACCTACTTTATTCTTCGCGTCAACTATAACCTTTATAAGAAAGGCTATGTTGCGTCCGAGGTTTCGCATTGTCTGTAATCCTTCCTTGTCACGTTCAACATCATCGGCAGTATAACCATGAACTTCATTCCAATAGGTACTTGATACCACAGGCATCGAAGAAATTGTGAAATATTTATTGATTTCATCGAAGGCAGATGTAGAGCCAGCTCTACGGGATGATATGACCGCAGCACCAACTTTCATGGTCTTTTCAAAAGCTCCAGTGGTTGAATAAAACAGTCTGTCAAGAAATGCCAGCAATTGACCGTTGCATCCGGCAAAATACGTAGGAGAACCGATAATTATGCCGTCAGATTCGGCAAATAATGGAGCTGCCTCATTGACAATGTCATCAAATATACATTTGTTTATCTTTTGGCAAGAATGGCATCCAATACAACCTCTCACAATTTTATTGGCTATATTTAAGCGATGGCAATCTATCCCATTTTCGCTGAGGATGTTTTCCACTTCTTTCAACGCCCGATCAATACAACCGTGTATTTCCGGACTGCCATTGATTATCAGAACTTTCATGCTAATTATTCATATAATTTTTTTACAAGACATTATGGCAATTATGTCGCCATAGAATTCTTATGTGAGGAGATGGATATAATACTAAACAATCTAATAAGTTAGCCGATTATATATTCGCTATTTGGAATGAACGAAATTATTCTTGAAATAAAAATACAACAAACGAAAGTCGAAATACCTGTAATGAGAATTGTAATTGGTGTAGATAGTCTCATTGTACTGACGATGGAGAATGCAATTCCCAATATAAATATATGCATCAAGTATATACCATAGCTGAGCTTTGAAACCTCCCTGACGAGTGCATTTTCTCTGTCTTTTTTGGAAAAAATCGATTGGATTATCAAGAATGAGCCAATACTTTCGAAAATGACATTTGGCGTGCAAAAACGCCAACTTAGTTCGAGCTCCTGAAGCGTTGTCGCTGTTAAAATTCTGTTATACCATATAACCGCTGTCACCAGGTATCCTGCAAAATAAAGCAGGATGCCTACTGTTATTTGTGTCTTAGCTCCCCATGTCAAATAATTCTTAATATAATGAGCGAGAACCACATATCCGAGGAAGCCGGAGAAATACCACAGAAGGTTATACTCATTCCAATAGCATTCGCCATAGATATACCCAACGAAACTGCGAATATATGGGAAGAACGAAGAAACAAACCATAATGCCAAGTAAACCTCCTCTGCCCTTTTCCCAGCCTTTTCAAGCCATGGGGATATAACCGGCATAAACAAATATATACCGATAAGCATGTATATAAACCACATGTGGCCACTTGCATCATTGAAATTATACACGAGACGGCATAATGAGGATATAACGTCTGCTTTGTCCATTCCATCCCATAATATAGGCAGTACGGCATAAAGCAACGACCATACAATAAAGGGGACTATCACCCTGACAAATCTCTTTTTGAAGAAATTGGTAACCGAGCCTTTTATCGGGACAAGCAGATACGCCGAAATCATTACAAATAACGGAACCGAGCAGCGCAACGCACTGTCAATTACACTGACCCAGAACCCATCGGACAAAGAACGGATACCTATTTCGGAACCATCAATAAAATAAAACTCACAAGAATGGACTATAATAACCATGAAGCAGGCTATTACACGCATATAGTCCAGAAAAAATATTCTTTTCTCCATAGATTTAGATATGGAATGATTATTTAGATTAACTTTGCAAAATTAGTAATAACATACCGCCTGAGAAATACTGAAAAATAACCATACTATCATGGATGTACTACGAAAAGAACTCAATCAGATTTATTCTTCACAGCATCTCGAAAATGAATTTCTCGATGCTGATGAGATTGAGAGATGCAAGACAATGGCTGCAAATATGGCCGCAATTACAAATGCCTGCTGCGTCATTACCGATGCTGCTCGCGACTTTTGCTATCTCTTCAGCGGCGAACTGGCAACTTTGCTCGGTATTACTGACGAGCAATGTCTTTATAGAGAGATTAGCTCGAGCGATGAAGACGAAATCTACAACAGGCTTCACCCGGAAGACCTTGTGGAAAAAAGAATGCTGGAATATGAGTATTTCAAATATGTAGACAGTCTGCCACCGGAAGATAAAGTGCGCTTTAAGGCCACATGCCAAATACGTGTGAAAGACAAGGATGGGAAATATTTGATTTTAAACAATAGCACGCAGATTATACAGCCATCTCCTTTGGGGAAAATATGGCTGATTCTGTGTTGCTACGATCTGTCATCCTGTCAGGAGTCTGCGGGTGGCATTAATGCGCATATCAAAAATAACCATTCCGGCGAGATAATCAGCCTCTCTTTTTCAGATAGGAAGAATCATATTCTGACTGAAAGAGAGAAAGAAATTCTGCTGCTAATCAAAGATGGTAAGCCAAGCAAGCAGATTGCTGATATGTTGGGAATCAGCATACATACAGTAAATCGGCACCGACAGAATATCCTCGAACGATTGAGCGTGGGCAATTCATTAGAGGCTATAATGGCAGCCACTTCAATGGGGCTATTATAGCTTTGTATGGTTATAAATCAGTATTGTAAGATTGTAGAATACAAGGTAATTTTGCAAAAAATATCTTGATATGAGAAAGTTCTATTTACTTATAATCCTGATATCATTGGGATTACATCAAGCGGACTGCCTAAAGGCATCAGATTTTGACTGGAAGAACGCCACAGTCTACTTTGTGATAACCGACAGGTTTTGCAATGGTGATACCACAAATGATGTCAATTACGGGCGCATAGTCGATTATGGTAGCGAACAGTTGAATGCCGCAACATTCCATGGCGGCGATTTCAAAGGCATGCTCAATAAGGCTAAAGAGGGATATTTTACAGACTTGGGCATTGAAGTGGTATGGATGACCGACGTCTATGAACAGATACACGGATGGATGTCAGGCTCTGGACCCGTAAATGACTTCCCCCACTACGGTTATCACGGATACTATCCGCTCGACTATACCCAGACCGACAAAAATTACGGCACTATAGAGGAACTGCGCGAGCTTGTAGATACTCTACATTCGCAGGGTATCCGCGTGATGCTCGGAGCCAACCTTAATGATCCTGGGTATCCGACTCTGCTTGATGCCGTGCAGACCGGATTTGCCGACACCGGACTTACAGAGGAGGAAGCCGCCATGCATCGCCGCGACTGGAGCTACGATGATTTCTATGCCGACCGGCTCAACTGGAAAGGATGGTATGACAGGGGCTGGATAAGAATGCCCGATGAAAACTGGGATGAAAACAATCCTTTGGAAGCAACATTGTTCGGTATGCCCGACTTCAAGGATGAAAGTAAGACACCCGTTTCGATTCCTGATTTTCTTTGGCGTAAATGGAAAAGAGAGGGTAAAGCCAACGACAGATGGGTTAATCCATCAGCCCGTAAATACAGAAAAGACAGGAAGTGGTCGCCTATGCAATATGTAATAGCATGGATTTCGTCATGGGTAGAGGAATTTGGTATTGACGGGGTTCGCTGCGATATTGTGGAGAACGTGCATATCGACAGATGGAAGGAGCTTAACAGGGCTTGCAATGCGGCGCTTTCCAAATGGAGAGCCTCACATCCCGAATCGCCCGCTTCGAAATGGACTGACAATTTCTATATGACCGGCGATTTCGACAATGCCTCAATAGATTATAAGCCTGAATATGCAGATGCGGGATTCTCAAGCATGGTTAATTTCTTTTTCCCGAAACATGGCGACCTCGACAACATTGTCTACACATGGCAGGCATACGCCGATAGTCTGGCGACTCATCAAGACTGGCATCCGTTCAGCTACCTGAACAACTCATATCATCGTGATGCCGACATGTCAAATATGATTGACTGTGGCACTTCGCTCCTGCTCACTCCGGGAGTTGCTCAAGTGTTCTACGGAGATGAGACAGGCCGCGAACTGAGCGACGCCCGATTTAATGTCGATAGCGACCAGGCTTTTCGTTCCGATATGAATTGGGAAAAGGTCAACTATCCTCTGCTAAGTCATTTTCAACGCCTCGGAAAAATCAGAAGAGAGAATCCTGTCATTGGAACAGGGCGCCAGCGCACAATAGACGTCCATACTTGCTTACGATACAATGCCGACGATTCTATTCTTATACGTCTAATGCCAAACAACGGACAATCAATAGACGTGGCGGAATATTTCAAGAATGGAGACATACTGACGGAACTCTATACGGGACAAAGAGCTATTGTGACCGACGGCAAGGTTTCATTCCCGAAATATGAAAACAAAATAGCTATAATAAAAAAACAAAATGAAAATTAAGAATCTTCTATGTCTCCTCGCCATGTTCTTGTCCTTGACAGCAATGGCCTCAAAAGTTGCGTCGCCTGACGGGAAACTCACACTTGATTTCAAACTGTCGTCCGACGGAATTCCTCAATATTCTGTCGTGTATAACGGGCGTCAGATAATATGCGATTCCCGTCTAGGTTTCCAGACAAAGCAGACACCGGGGTTTGAGTCCGGATTTGCAACGATGTCATGCCGCATGGATTCAACACGTGGCTCCTGGAAGCCCGTGTGGGGCGAGAACGATTCCATCACCGACAACTACAACTCAATGACAGTCAGCCTGACCAACCGTCTGTCAAACACTAAGATGAATATCGAGTTCCGTGTATATGACGATGGCGTGGGTCTAAGATATGTATTCCCGAAACAACGATATAAAAAGCTGACAGTCACCGATGAACTGACACAATTCTCTATGGGCGGCGACATGACGGCCTGGTGGATTCCCGGCGACTATGATACTCAGGAATACGAGTATACACGCTCGCGTCTGAGTGAAATACGCAATATCAATGACGGTCACATGGGAAATGTGGCGCAACAGCGTTTCTCACCGACGGGTGTGCAGACATCGTTGATGCTGAAGACCGACGATGGAATCTACGTCAATATCCATGAGGCAGCCCTGATTGATTTCCCGGCGATGCATCTCAATCTTGACGATACGAATTTCGTGTTTTCTTCATGGCTCACTCCCGACATCAACGGAAACAAAGCAGAAATTGATTTGCCATTCTCCACTCCATGGAGAACGATAATAATCTCAGACAAACCCACGGACATATTGGCGTCAAACCTGATTCTCAACCTCAATGAACCTTGTAAAATCGCGGATACATCATGGATAAAGCCAATCAAATACGTGGGAGTATGGTGGGAGATGATTACCGGTAAAAGTACATGGTCATATTGTGCTGCGGAGAATTTTGATTTGGCGACATTTGATTATAAGGAAGCAACGCCTCACGGTCGCCATGGAGCCAATAATGACAACGTCAGGAAGTATATTGATTTTGCTGCTGACAATGGATTCGATCAGGTGCTTGTTGAGGGGTGGAACATCGGATGGGAAGACTGGTTCGGCAAGGAAAAAGAATTCGTATTTGATTTTATAACGCCTTATCCAGATTTTGATATCAAGATGCTAAACGATTATGCAAAATCAAAAGGCATAAGGCTTATGATGCATCATGAAACATCAGCATCTGTTAAAAATTATGAGCGATGGCTTGACCTAGCTTATGACTTGATGTACAAATACGGCTATAATTCTGTAAAGAGTGGTTATGTAGGGCGTTTCCAGCCGCATGGAGAGAATCACTATAACCAGAACAGCGTGCGACATTATCTGAAATGCGTCAAAAAAGCCGCAGAGCATCATATTATGGTAAACGCACATGAAGCCGTAAGACCTACAGGGTTATGTCGTACCTATCCTAATCTCATAGGAAACGAGAGCGCAATGGGCACTGAATACCAAAATATGAAACCGGGACATGTGACAATCTTACCTTTTACCCGACTAAAAGGTGGACCTATGGATTTCACCCCAGGCATTTTCAAAATGGACTTCAGTACTTTTTCTCCGGGAAATACAGAACATAAACGGGCAACAATTGCCAATCAGCTTGCGCTGTACGTTACAATGTATTCTCCACTGCAAATGGCGGCTGACCTTCCCGAGCATTATTCAGAAAAACCGGATGCCTTTCAATTTATTAAGGACGTTCCTGTAGATTGGAGCAAAAGTATTTATCTTGATGCTGAACCGGGCGAATATATCATTGCAGCTCGTAAGGACAAGCTCAGGGATGACTGGTACGTGGGTGGAGTTACTAATGCTGATGCGAGAAATGCAGAAATATCATGCGATTTCCTCGAATCAGGTGTCAAATATATTGCAACCATATATATGGATGGCCTCACTGCCCACTATGAAAAAAATCCGGAAAGTTATATCATAACAACTTTTGAATTATCCAAAAATGATATAGTTCCAGTCAGAATGGCACCCGGGGGAGGGTTTGCCATGTCGATAAAAAAGAAAGTTGATTAATCTAATAAATCAATTAATAGGCGTATTCGTAATTTTGATTGCGAATAAGCCTATTGTATAATTTGTATTCAACGATGAATAAAGTAATCATTGTTGATGCCTCCGAATCCGACCGTCGGCTTATGTCGAGCTTGCTTGTCAAGCACGGCTATGAGCCGATAGCTGTTGATAACATGGAGGCAGCAAAAGAGGAGGTGGCGAAACTGCCACCGGGAGCTGTCGTAGTCGCGGCGATGAAATTCACCGGCGGCACGGCGCAGGAGTTAATAAACTGGCAAAAGAGCGAGGGATACAAATTTCCCGTCATTGCCGTAGTGGACAACTATAACGCCGTGGATCTTCTCACGGTTATGCGCGATGGTGGAGCTGTTGACATCATTCAGCGTCCGGCGATAGACAAGCAACTTGTCGAGATTGTCGGCAGGTATGCCAGACCGGTGAGCATTGTTATTCAGCTTGATAATGCGTTGATTCCTCGACGGAGCGCGAAGTTCAGAGAGATAGAACTGGCTATCGGACGTATCGCCAAAACTAATGCCAACTGCATCATCTTCGGCGAAAGCGGCATGGGCAAAGAGCAGATAGCCCGGCAAATCTATCTTCAAAGTTCCCGTACACAGAAGCCGATAACGGTTATCGAAGCCGGTGGCGCCGAGCTTGTTGGGCTTCATGACCCGAAATCCGACCGCAACGAGATGTATAACCGCATCAAGAGCTACTTCCAGAACGCTGCCGGCGGAACAATCATCCTGAAAAATATCCAGTTGCTCAACTTCGAGAAACAATCGGTGTTCCTGCACATTCTTTCGGAGGAGCATCCCGATGTGAGGATGATATGCACTGCCAACGGCACACTGATGAAGATGCTCGCCGAGGAAGATTTCCGCGACAACCTTTTCTATATGTTGCGCCAGTCGGGTATCACAGTGCCGCCATTACGCGAGATGACCGAGGATATTCCGGACATTGCCGATTATCTTCTCGCAATATATACGCATAAGACATCCCAGACGAAAAAGCGACTCGACGCATCGGCAATCAAGGCTCTGAAACTCTATCCCTGGCCCGGCAATATACGAGAACTGAAGGACACAGTTCTCATGGCTGCCTTCCATGCCGACGGCGACACCATATCTGCCGATGACCTCGTTTTCAGCGATATCCAGCCGGATACCGCCGAAGACCTGACGCACCGCAATCCGAGGGCGGAACGAGACAGAATAATCAAGGCTTATATCCGTGCCGGGACTTGGCGAGGTGCAGCTCAACTGCTGAAAGTGTCGGAAAAGACACTGATTCAGCTCCGTAAGAAGCACCACATCAACCCCAAAGGAGAAATTGAGGCTTGATTACCTCAATAAAAATGCGTAACTTTGCAGCGCAAAATCGCAAAGAATAGCGATTGGAGAGCCAATCGCATATCACGATACACATAACATAACATCGCATAGGTTTCAGTGAAAATCTGGTAAATGGACACTGTAGGAAACAAATGCGTGCTGATTATGCTATGCGCAAGCATAGCGTGCAGTCACGTTTTTCCTACAAGGCAATACCAGAGCCGTCACTGAGAGGCGTGAATTGCACGCTATTTTTGTAATTTATTCAAATCTAATACCATCCCATTTAATTCCTTCTTACATATTCTATCTGAGAAATAGTCCTTCATGATCCTTTATCCCACCCGATAACGAACTTTCCTATCCATAGACTTGTTTTGCAACTAAAATTTAGTTACTTTTGCGCCAAGATTACAAGCGAATGGGAACAAAAGAAAAACTGATAGCACGATTCTCAGCCCTACCCAATGATTTCACATGGGAGGAAATGAGACGTCTGCTTGTCGCTTTGGGATACGTTCCGGGCAACAAGGGCAAGACATCCGGCTCCCGTATGATATTCAAAGGCGAGGGGTTGAAGCCGATAATGCTTCACAAGCCGCACCCCGGCAATATCATCAAAGGGTATGTTATGAAACAGGTTTATGATTATCTTAAAAACGAAGGACTGATATGAATACATTGAAATATAAAGATTTTATAGGCTCGGTAGCTTTCAGCGAAGCCGATGGGGTTTTCTTCGGAAAAATCGAAGGCATTGACGGTCTTGTGAATTTTGAGGGCGAAAGCGTGGCCGAACTTACCAACGCCTTTCACGAGGCGGTTGACGATTATCTTGCCTACTGCGCCGAAGAAGGCATCGAACCCCACAAAAGCTATTCCGGCTCTTTGAACGTGCGTCTTACCCCCGACATTCATACCCGTGTGGCCTATCTTGCCAAACAAGCGGGGGTATCTATCAACTCTTTCATCCGCACTGCTGTTGAAAAACAGATTTCCGCCATGCTTTGAACACGATCAGTAGGCATTTTTAACGCCATAGATGCTTGAAAATCGGGAGAAAAGCATTAACTTTGTATTGCCCAAACGGAATAATGGGTAAGAACATTGAAATAGTGTCGTGTGCAATTCGTGAACAACGGATATAGCGGCATTACAATATTCTGAAAACCACTTAGTTACAACGATACATCCCGGCTCCACCGGGGTCACTGAACAAAATGGCAAAACGCCGCAAATCGCTGAAACTAAGGCAGTTTCAGCGATTTTTGTAATGTTCCTATCCGGCAGAATAAAGCATATTGTAGGTCAAGCCGAAATTTCGGGGTCAAGCCGAATTTTGGGTCGAGTATCCGATTTTTGTCCGCATTACCGTAAGCGGTCAAATCTCGGAAATGAACCTCGGCCGAAGCGTCGCCCCGGAGAACTGGGATTAGAAACGTGCCATGTCGAAAGGGCGCTCGCGCCGAGACCTCGAACTGAACAAGTATCCGACAAGGGCAGCGAAAAGAATAGCATATTCTTTCCATCCTGTCATTGCCTCGGCAGAATGAGTGTTGCCGATAACCGCCGCCATTGCCGAGAGCATCGCCCCTGCCATGTAGTCCACAGGGAAACCGAGAGTGGCGTTTGCCTCCCTGATGATTATCTGTAATCTTGACGGCAAAGCGTCAATCGGGAAGTTGCTGATTGTCTGAGATTTTACAACCTCTGCAATCAAGCCGTCCGACGGTACCGGCGGTACTGACTGATTGGTCAGTTGGTCAGACGCATGATTAGTCACCTGCTCACTTGTCTGAATAGTCACTTCCACACCTGTGATTGCAGGTGTATCGGGGTGGCTGTCGGCTTTCTTTTTGGCAGATGCTTTTTTCTCATTGCCCTTCGGCTTTGAGGGAGTCTTTGCTAATGATGTTTCCTTTATCATCGGCAACCTCCTTTCTTCTTAGGTCGGTCTTCCTTTTTCAGAATACCGACGGCTTTGCCATTGACGAGTCTGCTTTCAGCCCAGCTCAAAAGCTCGGTCTCCTTGAAATGAAGCTTGTTGTTGAATTTCCAGTGAGGGATGGTGCCGTTGCTCGTTTCCTTGTATAGCTGTGTATAGCTGTCCGATTTTCATGGGATAGCCGTTTTCGTTCAGGGATTCGAGGGCTTCGGTTACGTTCAGTCCCTCCGGGTCTCTCTTTTTAGATTTTGCGGAAGTACTGACGATAGTTGCCGGCACTCCCGATTCGGCAAGGTAGTCCTTGACCGCGTCTTTCAGGAGGTGCTTCAGTACCTCGATGAAAGGAAGATTCAGGTAATCTGTAATGGTGTTCATGTTAACGGATGGATTAGTGGTTTGGGAAATCTGTTTGTTCTCACGCATCGTTTTCGGGATGATAAGATATATGCTGTATGCTCAACATACCGGCAGGTGGGTGTCGTCTGGTCATAGTTATTGCGTCTCGTCAGCCCGATGACTATACCCGGAGGATTAAAGGCTTGCGGACACTGCAAAATTAATACTGGACTTGCGTCCATGAGTGGCGCGAAAAAGCGAATATCACTGAATTGTGTACCGTTGCTGTCCTTCCGGACGGACAATAAAAAAGCGGGGCCTTGCCGATACGTCTGTGTGGACGTGCCTTTGGCGAGGTCTCGTTACGGGTATTCAATGTCTTGTGTGTGCGACAATCCTGTCGCAATCTCACAAGGTGTATGAGACAGTCGGTGTTTAGCCGGTTCTCATAGTCGGCGTGCGGTCAGAGGGTGTCAGTGAAGCCTGCTTCACCGTCACACTCTGACGGCATAGCCGACGACAATACCGTGAGCCGCCACGCCTCTCGCAGTTTTCGCAGTTCCTGACAGACGACAAAGATTTTTTCATGGCTGAATAATCTAAAATCCGAATTAAAGTGTTATATTTGCAAAATAATTCCAAATACAACATTTGAAATGGTATTAGAAATCGCTCTCACCAACTTTTTCTCGATTAACGAGAAAATAACGCTTGACTTGCAAGCCGCCAATATACAGACAAAGGAAGCCCGCGCGCTTGACGGCAATACTTTCAGTGTCGGCACTGAACGGCTTTTGAAAACGGTTGCCATATACGGCGCAAACGCTTCCGGTAAGAGCAACATAATCAAGGCTGTAAAGGCCGCTGTTGATATGATTCTCGACTCCCACAACTATAATGAGGGGGACAGTTTTGGTTTTAAGCCTTTCAAATTTGGCGGGAATGATGCTCCGAGTGACTTCTACATACGTTTTATCGTCAACGGGATAGAACATGAATATTCTTTTTCCTGCACCCGTGAGGAAATCATTACCGAAAGCATGTACTATTATCCCAAAGGGCGCAAGGCTCTGATATTCTCACGTGATGAGCGTAAATCCGGAGGGAAGAAGGAGAAATATGAATTTACGACCGTAATACGGCGCCCGATGGATGTTGCGTCGAATACTTCTCGCAAAACGCTTTTCCTGTCGCGTGCAAGCCAGATGGATCGTGACAAGGCAAAGGAGATTTACCGATGGTTCAACGAGCAGCTTGTGTTCAGTTATCGCGGCAACACATCTGTGGTAACAGACAGATTTCTCGGAGACAATAAGGATGCGGTTCTTCGCGTTCTTAAAGCCGCTGACAGCGACATTGTGGAGTTTTCATATAAGGATGGAGAGTTGACAACTTTCCACCGGCGCAATCCTTCTCTGCCGTTTGACTTCAATACTGAGGAATCCGAGGGTACAAAAATATTGTTCAGGATAATGCTCACGGTAATGGATGTTGTCCGCAACAATAAAGTGATGTTTCTTGACGAGGTGGAAACCAGCTTGCACACCCGGCTTGTCGAGTATCTCATCAACCTGTTCCACAACAGCCGGTCGGCGCAGCTCGTATTCACCACCCACAACACGCATCTGCTTGACATGACCCGCTTCCGCAAAGACCAGATTTTTTTTGTGAACAAGCGCGATGACGGTTCCAGTGACCTTTATTCACTTTTCGACTACAAGGACTTCCGTGAGAAGATGGATTTGGAAAAAGCCTATCTTCAGGGGCGTTTTGACGCCGTGCCGTATGTCAACGAATTTGAGAATATCTGACTATGGCACGAAAAGCGAAACAGCCGAAAGGCAAGAGAATGAATCCAACCTTCTTCGTATTTTGCGAGGGAAAGACCGAAGCCGCGTATGTGGATCTCCTGCGCCGCAATTTCCGGGTTCCCGTTGAAATCATAGCGAGAGTAAGCGATTCCAATATATCCCAGCCGTATATCGACAGATGCAAGCGCGACAGGTTCACCACGCCGGATGATAAGACTTTCCTGATGTTCGACCTTGATGTGCCGGGGATGCTTGACCGTCTTAAGAAGATTCAAGATGCCACCCTTCTGCTTTCCAACCCCTGCATCGAATATTGGTTCCTGCTGCACTATGTCGATGTCAACCGTGAAATATCATCATCGGAGTGCCTTGCACTTTTGAGAAGTAAAGACCCTGCTTATTCCAAAGGAGAATTTTCAACAGCGATGAAAAGAATACTGATTGAGAATATAGAAGATGCGGCGGCACGCGCCAATGGGAAAGAGGTCTATTCCAATCCATCCTCGACTGTTCATCTATTGACAAAGGAGATAGCCGGTATTTGAAACTGACCGAATAGTCTGTCGATTTTATCCTCAAAGAATCCGTGAGTCGTGCAAGCGGAGAGATCGCGGTTATCCTGACAATCTGGCATTTTGAACCGTGAGCCTGAAAAATTCTTTTAGCGTGAGTAAAAGGTATTTTTAACGCTTTGGCTCATTGAGGATTGGAGATAAAGTATTCTTTGCAACACCGAAATATTATTTCGGAGAAGAACATTGAAATCGCAGAATGAGGCATTAGTGAGTCGTTCCTCTACTAATCTACTAAGCCTCTGCAAATCAGTGCATATATAGAAATAACCCCGAAATCTCCGGGGTCACAAAGCCAAACGGCAAAATCAAGTAAATCGCTGAAACTAAGACAGTTTCAGCGATTTTTGTAATATCCCTATCCGGTAGAATAATGCATATTGTGGGTCAAGCCGAATTTTCGGGGTCAAGCCGAATTTTGGGTCGAGTATCCGATTTTTGTCCGCATTACCGTAAGCGGTCAAATCTCGGAAATGAACCTCGGCCGAAGCGTCGCCCCGGAGAACTGGGAT
>DXXK01000005.1 GCA_019416425.1 Bacteroidales bacterium
CAATAATATATAAGGAAACATGAATGGAAAACTCATTGCGGCCGCGTTGATGGTGGCTGCAGGAATGACCGCTGTGCCGTCGTGGGCCGACAGCGTTACGCTGCAGATGGACCAGGTGAATCCCGATGCAGTGATCTATCCCGAGATCTACGGACAGTTCGCCGAGCACTTAGGAAGCTGTATCTACGGCGGCCTGTGGGTAGGGAAGGACTCGCAGATACCCAACACCGATGGCTATCGCACGGATGTGCTACAAGCTCTAAAGGAACTACAGGTACCGGTGATGCGCTGGCCGGGAGGCTGCTTCGCCGACGAGTATCACTGGCGTGACGGCATCGGTCCGCAGAAGGACCGTCCCACGCAGGTCAACAACAACTGGGGAGGAACGGTGGAGGACAACTCCTTCGGTACACACGAATTCTTCAACTTGTGCGAGCTGATAGGCTGCGAGCCTTACCTGAGCGGCAATGTCGGTTCCGGCACGGTTCAGGAACTGGCGCAGTGGGTGGAGTACATCACCGCCGACAACGGCCCGATGGCCAAACTACGGAAAGAAAACGGCCGCGAGGAACCCTGGAAACTAAAATACATCGGTGTCGGCAATGAATGCTGGGGCTGCGGAGGCAATTTCCTGCCCGAATACTATGCCGACGTATACCGCCGTTACCAGACCTACTGCCGCGACTACAACGGCAACAAGCTGTACAAGATCGCTTCCGGAGCGAGCGACTACGACTGGAACTGGACCGATGTGATGATGAAGAAGGCCGCCGGGCATATGAACGGCATCTCGCTCCATTACTACACGGTGACAGGATGGAGCGGTTCCAAGGGAGCCGCTACGGTATTCGAGCCAAAGGATTACTACTGGACAATGGGCAAATGTCTGGAGATAGAGGATGTGATCAACCATCACGCCCAGATCATGGACAAGTATGACGCCAGGAAGCGAGTGGGACTGATGGTGGACGAATGGGGCACATGGTGGGACACCGAGCCTGGTACCAATCCCGGACACCTGTTCCAGCAGAACACCATGCGCGACGCAATGGTGGCCGCACTGTCGCTGAACGTGTTCCAACGCCATACCGACCGAGTGCGCATGGCCAACATAGCACAGGTGGCAAACGTGCTGCAAGCAATGGTGCTGACCAAGGGCGACCAGATGGTCAAGACTCCCACTTACTATGTATTCAAGATGTATATTCCGCACATGGGCGCAACTCCCATACCTCTTGATGTGGCGACAACAACCTTTCAGGCCAGCGACAAATGGAATGTCGAGACACTGCAGGCAACTGCTTCAAAGAAGGACGGCAAGGTGACGGTATCGCTGACAAACCTGGATCTGGACAAACCGATGAAGGTTGAGCTTAACACGGGACTGAAAAAGGTAAAGAGCATCAACGGCCAGATTCTGACATGCAAGAACATCACGGATTTCAATGACTTCGGTCAACAGGAGAAGGTGACCCTGACGGATTTCAAGGATGCCAAGCCAGGCAAGAACGGAACCGTCATGATCAAACTTCCGGCCAAGTCCATCGTCACATTGACAATGGAGTAAGCTGGCAGCGCCGCAAGATATCGGAATCGCGAAGCAGATTCTCAGTCCTGCCGTCCCAGACCACCCTGCCTTCGGATATAATGACGCTTCGGGGACACAACGAGGCCGCCAAAGCGAGATCGTGTGTGGCGATCAGACACGTGTGCGAGAACCGGTTCAAGACTTCCACCAACTGGTGTTGACCCAGAGCATCCAGCCCGGACGTGGGTTCATCGAGGAGAAGTATGGATGGTTCCATGGAGAGCACCGTGGAGATCGCCACCCGTTTTTTCTGTCCTCCCGACAGTGTAGCGGGTGAACGCCGCGCCAGATCCTCAGCACCGACAGCGGTCAGGCTGTTGACTACGCGACGGTCTACCTCCTCTTTAGGCAAGCGCATGTTCATGGGTCCGAAAGCCACATCCTCCTCCACAGTCGGCATAAACAGCTGGTCGTCGGAATTCTGGAAAACGAATCCCACAGTCTGCCGGATCAACGGCAGTGTCTTCTTGGTTATGGGAACATCTCCTATATTAACCTCGCCTGATGTTGCCATCATCATTCCGGCGGTTAGCATCATCAATGTCGATTTACCGGCACCGTTCAGTCCTAACAGAGCGACTTTCTCGCCATGGGTCACACGGAACGAGATGCCGTGTAAAACCTCATCTGATTCCGGGTAGCTGAAATGCACATCGGTGTACTGTATATAATGATGACTCATGATTCAATCGGTTTATTTAAAACAGAAGCTGAGGATTGAGGAACCGCAAAAGCAATATGACTATTGTCCATGCCGCAAGATAAACGGTATCGGCAAGTGTCCAGCGGCGGGGATGCATGCAGTAGTCAGGCATAGTTCCGTTGAACCCGCGCAACAGCATAGCCAGATGGATACGCTGAGCCCGGTCTACCGAACGGAGAAACAGCTGGCCGATCATAGGACCCCACATCTTCAGGTCCATGACCTTACGGCCATAACCGCGAGCCTCGCGGGCACGAAGCATGTTCTGAGCTTCCTGCATCAAGACGCCGCAGTAGCGGTAGACCGTTTCCAGCTGTGTGGTTAGAAACGACGGCATATAAAGCCGACGCATTGCCCGGCACATACCAATGAATCCGCAACTCTCCGTCAGCAACAGCAAAGCCTGGACGGCATACAGACCACGTACGATGATGCTGATGAATGTCAGCCAGCCGTGACTGATCTCAAGATTGCCAAACCGCATACCCTTACCATGGTCGAACCAGGGATTGAATATGCCTATCACCACAATCAGAGGCAATACAAGAAGGGACTTGGAAAAAATACGACCGAACCGAATTCCGGCCAGCGCCGCTCCGACCACAGGATAGATGCCGAACCATATCAATCCGGAGAGATTGTCGAGAGGCATAGTGAGAAGCACCACAAGATAAAGGACGGTCACGACAAGCAAAGCGCGCGGATCGCGGACAGAATCCTCCGTCTCCGACACTGCGCGTGTGTATGTGCGGATTCCCTTATCAAGCTTATTCTCCATTATAAGATTGCGCTACGCCAGAATCCTCTTATTTATGCACTGGAACCTTGACTGTTTTCTTGCGAAGAGTCAATAGGGAAGTGAGGCCCCACAGAAGACCAAGAACGATGACACCTCCGACTATGCCGGCGAGTGAGTTGTCGTAATCAGGCATGAATGACGTAGCATTCTGGATTGACTGTGCACCGGCTGCCATGGTATTGGCCGTCGACAGCTCTGTTGATCCGGTCAAAGACTGGATTGACCATTCAAGGCCATCGGGATTGGAACTTGCGATAGCTGCGAGTACAGTACCAACAATCGCGGCACAAATCGCGAATCCCCAAATCATTTTCTTTGTAGATACTTTCTCGTCAGGACCTTCCTCACTAGTCAGCATGGCCGGACGAGTCTTCTGGACGAAATAGAGAACGAACCCGGTAGCGATACCCTCGCCGAACCCTATGGCCAGATGTATCGGGAGCATCAGCCATAGAAAATCAAGAACAGGAAGCGCAGTGATACCGGACATTTCCGTTTCTCCTACAACGCACAGGGCGCCCAATTCAAGCCCGACCACGCAGGCCAGCGACGAGACACCGATGATTTTCCACGGCTTAGCGGGGAATCTGAGCAAAGGCCGGAATATGAGAGGATATGCAACAAGAGTCGACAAAGCTCCCATGTTGATGATGTTGCATCCCAACGCCATCAGGCCACCGTCGGCGAAAGCCAGACACTGAATCACCAATACGGAGGCCAAGGTAAGGAACCCGGCCCATGGACCCAATATGGATGCCAGCAGGACTCCGCCGACTATATGGCCGCTGGACCCCGTTCCGGGAATCGAGAAGTTCACCATCTGAGCCGCGAACACGAATGCCCCCATTACTCCCATCATTGCCGGATTCACCTTATCCGGATTCTTTTTGATCCGATATCCCGCCACGCCAAGCAATACAGCCGCGATACCCGCGCCTGCCAAAGCCACCGGAGTGGAAAGAAGTGCGTCTGCCATGTGCATAATCCAATATCTTTAATTAACCTTAATGTTCTTGATGTTTTAACAATCGCTCACAACTTTTGTTGAGAGCGGGGCAATACAATCCTGCCGAATATCGCCGAGACTATCATGCCGAGAACGCCCACCGAGATGCAGAATATCAGCACGGCCGTCATGCCGCCGTAGTCAAGGACGATAGGCATAAGGAAAACTCCCAAAATAGCGCCGACCTTGCCGATCATGGCCGCGAGTCCGGAGCCTGCCCCTCGGTCATCGACATCATAGATCTGCGACGGTATGATGAAAGTCACCAAGTGAGGACCAGCATTCAGGGCAACCTCGAATGTAAGGAATCCGATAATCGAGACCCATACAGGCCACTTAAGCAGATACGCCGCCATGACCAGACCCACGCCAAAAGAATAGAACAGGAAACCCCACATCAGCATACCGACATGATAAACGCGGCGTATTATGAGCAGTCCCAACACGAATCCAGGAAGGATGAAGCAGTTGATGACTGTCGACAGCTCGACGGAGTTCAGGATTTTGGCCATGCCGGTAGCATTTGTCTTGTCGATGCCGAGCGCCATGACCAGTACGGGGAGGAACACACCGATACCATACACGCCGACACCCTCACAGGCCCATGGGATACCGCTGAACACCACCTTTTTCCAATTTCCGTTGCGGATCATGTCGGCCCACGATGCGGAAGAACCGGATGCTTTCTTGATTTCCGAAGGCAAAACCTCAGCCTTTGGCCCGAAGAAGAACTTAGCAGCTTTCTGCGCATCGGCATCTCGACCATGATCCATAAGCCATTTTGGAGAATCAGGATATCTGAGTCTAAATAGGAATGTAGCAACGCCAAGCACCGTAATCAACAGCATAAGCCAACGCCAGATCTCGGGATCCATATGCGAACGGATAATGAAATAACTGCAGAGAGAGACTCCGATGAATCCCAGTGAACATGTTGCCTTGGCCATGCCAACCATGAACAGACTCCATCTGCGAGGCATAAGTTCGGAGATGTAATCGGAATCCAGTGAGTATCCTCCGCCCACTCCGAATCCGACTATAAACAGCCCCACCGTCAGACAAGCGGCATCAGGAAACAGGAAAGGCACAAGTGAGCCTATGGTTATCAAGACAGGGCAAAGTCTGAACAGAAAGGCGTAACCTTTCTCATCGCTGATTTTACCCAATGACAATGAACCGGTAGCGATACCAAGCAATCCGGAAGCACCGACCACACCCTGCATGAACGAGGATAACGAATGATGATCGATAATCAGAATCATCGGAAGGACTATGCCAACCAGTGCGGACATGGCCGTGCCGATGACCTGCTCCATGCTGCATACCGCCAGAACGGCATAGTGAGCAGGGGTGAGCTTCATGTCGGATATCGGCACCTGGCCTGAGGCCTCATCATTATTCGGAATCGTATGTTTCATTGTTTTTATTTAAAGATTTGCTTTCGGCTCTCGAGGTCATGCTGCCAATCCGACATATCGGGATTGAAGCGGTCGTCGAGTTTGATTCGCGGCAACAGCAGCAACCAAGTTGCAATGCAGAAGGGTCCGGTCAACGTAGCCATTCCCCAGGGCGCGAAGAAAGCATTCATTCCGGCCTGAATAAAGACAGTGAGGATGACCCCGAAGGATGTCCATATGGCACCGATCCAGCTGGGCTTATAGAAGGTCGCACCGACGGCGATACCGGTCAGGACCGCACTGAATCCATAAAGTCCAGAATCGATGGACACTCCACCGGCCTGGAATACTATGGCTGTAGCCAATGACAATGCAGAAGCGACGCATGCCCAAATACACGCGAACTTGTCGCTGACGGCCAAAGCCACGATAAAGAAGATTCCCGTGACCCATGAATCGATCAGGAAGACCTGCGATATGTTCTTCAACCACGCCTTGACCAGGAGTCCGAAGGTGTAGTCCTCGTGAGAATGGATTGCAAACTCCAGGCTCGGTACATCCATACCGGTAGATGGCAGACCTTTCATCTCTCGCGCGCACAGCAGAAAGAACCATGTCATGAACACGAAGGGGAATGTCAGGGAATTGATATGCCAGGGTGCCATTACATTGTTGAAACCTCGCCTGACCCATGTTGTCATCATGGCGCATATCAGCAAGCCAGCCCACATCATCCAGGTGTTTCCCAGGAAAGTAGGAAAGGCGCAACCGACAAGGGTGCCGTTGAAACCCCACAAACCCTGCTTGCCGTCCGACACGGCGCATCCGCGGTTACGGGTTATATATCCTGCAAATGAAGATGCGGCACATCCTGTGAGGGCACCCCAGGCAACAAGGCCGTTGCCTTCGGCATACGCGCCCCAGACGATGCCTATAAGAAACAGAAAGCCCGTCCAGGCGTTGCATTGGAACATTACCTGTCCGATGCCACGGAAAAAACTCTTGGCCGTGGTAACCAGCCATTCAGGAAATTTGCTTTCAAGTTTCTCGCCAATTGCAGCGAGTTTTGTCGTATTTTCCATAGTCCATAGTGTTTTAACGGTCAGCGCCACGGAAATTCCTCGGGAATGGGGACACCTTTGACTGCCTGTCTTACTTTAGAACAAAATTCCCTTACGATTTTCTTCACCGGACCTGCCTCTTTGCCCAAAACCTTGAAGAGGAGACCAGCCTCGTTTGGCAGATGCGTGATTCCAGCAGCGGTATGGTTCTTGCGGTCGATGAACGGCTCATAAGTATCGTATATGACTTTTGCCTTGTCAGGCGGAGTGCAGACAACGACATTGGCGAAGACATCATATTCACCCATTATGCCCATGTCGCGGATGCGCTCCATGTGCGGCGAGATGATGAATTTCTCGCGGAACAGCTGCTCGCCAGCAGGACGCTCGCCGTGAGTGCAGACAGAGAGGATGTCGAATTTGAACAGTTCGTCGTTGTGGTATTTCCGACCGCCCATGTAGATCTCGGCGTACGCTACGGTGGCGGTTGGATGGATTATCATGCGGGTGTCGGAGATGAAGCGGGTATTCTCGCACGGGAATGTCGGTTCAGGAAGGAACTCCAGGTAGGCGTTTTCCTCCAGGACAATGTTCTGGATCATTCCGGCGTAATTATGCTTCATCCTTGCGATCTTGGTTCCTGCTCCGGTTGAGACGAACGCCATCGCATCCTTGCGTACTGTAATGTCCTGCTGGTAACGGTCACCTTCGATATACTGACCTCCTGACGACAGGATGTAGACGCATGGCATGCCCGGGAGTTCCTCGTCGAAGTACAGTTCCTGCTGTACGACAATCGGTACGCGCCGGTCCAGGTCGCGCAGTATCGACTTGCCGGAGCTGTCCAGCTCGAATCCGAGGCGCAGGTATCCCTTCTTGCCGGGCGCACCCACATACATGGCGGGGGGCTCGTCAAGGTAGGGCTGCATCTCGGGTGCGTGCGAGAAGTCAACCGGCGGAACTTTGGTTATATAGCGGCTTGTCATTTTTCCTCTACGATTATACCCTCGTCGAGTTCACGCACGGGATGGTCCTCAGGTGTGATGTCGAACAGAGCCATCTTCTTCAGCAGTCCGATCAGCTCGTCGATACCCTCGCCGGTCATCGAGTTGGTGAATACGAATGGTTTGCCCGGACGCATCAGCTCGCTGTCATGCTTCATGACCTCCAGGCTGGCGTGCACATAAGGCGCCAGATCTGTCTTGTTGATTACAAGTATGTCGCTCTGGCTTATGCCGGGGCCATCCTTACGGGGAATCTTATCGCCGGCAGCCACATCGATGACGTAGATGAAGAAGTCCACCAGCGCCGGACTGAATGTCAACGTCAGGTTATCACCGCCGCTCTCGATGAATACAATCTCGGCATCGGGGAACTTGGCCTCCATTTCCTCGACCGCTGCGATGTTCATCGACGGGTCCTCGCGTACCGCGGTATGGGGACATGCTCCCGTCTCGACTCCGATGATGCGGTCTTCGGCAAGATATCCTTTCAGGGTCTTGCGGACATGCTTGGCATCCTCGGTGGTGACGATGTCGTTGGTGATGATCAATACTTTGTACCCCATATCCAGAAGGCGGGGTGTCAATGCCTCTATCAATGCTGTCTTGCCGGAGCCTACCGGGCCTCCGACACCGATTCTGCAGGTGCTCATAATATGGTAAGTTTACAGGGAGAAAGGTTGTTGTCAATAAATAGTCTATAGTCTCAACTCATGAACATGCGCATCTTGCCCTTCTCATGGAGCGACGCCAGGATGTCGATTTCCGGTACGAAGCAGTTCATGTCCTCAAGCCTCATCCGCGACGCACGCTCATAGAGCGATGGTATGTCGTCGGCGAGTTTGTAGAGGATTCGCTGAGTGTCGTAATGTGACACGCGTACGCAACGCAGCGCCGCTCCGACAATCATGTTCACGATTCCGTACTGATGCGATGCGTACAGTTCGGTTTCGGACAGCCCGGCCGCCTGGAACACGAGTCCCTGAGCCACGGGATATGATCCCGGCGTGTTGCCCTTCTTGATGTCGCCGAGCCAGCGGCCAATCAACTCGGTTGGGAACAGGTGTCCCATGAGCTCGGCCAGTTTCTTGCCCATACGTTCCAGCATCAGTCGGGCCTCGTCGTTCATCTTGAAGAGCATCAGGTAACAGTCGGCCTCTACAATGGCGTCGTAATCCCCACGTGCCGCGGCACGGTGCGCATGCAGGGCGGCCACACCGTCGCTGAAAGCAGCCTGCAGCGCCGCGGAACGGCTGTACTGCTCCAGTGTCTCGGCGTCATGCACCCAATGCTCGTAGGCGGCTGTCTCCAGTCCGTTCGAGAAGGAGAAGGCTCCCACGGGGAACATGGCGTCGCTGAACTGCATCAGATGCGCCAATAAAGCTGACCTACGTGACATGTCATCCATAATCAGTGGTTGTGATGGTGATGCTCATGTACATGGCTGCCATGTCCGGCACCTCCGAACAGATTGCGGATCTCGTCAGGGGCAAGGTAGGGGATAACCTCCATGCCTTCCTCGAACCTGTAGCTGATGCCGGGTATGTTGTGCGTATCCAGGACAGCGAGCATGACCTTGCGGTCAACTGTCAGGGGAACGTACACCTTGGTACCCTTGACCACCGCCGGCCAGTGCTGATTGCCGATCGCATGGCCCAGTTCAACGCTGGTGCGGATAATTGTATCCTTGTCGGCATTCTCAATTCCGGCGAGATCAACTACGAGGACTGGATTCAGCTTTAGGCGAAGTATGGCCGCCTTCTTTGTATCGGAATCAAAGACGATGATGTCGCCGTCTTCAATCTGTGTGTGACGTCTCAGCGCTACAGGGTATTCATTGCCATGGTCTCCCTGCGCAAGGAACCGGCTCTTCTGGGCTGTCCATTGATCCAGATAGATGTTCTCGATATCGAAATCATGCAGTTTCTCATGCCATTCAGGGTTGCCGGTGTTTCCTAATACTTCGGTGATAACTTCCATAAGATGTGTGTTTTCGTAATCTTGAGTATGTGTATTATTCGTAACCTTTTCTAATGAATAAGCGGGCGCGGCGCTCCATGGTGCCGCGCCCGTATGCAGTGTTTCTGGATATGCTTAACTGAACCAGTAGAGTTGACTCATTGCCAGCTTAGGAGCGGGAGCGACGTATGCGAGGTCGCCGTTGACAGTGACATAGAATGTCTCCGGATCCACCTCGATATGGGGGGTGGCTGTGTTTCGTACCATGTCTTTCTTAGTGAGCTGACGTACATGGTTGACGGCATAAACATTGCTCTTCAGACCATATTTCTCCTTGATGCCCAGATCTGCCGCGGCTTTCGACACGAAAGTGTAACGGGTCTTGGCCAACTCTTCGCCGAACTGACCGTACATTGGACGCATGATCTTAGGCTGGGGCGTAGTTAGCGATGCATTCGGATCTCCCATATTTGCCCAGTTGATCAGGCCACCCTTGATTACGAGCTGCGGTTTGACACCGAAGAAGGCTGGCTCCCAAAGAACGAGGTCGGCCATCTTGCCGGGTGCGATGCTGCCCAAGATATCTGAAATACCATAGCATATCGCGGGGTTCAACGTAATCTGTGCCAGATAGCGGAGAACACGGAAATTATCGTTATTCTCGGAATCCTCCGGAAGCTTGCCGCGGACGGATTTCATGTAGCTTGCCATCTGGAATGTACGCATGAAACTCTCGCCCACACGTCCCATTGCCTGCGAGTCGGAGGACACCATGGAAATGATTCCAAGGTCGTGGAAAATGTTCTCGGCCGACTGTGTCTCGGGCCGAACACGGCTTTCGGCGAATGCGACGTCACTCGGGATGTTCGGATTCAGGTTGTGGCAGACCATAATCATGTCGAACAACTCAGCCTGGGAGTTGATACCGAACGGAAGCGTCGGATTGGTGGACGAGGGAAGAACATTGTTCATCGAAGCGATCTTCAGCAAGTCAGGAGCATGTCCGCCACCGGCGCCTTCGGTGTGGTAGGAATGTATTGTTCTTCCATCTATTGCTGCGATGGTATCCTCGACGTAACCGGATTCGTTAAGTGTATCGGCATGGAGAGCGACCTGTACGTCATAATCATCGGCTACCGACATGCAGGTACGTATAGCTGCCGGAGTCGTTCCCCAATCCTCGTGTAGCTTGAAGCCGCATGCGCCGGCGCGCATCTGGTCTTCCAGATTCTCACGGCATGCGCAATTTCCTTTTCCGAGCAGGCCTACGTTGATAGGAAGTCCATCGAGTGAGCGGAGCATCTGTTCCAGATTCCATCTACCGGAAGTGATGGTCGTTCCATTAGTTCCATCGGTCGGGCCGACACCGCCTCCTATCAATGTGGTAATACCATTGCTGAGGCACTCGTATGCCTGCTGCGGCGCGCAGAAATGGACATGACCGTCGATACCGGCAGCTGTAAGAATCATATGCTCGCCGCTGATCGCATCGGTGGATGGTCCAGTAACCAGGTTGGGGCTGACACCCTCCATAATGTTCGGGTTACCGGCCTTTCCGACTCCCGCGATCTTACCGTCCTTCACACCTACGTCCGCCTTGATGACACCCAACAAAGGGTCGATGATCGTTACGTTTGTGATGACCAGGTCAAGGCTCCCGGCATCCGATGTGCATTCGTTGGCGAGTCCCATTCCGTCACGTAGCGTCTTGCCTCCTCCGTAAACGGCCTCATCGCCATATACTCTTAAGTCTTTCTCAATCTCTACGTACAGATCGGTATCCGCAAGACGGATCTTATCACCGACGGTAGGACCGAACAACAGGTTGTTCTCTTGTCTTGATATAGTAGCCATGGCGATTTATTTCTTGGGTGTAACTTCGCTTTCAGTGTATTCCGCGTCAGCTTCCTCTTCGGCGACGCTTTTGTATCCGTACTCCTCCATACGGCGGAGTGCCTCGCGATACTTGGGATAGTAGCTCGGGGTGTCCTCATGGCCTGTAAATCCATTGGCCAGGTCATCGAATCCGATGACGCGCTGCTTGCCCATATACTGTACTACTTCAACTTCCTTCTCCTCTCCAGCCTCGAAACGGATGGCTGTAGTGGCGGGGATGTTAAGATGATATCCGAAACATGCGGGACGGTCGAACTCCAGATAACGGTTGACCTCGAAGAAGTGATAGTGCGAGCCAATCTGGATAGGGCGGTCGCCGGTGTTGCGTACCTTCACTTTCTTGGTACGGCGGCCAACGTTGTATTCAATGGAATCGTCGGCCAGGATTACTCCTCCGACAGGGACCTGCTCCTTAGGTGTGAACCCCGGCGTCTTGGGATATGCGATGGGGGGTATGCCGCTTTCAGGATTCAACGGGGTGTCGTACCCCTGCGGTGCGGCTTGTGCTTTGGTGTTATCGCTCATAGTATTAACTGCTTGTGGGGTTTATTACTTGATGGGATGATGGATACTGACAAGTCGGGAGCCATCAGTGAAAACAGCTTCAACCTGCAGCATTGTTATCATGTCGGCAACGCCATCCATGACCTGGTCTTTAGTCAGCACCTGAGTTGCCCCGGTCATCACTTCCTCCACGGTCTTTCCCTCACGGGCCATCTCAAGCGCCGCTGAGGTGATGTAGGCTACCGCTTCGGGATAATTGAGTTTCAACCCCTTCTGAAGACGACGCTCGGCAATCATGCCTACGCACAGGAGTTTCAACTTGTCTTCCTCTTTTGGCGTAAAATGCATACTTCTGAATTTTAAGTTAACGATTCTATCAACAACCCGTCCTGTCGGGTAAGTTCATTAATTTTAACAATCCTATATATCAAAAGTTCTTGTTTACTCTGTTTTTTATTTCATGGATTTTGCTTATTTTTGCAGTTTAAAACCTGAAATTGTGACAAACATCATAAAAACTAATATGGCGGAGATAACATGGGAGAGCGTGCTCCATCATGCTCTTGAAATGCCCGGGGTAAAAGTCGATCGGGAAAAATACCTTAAAGAGGTCTTCAATGGATACGGTGACACTGACGACCTTGCAGCCAAGACACCGATAGATATATTCCAGCCGGCAACGGTCAATGAAGTGGCAAACGATGCCATAAGCAAACACACGCTTCAGGTTACGGCATTGTCCACAGCCGCAGGCATCCCCGGCGGATTGGCAATGGTAGGCACTATACCGGCTGATCTGGCGCAATATTTCTGGCATGTATTGGTTCTTGCTCAGAAATTAGCCTACATCCATGGCTGGGGAGACCTTCTGAGCGAGAATCATGAACTGGACGAGGGGGCACAGTCCGTACTGACAGTATTCATTGGAGTGGCATTGGGAATCGACGGAGCGAACAAGGTGATACGCGAGCTTGCCGCCAACAGCGCCAAAAACTACGGAATGACATGCGCCGCGGTAATCGTAGCCAAGACGACCGCAGCTCCGGCAATTCGCCAGATCGCCAAATATGTCACCGGCAAACTCGTCCATAAGTCCATGGCAAATATGTTCGGCAAATTCATACCATTGATCGGAGGCTTGATTTCCGGATCAGTGACTTATGTCAGCTTCCGTCCTATGGCCAAGAGACTGAACCGAGAGCTAACCATCATCGAGTATCAACGCATCAAGGAGAAGAAAGCCGAGTAACAGCATTCCTGCTTAATTAATCTGAATTTAACAGACATGAGAAAACTCGCAATGGTATTAGCGCTATTGGCGGCGGTATCGATAAGCACCAACGCCAAGAAAGTATGGGAATATAAGCCTGCTGTATCGATATTGGGGGACAGTTATTCCACATTCGAGGGTTATATCGAGCCCAAGACCAACGAGATGTGGTATTTTAAAAACATTCCGGACAAGCGTACTGATGTCAATGACGTGACACAGACGTGGTGGTGGATGTTCATCAAGGAGAACGGATTGCGTCTGGAGCAGAATAATTCCTATTCGGGCTCAACAATCTCCTATCTGGGCTATAACAAATCCAATTACCAGCCCCGCAGTTTTATAACCCGTGTCAACAATCTGGGTACGCCGGACATTCTGCTGATATTCGGAGGGACCAACGACAGCTGGGCAAATGTTCCTGCCGGGGAATACAAGACCGATGGTGAGCCCACGGACATGGACCTGTACACATTTCGTCCGGCAATCATGAAACTGATGAAGGAGGTTGCGGTGCTTTATCCTAATGTCGATGTGTATTACATAATCAATAGTGAGTTACGTCCGGAGATTACGGAATCGATAGAATATGCATGCGGCAAGTACGGAGTTCCCATAATAAAGCTTCACGACATCGACAAGAAAAACGGCCACCCATCAATAGCCGGAATGCGGGCCATAGCCGACCAACTGAAGGAGGCGATAATTGACAAATAAGACTTTAAACAATCATGAAATACAACAGAACAATAATGGCTGCATTCCTTGCAGCAGCAATGTCGCTGTCGGCCGCAGCCGCGCAAAACGCAAAATACGTCTTCTATTTCATCGGTGACGGCATGGGACTGGGGCATCTGTCGGTAACAGAGGCTTACAACCGCAGCGTGCTCGGCAACGACAAGTCAATCCTGATGCTGAATTTTCCGACAGTAAGTTATGCCACGAGTCACTCGGCATCGTCGGACATCACTGACTCTGCCGCCGGAGGTACGGCACTGGCTACAGGTCATAAGACCCAAAACGGTATGGTAGGAGTTGATAAGGACAGTGTCGCCGTTCAGAGCGTGGCGGCGGAACTGTTCCGTAAGGGATGGGGCGTAGGGCTTGTTACAACAGGTTCGCCGGATGACGCGACTCCGGCGGCATTCTATGCGCATCAGGACAATCGTGGCAAATCATATGAAATCGGCCGCGAGGCTGCGATGTCTGGCTATCAGTTCATAGCAGGTTCCAACTGGCGAGGTCTGAAAGACAAAAACGGCAAGCCCAATGATCTGGAGCAGCTGTTTGCCGAAAATAACGTCACCACAGTCCGCGGCATCGACAAGCTTAAGGGCGTCACGACCGAGCGGGTTGTCCTCCTCAATACAGATACTGTCAGGTCCTCGACGGTTGGCTATACCGTGGATTCAATTCCCGGTGTACTGAATTTGGTGGATATGACCAAGGCTTGCCTTGCGCATCTTGAGAAAACGTCGCCCGACCACTTCTTCATGATGGTCGAGAACGGCGACATCGACCATTCGGCACACAGTAATGACGGTGGCAGCGTGGTGCATGAGGTGCTTCGTCTGCAGGAAGCCATTCAGGTGGCTTACGATTTCTACAAGCAGCATCCAGACGAGACCCTGATTGTGATTACGGCAGACCATAATACAGGCGGAATGGCATTGGCCAATCAGTTCCTGCATTACGAGGCCAACCTCAAGACCCTGGATTACCAGCGGATCTCGAAGGACAGATTCTCAGAGTGGTGCATAGATATGTTGAAGAATAAGACTAAGATAACCTGGGACGAGATGAAGAAGGTTCTGGCCGACAGATTCGGTTATGGAAAGGAGGTGAAACTGACGAACGCTCAGTACGAATATATCAAGGATGAATTCCAGAAAACCTTCATCAAGCGCCAGTTCAAGGACCACCGCACCATGTACAATGTCAGCAACCGTTTTGTGGAGGCTGTTTTCGACACATTCAACGATATCGCAGGCATTGGATTCACTGCCGAAAGCCATTCCGGAGACTTTGTCCCGGTAATAGCCATCGGTGTCGATGCCCAGCGTTTCAACGGTCTGCACGATAACACACAGCTGCCGCGTATCATCTATAACATCGCGACAGACGAGTCGATGAAATAATCTGCATAGAACCTAACATAACAGATATAAATGAACAGAAGTATTATCGCGGCGCTGGCTGGCTTGACACTCATGAGCGCGTCGGCAGCGGAGATATTCATCTATGCTCCTGCCGACGGCAAGGGAGGATTGAAAATCGCCGAGCGCAATTCAACCGGACAGTGGACGCCGATAGGCAGCGGCAACGGGTATGACTTTGTCAAGTCTGATTTCGGCGCATGGGGTTCCCATAAGAAAATGTGGGAGCCGAAACTCTACAATGTGAACGGAACCTGGGTGTGTCTGTTCAATGCTACGGATGGAGGCACAGTCATTGGTTGGGCTGAGTCCACTGATCTGAAGAGCTGGAAACCGCAGAAGTACCGTGAGCCGGGCGACGTGACTAAACTGCCGTTTGTATCTGCTCCGACTTTCCGACCCGCTACTGTCAAGATCGGTGGCCAGGAGGTAAAAGGCAATATAATGGACATGGATGAGGCCACCATAGCCGACCTTAAGAAATATGTCGACGAGCGTGCACATCTGGCTGCGCTCTACAGCGAGCATTGCGATGCGGATCCGGTTCGTTTTGCAGGACTCAAGCCGCTGAAAGGAAGTCTTGTGGCTAACGGTACCTCTAAGGAAATCAGCCCGTTGCTGATGGGCATCTTCTTCGAGGACATCAACTATGCCGCAGACGGTGGCCTGTATGCAGAACTGATCCAGAACCGGGATTTCGAATACGACAGCACCGAAAGCTGGATCAAGGGCTGGGGACCGGAATATGCCTGGAGCGTTCGTGGAAATGGGATGGTCATGTCGATCAGGACGGCCAATCCGATTCACGCCAATAATCCTCATTATGCCCGGCTGAAGGTATCGGACGCCAAGGCAGACGGAACCCTGGTCAATGAGGGATGGGACGGCATAGTGTTGAAACATGGCGAGAAATACCGATTCACCATCAAGGCACGCTCCAATGTTAAGATGCCGGTGACCGTCCGTCTTGTATCTGAAGGTTCCGGTTGGGTATGCGCCGAAGGGAAGGTAACCGTAAAGCCGTCGCAGACATGGAAGGAGTATGAATTGACACTGACTTCGACTGCTGATGCCGCGGATGCGAAATTGCTGCTGACACCGGCCAAGCAGGGCGTAGTTGACATGGATATGATTTCACTGTTCCCGGTAAACACATTCAAGGGGCATAAGAATGGTCTGCGTAAGGATCTGGCTGAGACATTGCAGAACCTCAAGCCTCAGTTCCTTCGTTTCCCGGGCGGTTGCGTGGCTCATGGCAACGGCATAGACAATATCTATGACTGGAAGGGATCGATCGGCAAGCTTGAGGAACGCAAGCCACTATACAATCTGTGGGGTTATCATCAGACTCGCGGATTGGGTTATTACGAGTATTTCCAGTTCTGTGAGGATTTAGGCATGGAGCCTCTACCGGTCCTTGCAGCCGGTGTCCCATGTCAGAACTCGTCGCGTGCATCGAAGTATACCGTGAACGACATCACACGATATGGCCAGCAGTGCGGTATTCCGATGGATTCCCTCGATTCCTACATACAGGACGTGCTGGATCTGATTGAATACGCCAACGGTCCGGTCACCTCTACATGGGGAGCCAAGCGTGCCGAGGCAGGTCATCCGGAGCCTTTCGACTTGAAGTATATCGGCATCGGTAACGAGGATATGATTACCGAAGTGTTCGAAGAACGTTTCAACAAGATCAATGCTACGGTCAAGAAGGCTTATCCGGAAATCAAGGTTGTAGGCACGGTAGGACCTTTCTACGAGGGAGCTGATTATGAGGAAGGCTGGCGTCTGGCCAAGGAACAGAATGTGGATCTGGTCGACGAGCACTACTACGTCGATCCGGCTTGGCTCGTTTACAATCAGGATTATTATGACGATTATGACCGAAATGGTACAAAGGTCTACTTAGGTGAATGGGCGGCTCATCTGCCCGGCCGTCCCAGCAATATGGAGACTGCTTTGGCCGAGGCTCTGTATCTGACTTCTGTGGAAAGGAATGCGGATGTCGTGGAATTAAGTTCATACGCTCCATTGTTAGCCAAGGAGAACCATACCCAGTGGCGTCCTGACCTGATATACTTCAACAACACGGAGGTAAAGCTGACTACTGATTACCACACCATGCGTCTGTTCGGCGAGAATGCAGGTGACAGATATTATAACTCGACTCTTAATATCGCCACTGACAATGACAAGGCTCGGATTCGTGTAGGAGCCAGCATAGTCAATGATGACAAGTCCGGCCGTGTGACGGTCAAGATGGTGAATATGCTTCCTATAGAGACCACAATGGATGTGGACCTTTCAAAAGTATTGAATGGTACAGGAGCAATGACGATGGAACGTACGGTAATGTCGGGAGCACCGGCTGCCGACAAGGCGGAGATAAAAGTAGATTCCGTTACTGAGAATTCACCTGCCTTTACAGTGAAGTTATCACCGTATTCCTTCACGGTCCTGTCTATTCCCGCCCGATGAGACCCATAGTTGAGTAGAAAAAAATCAACCAATATAACGCCGGAGCCACATCAATCTGTAGCTCCGGCGATTATTAATCATAAAAACATGACACCAAAGTATAAGATATTATTAAGGCGTATTGTTCTGGGCGCTTGCTGTTTGATGCTCGTGGCCATTGCTTTTACTGTTTATGCTAATGTCAGAGTGGAAACTGTGGCTCAGTACAGACAATATTCTGATGTTGGCACTATTCCTCATAATAAAGTCGCTTTATTGCTTGGAACAAATCCATTGAACAGGTTGGGTAGGCCGAACACATATTTCACGAACAGAATCAAGACGGCTGTGGAACTTTTTCAAGCTGGAAAGGTGGATTACATCATAGTGAGCGGGGATAACCATATCAAAGAGTATGACGAGCCGACGGCCATGCGTGATTCCCTGATGGCGCATGGTGTGCCCGAGAACAGAATAATCCTGGATTTTGCCGGTTTCAGGACACTTGACTCCGTTGTAAGGGCCAAGGAGGTGTTCGGATGCGATTCCATAACGATCATATCACAGGAGGACCATAATGCGCGGGCATTATATCTGGCTGAGGCGAATGGCATAGAGGCGGTGGCGATGTCTGCACCTCTGCAGGCCGGAAGAAGAGTCCGCATCCGTCTTGCATTACGCGAATGTCTTGCCAGAGACAAAATGATGCTGGACATCTGGTTCGGCAAACAGCCGCATTTCCTTGGCGAAAAGATAGAGATTCCATAAGCTGCAGGTCCATCCCCAGTTTTTTTGATATTCCATTGGAATTTATTTTTGGCATATAAGTATGATAAATCTGACTTGAAATTGTTAATATAAGTGAAGACTGTAAAATCTATATCTATTTTATAGGGTATCATTAGATGCCATATTGCTTATGAATCAAATCATTAAGGGATTCCTGCCAATCGCTATGCTTGCTGGAAGTGTTATTCCTATGTGTGCAGACGATGTTGAATCTGCTGACGAAACTACTGAAGTGACAGAAAAGACATCTTTTCTGGACCGATGGCATGTGTTGGGATATGTCGAGCTGGCTATGCAGAGGAATTTCGACAGACTTGGCTCACATCATGCCTCACCGATGGGGGATGATCCGGCATGGCGCCTGAATCTGCCCAAAGGTTGTATCTGGGCGGAATTCGACTGCGGCAATGGATGGGTTGTCGGTACACAGATCAATGTAGTCAACGAGGGATCTGTACCTACGGAAGGGAGCGGTAGTGCCGATGACCGTCCTATGAACTGGGGATGCGAGGTCAGTCTGGATGAGATATGGGTCATGAAGCGATTCGGCGACGCCGCCGGCATCAAGATCGGACTCATAGGCACTCCCGTAGGGCAGCAGAATGATTACCCTGATTCCTTCTTCGGAGTGATCCGTCCTGAGGATGGACCGGAATTCTTAGCAATCAACAATCAGTCTCCGTCGATTAGTTTTGAAGGAATAAGCAATGACTGGACATACATAGTGATGGCTATTCCCGGCTTCATCAATTTTGATTTCGGCAATGGTTTCTGGAAATATGGTGACGGAGCCTACGAGCGGACTATCGACCGACTTTATGCCGGGGCGTTCTGGGTTAGCAACAGCTCGATACCAGGACTGACACTTTGTGCTTCCGGAGAATTTGGCGGAGGAGTCACATCCATCACGACAGGAGATGAGGCTCCCGAGCGCAGAATGAACACAAGTCTGGCATTGGGAAGCATCGACTGGGTTTACGATGGTCATAATATCCTGTTCCGTGGAGCCTATCAATATGGCTACATGGGCTGCCGCGAGAAGAGCAGAACAATCAATACCGCTTTAAAGCCGTTGCATGACATGCAGGCAATGAGTCTTGGCGCGGAAGTCGGCTACGATATGTTCTCGCTGAACCGTAATTTAGACGGAAGACAGAAATTCTATGTGTTCAGTCGTTACGACTGGTCGCAATATCAGGACCGCGATGCCCAAGACAAAGCACACTGGAACGCCGGACATCGTCTGACGTTCGGCGTAAACTGGTATCCGATTGACAATATCCTTGTGAAGGCAGATGTCGGTTTCGGTTTCAAGAACGATCCATCGCGCATCTTCACAGGTTGCTCAATAGCCTGGATGCCGCGATGGAACCAGTAATCATAGCTGGCGTACGATTTTGAGTTTGTCGCCGGAGAGATCAACTTCGAACAGCTGAGGGATGCGGATGTAATGGCCGTTGTCATTGCGGTGACTATGGACAGACATCAACCAACGACCCTGCATATCCTTGAACAACATTCCATGTCCGTGATTAGGCTTGGTGATCGGCTCTTCCTCCTGAATCCACGGACCATCGAGAGTGCCGCTTTCTGAATATGCCACGCCCTGTGTGTAGACATCGTAGATCCAGCTGGTCCATATCATACCAAGTCGTCCTGTACCTGTACGGAACAGCCAGGGGCCATCGGTCACCCGGTTTGGCACGATTTTACCGTCAATCTTCTCACGACTCCAAGGTGATGCACTTGCCTTGAACAGAAGCTTGCCTTTCCCTACGGATCCGCTCAGGTCATCCTTGAGTTGGATACTTTCCATGGTTCCGTCCCAGTTGGATATCCATTCACCGCAATATACCATGTATGGTTTGCCGTCACTGTCCACCCAGAATGTGCCGTCAAGCGTGGGACGGTCTTCAGGAAGATAGTTCTGATTCGAGACAGGACGATACGGTCCCCATGGCACATCACTTACCATCACGTGCGAGGCTCTGCGCGGCATATCCATTCCTTTATATCTGCCGGTTATCTTCTTATTGTTGGTGAATGTTGCAAAGCAATAATATTTTCCTTTATAAGGATGCAGTTCGGCCGCCCAGATCTCCGGGTTTCGACCCATCCAGGAAATAGTATCCGGCTCTATCAGGCTATAGGGACCGGTCCATTCATTAAGATTGCTACTGATCCACAGCTTGCCTCTGGTACCAGTCATGTAATAGAGACCGGACTGTTCATCAGCCAAGATACATGGATCGCTCAACAGAATGGAATCACGAGGGACATCCACTTTGAATCCGGGAAGCTGACGTGTACGCAAGCTCTCGAACGGTTCCGTGGCCAATGTCTTTCCAAATGTCAATATCAATGATAATACAATCAATACTCGATACTTCATATTGTAATTTTAATAAAATTTGATTATAGGTTACAGATACGTTACTTATGCTCTTTGAGGAGTCCATGTCGATAGGCGTATAGAAGCTCGCGCAATTCCCTGACCTGAGACTGCAGTTCCTTGCCTTTGTCTGTATCGCGAACACGGAGACGATGAGCGGAAAGCTCCACAAGAGTGGTGGAGGAAATGATATCCGTTCCATTCTTGACAGCTTCCTCGGGTGACGAGAACGGCTCATGCTGCACCAGGTCGAAACCACGGCTGTGGAACACCAATGTATAGCCTGCAATTCCGGTGGTACTGCGGTAAGCCTCGGAAAAACCACCATCAATCACCATCAACTTGCCATTGGCCTTGATGGGATTCTCGCCCTGTACGGCTCGTACGGGCACATGGCCGTTGATGATATGACGATGCTCTCCGGTCACTCCGAAGGCATCCAAGATCATATCACAGGTACGTTCACTGTCACGGTAAGTGAAGTACCATCCCTTCTTCTCAACATGGGATTCAGGATTGTCGATGAAGTACCGCTCGAAAGTCGCCATCTTGGATTTGTCGAAAAGAGGGGAGTCCGGGCCACACCATATATAATGATAGTAATCTATGGCATATTGGCGGACATCATCGTCGGTGTCGGTGTTGAACGCTTCGCGCATCAGCATACCGATCTTATGCATCAGTTCCTTGCCGGAGTATCGTTCATCCTTTACCAGAACCTCGCGCAGCGAGCCATCTTCGTTCAACGGTACCGATGCATGGTACATCAGATTGGAATTGCTGACATTGTACATGCATCCATGCGACAGTATGATGCCGATATGACGTTTAAGTTTGTCGCTTACACGGAATGAATGAACAAGTTTTTGCATTAGCTCTTCCTCCTCGTCCGACAAGAGATAGGGATCATCACGGTCAACAGTCGGGAAGTTCAGGTCGTTCATCTTATACCGTCTGCCGTCCACCATAACGGTACCGTCGCTGAAATCGATGGTATGTAACAGACGGCGCCCCTCCATTTTCCATTGAGGGTACTTATGCGCCATCTGGCCGTCAAGCTTGAACTGAATTATTGAGATTGCCTTGTGCATTTTGGCGATCAGGTTCTTGTGCTTCTCCGAGAAGTCGCTATCATCCACTATCTTTGGCTGGAACTGGGTACAGGAATCGTCAGCGTACGTCTCGAGTGCAAAGGATGCGAGAGGCAGAAGGTTTATTCCATAACCATCCTCCAAAGGCGACAGATTATCATAGCGTAAGGCAATACGCAATACATTGGCAATGCAGCTCATGTTGCCGGCTGCCGCACCCATCCACAACGCGTCGTGATTGCCCCACTGCATATCGAAATTCTGGTAAGTCTCGAGTTTGTCCAGAATCAGATGCGCACTGGAGCCACGATCGAATATATCGCCTAAGATGTGCAGCTGATCGATCGACAGAAGTTGAATAACATTGCAGATGGCTATGATGAAATCTTCGGCCTGTCCTGTGGAGATGATAGTCTCAAGAATCCGGGAATAATAGGAATGCTTATTGCTCATGGACGGAGCCTCGTGCAGCAGTTCCTCGATGATGTAGGCGAATTCCCTGGGTAGACTCTTGCGTACCTTGGAACGGGTGTACTTGGAGGAAACCAGCTGCAGGACCATGATGACCTGGTGCAACGTGATCTGGTAGAAATTGTCCAGGTCGCTGATGGACGAACGGATATAAGCCAGTTTCTGTTCAGGATAGTAGATCAACGAGCAAAGCTGGCGAATTTCATTCTGGCTCATAATTGAGCCGAACAGGTCGTTGACCTTACGGCGGATGCTTCCGGAACCGTTTTTCAGCAGATGGTTGAAGGCATCGTATTCACCGTGTAGATCCGCCACGAAGTGTTCCGTGCCTTTGGGAA